>JBOHKK010000073.1:0-20294 GCA_050729115.1 Geminicoccaceae bacterium | reverse complement strand
GCGGAACCGCAGCGATCCCTCGAGGACGTGCCAGGCTTCGTCGTCCGTGCGGTGAACGTGCAGATAGGTGGGGCCGGACTCGCTCCACTCGTGGACAACCAGGGATGCCCCGACGGCGGAGATCGCCGGAGCGCCCGGCCCGGCAACGATCGGCCCGTCTGGCGACTCATTCTTTCCCGGCGTCATTCGGCATTTCCCTCAAAGCACCTCCCGGTTGACGACCATCGAGGGGTCGAGCTTGCCGTCGATGCCGGCGAGGGCGTTGCGGGCGGTCGAGATCGCCATGCGGATCGCGGCTTCCTTGCTGAGGCCGGCGCTGTGCGGGCTGAGGATCACGTTGTCGAGGCCGAACAGCGGGTGGTCGTCCGGCGGCGGCTCCCGGTCGAACACGTCGAGGCCGGCGCCCGCGATCTGGCCCGAGGTCAGCGCGGCGTGGAGGGCGGTCTCGTCGACGATGCCGCCGCGGGCGGCGTTGATCACGAAGGCGTGGTCGGGCAGCGCCGCGAGCTCGGTGGCCCCGATCAGGCCGCGGCTCTCGGCGCCGAGCGGCATATGGACCGTGAGAACGTCGGTCTCGGGCAGGGCGGCCTGGAAGTCGGGCACCGAGCGGAGTCGCCCGCGGCCTCGATCACGTTCGCCTGGACGTAGGGGTCGTAGACGCTGACGGCCATGCCGAAGGCGGCGCAGCGCTTGGCGACCTCGCGGCCGATCCGGCCGAAGCCCATGACCAGGACGCGGCGGCCCAGGAGATCGACCGCCGCCAGGCTGTTGCGCACCGCCCACTGTCCCTCGCGGGTCGCGCGGTCGTAGCGCAGGCCCTGCTTGGCGAGCGCCAGCATGAAGAACAGCGTGTGCTCGGCGACCGCGGTGGCATTCGCGTCGGCCGCGATCGCGAGCGGGATGCCGCGCCGGGTGAGCGCTGCGACGTCGATGTTGTCGTAGCCGACGCCGTGGCGCGAGACGACTTTCAGGCGCTGCGCCCGCTCGAGGAGCTCAGCAGACAGCGACGAGGTGCGGATGGTCACGCCGTCGGCGTCCGCGATCTTCTCCGCGAGCTCCTCGAGCGACCCGTCGACGATCTCGCAGGCAACGTCCGGGCGCGCCGCGAACAGCTTCATCCCGTCTGCGTGAAATGGCTGAACGATCAGCACCTTGGGCATGGGGCGTTCCCTCTCGGCTCTGGCGGCGTGGTCACGCCATGATGCCCCAAAGCGGGCGCGTTCGAAAGGCGTAGCCGCCCGGATCGATGCGCGGGCGCGGCAGCCGTGCCGCGCGGCTACGATGCACGGTGAGGGGCGGATCGCCGGCGGCGCGCTGCTCAGGCTGGCATTCGGAGCGGGCCGCCCGCGTCAGTAGACGTCCTGGCCGCCGTTGACCGGGATCTCGGCGCCGGTCACGTAGGACGCCTGGGGGCTGCACAGGTAGTAGATCGCGGCCGCCACCTCGGCCGGCGAGCCCAGGCGCTTCATGGGAATCCGGGAGAGGAGCTGATCGGTGCCGGGGGAGAGGATCGCGGTGTTGATCTCGCCGGGGCAGACGGCGTTGACCCGGATGCCGAGGCCGGCCAGATCGGCGGCGAGCTCGCGCGTGAGCGCCCACAGCGCCGCCTTGGAGGTGCTGTACGCGCTGCCCGCGAACGGGTGCACGCGGTGCCCGGCGATCGAGGTGATGTTGACGATCGAGCCTTCGCCCTGCTGCAGCCGCCGGGCGAGCGCGCGCGAGAAGTAGACCGGCGCGAAGAAGTTGATCGCGAACACCTCCTGCCAGGACGCGAGGTCGCCGTCCAGGCAGCCGAGGCGCCGACCGTCCTCGGCCTTGGGCGAGAAGCCGGCGTTGTTGACCAGGGCGTGGAGGTGGTCGTCGCCGACCAGCTCGAACAGCTGATCGATCGCGACATCCAGGTTCTCGACCTCGGCGAGATCGGCGGTGATGTGGGAATGGCGGTCGCTGCGCGCGCACTCGGGCGGCACCGCATCGCGCGAGCAGGTGATCGCCCGCCAGCCCTGATCGACGAAATACTTGGCGGTGGCATGACCGATGCCCCGGCTGGCGCCGGTGATGAAGACCGTCTTGAGCGCGGACATCGCGGGTCACCTCGCGGTTGCCTCATCGAGATAAGGAGCGGCAAGAGATGCGGCAAGAGGCCGGGCGTGGATCGGGCCGCGCCGCCCGCCGGCCCGGGCGCCGGCGGCGCAGCCGGATCAGGGCGCCAGGCGCTCGATCGTCCAGCCGTCCGCGCGCCGGGTGTAGCGCAGCCGGTCGTGCAGGCGATTGAGCCGCCCCTGCCAGAACTCGACGCAGTCGGGCACGAGGCGACAGCCGCCCCAGAACGGCGGGCGCGGCACCGCGGCGGGGAAGCGCGCCGCGATCTCCCGCTCGGCGGCCTCGAGAGCGGCGCGGCCCGCGATCACGCTGCTCTGCGCCGAGGCCCAGGCGCCGATCTGGCTGCCGCGCGGGCGGCTCGCGAAGTAGGCGTCGGCCTCGCCGTCCTCGACCGGCTCGACCTCGCCCTCGAAGCGCACCTGGCGGGCCTGCGGCGGCCACCAGAACAGGAGCGCCGCCTTGGGATTGGCCGCGAGCGCGCGCGCCTTGCGGCTTTCCAGGTTGGTGTAGAAGGTGAGGCCGCGCTCATCCAGACCCTTGAGCAGGACGGTGCGCGCCGCCGGCTGCCCGGACGGATCGACCGTCGCGAGCGCCATGGCGTTCGGCTCCATGAGCCCCGCCCGGCAGGCCTCGTCGAACCAGCGGCGAAACTGCTCGAGCGGGCCAGCGAGCATGTCGGCCTCCTCGAGGCCGCGCGCCTCGTAGTCCCGCCGCATGCCGGCCAAAGCGTCGTCCATCGTCTGCACCTCCGCGCGGTCAACTTGGTGTCTCGGCCATGCCTTTGGCAAGCGCCCTGCGCCCTGCCCGGCATCGCGCCCGTAACGTCGAACGGGCGCTTCGACAAGTCCGGCCGTGCCTTCCTACGAGCACGACCCGATCGGCATCGAAGCCGCCGGGTGACATCAACCGCAGCGATTTCGGCACGATCTACGACGCCGAATGGGTATCCATCGCCGCGAGTCGGCGCCGCGATCCGCGATCCAGCCCGCAACGGCTCAGCGGCGCTCGCCGAGGACCTCGTCCAGGGAAAACGGCGCCTCCAAAGGAAAGGTGCCTTCGGGCAGACGGGTCTCGCTCGCCGCCTGGGCTCGCGCACGCGGATAGTTCTTGACCATCAGGTCCGGCAGCATGCGGCGCAGGCTCGGGCTTTGATCGAGAACGTCCTCGATCCGCTCGCGACCGTTGCGGATCGAGTCCTGCCAGCTCCGGCTCGCCCGCTCTGGCTGGTATCGTTGCTTAAGAAGATGCGTCATGATTCGTTTGAGCTGTGAGCCCAGCGCGCGCTCGTCGCGCTTGGTCAGGCCTTCCAGCTCCAGGGTCAGGTTCGGCAGGTCGAGCGCCGCCACGTCGCCCGCGCGCAGCGCCGCCACCTGCTCCTCGACCCAGAGGGCGAAGTCCTGGTGGTACAGGGACTGCTCGGGTTGAGGCGTTTGCGTTTGTCGGTTCGATCCCCTCATCACTGCCCTTCGAGCTCGGCCACTATTGCCCGCACGCGTTCTTCGCGCGGCGGCAGCTGGATCTCGACTGCGGTCCAGACTGTCTCTGGATCGATGCGGAAGTATTCGTGGACGAGAATGTTCCGCATCCCAATGATCTGCTTCCAAGGCATTTGTCGATGCCTTCGAAGCTTCGGCGAGAGGCGTGCCGTAGCTTCACCGAGTCGTACAAGGTGGTGAACGATCCAGACCTGGATCAACTGGTCCTGGTCGAAGGCTTCGCGTCCCTTCGAGCTGTACTTACGGATCTGATCGATCGCGTCGAGAATGTCTCGCAGCCGCTCCGCGTCGCTTCTCACAGAGGCATCGCTTCACGCAGCACCCGTTCCCGGATGCGCGGCTTCAACATCGCGGGGGTCATGACGTCGACCTTGCAGTGCAGATGCTCTTGCAGCTCCATCAATAAGCCTCCGAGGTCGAACAGACTTCGGCCCGGCTCCAGCTCGACCAGGAAATCGATGTCGCTCACGGCATCCGCCTCACCGCGCACGACCGAGCCGAAAAGCCGGAGATCGCGCGCCCCGTATCGCTCGGCGATCGCCATGATCGCGTCGCGCTTGCTCCTGAGTTCATGAAACGTCATGGACGGCTCCGTGCCTGATCGACCGCTGTTTGATCTTTAGAACAAGGTGGCGCTCCGGTGTGGTTAGGGCAATGGCCGTGCTTGGGCGAGCGGTGAGACGATTATTCGGGGCATGCGCCTGCGCGTTGGCGTCGTTCACGGCCGCGCCGTTTGGCGCCCTCGGCATCGAACTGGCGGCCTTCCCGATCCAATTGCTCGATGGCGGGATCGAGCAGCGCCAGCAGCGCTTCGCGATCCGCAAGGTACTGCTTCAGCGCGTCCGCGACGACCTCGGCTTCGGAAGCGTAACGTCCCGCGGCCACCTGCTCGCGGGCGAAGGCTTCGAACTCGGGCGGGATCGACACGTTCATCATGGCATTGTTACGTCACCCGCACGCAGAGGCAAGAGGTGGGGCCGCGCCGCATCTATCTCCAGCACTCCACCAGAACCGTAAATTTCTTAGCTTGGGCACCGATCGTCGCGGCGCTGAGCTCTTGGGGTTCCCCGCCGAGTATGCCCAACTCCTCATCGGCGAGCATTTCCGTACTGGCGACCCCGCTCGCCTCAAGAAAGCTCCGGGCGACGCCGGCCTTGATGGCGAAGTTGACATTCTGCGGGATGTCGCCCGTGACGTTCGCAACCTCGAGCGCATCGAGCTTGCCGACGACGACACCGACGACACGGCCATGAAGATCGAGCAGCGGGCCGCCGCTGTTGCCGGGCTGAACCGGGACCGTCATTTGCAGGAGGCGCGTGTCGTTGCCGATCCCCGCCAAGGCGCTCACGGTCCCGGTCGTCACGCTCGCCTCGGACGCGAGCAGCCCAGGCAACGGAAAGCCGACGGCGATCACACTGTCGCCCGGACGAATGCCTCGATCATCTAGGTGGGCGGCTGCCGGTAACCTGACTGGTGCCCGAAGCAGGGCAAGATCATTGTTCGGATCGCGAGCGACGATCACGGCTGCGGCTGCTTCCCCGCTTGCTGGCTGGACGCCCTCGAAATCCAGAATGTCGGACCAATCCTCTACCGCTTCACCGCGCGGTGGCTGGACGCGCACTACAACGCAATCGGCCACGACATGGTGATTCGTGAGGAGATGGCCATCCTGGCTGACGGCAAACCCCGTGCCGGTGCTATCGAGCGCAGGGTATTCATCCCACCACCGATCGGACGATTCGCCCTTGGGTGTCTCGGCACTTTCCAGTGCCGCGTAGAGCCCCTCGGAAATCTCGCCGTCCACAGGCAGCCCTGCGTCAGCCTGAAAGGCACGGATCGCCGCCCGGGTGCTCGGTCCTACCACGCCATCGACAGGCCCCGGATCGTAGCCAAGATCGGCCAAGCGCTGTTGAACTGCGCGATTTCGACTTGCTCGGCGATCTATTTCAGCGCGCCTCTCTAATGCACCCTCTGATCCGGCTGCGACGCTGGGTTGCCAGTTCCGCGCCAGCTCTTGTCCGCGGGCGCGCTGAGCCGGGGTCAACCGCGCGGCAATCTCGTCGCGCAGTTCGGTCGCTCGGCGTCTTAGCTCTCCGGAAGGAGCGCGAGCGGCGGCCAAGTTAGACCACATATAGGCCAACACATCGTCCTGAGGCACGCCCTCGCCGTAATAGTATGCCACTCCGAGATTAAACTGAGCTTGAACGTCACCATTATCGGCCGCGATCCGATACCAGCGCATCGCTTCAGCATGATCTTGCGCGACACCCCGACCGTTTTCATACATAAGGCCAAGGTTGTTCTGCGCCTTTGCGTGGCCTTGGTCCGCGGCCATCCGATACCAGCGCACTGCCTCAGCATCGTCCTGAGGCACGCCCTCGCCATGGGCATACATGACCCCAAGGTTGTACTGTGCCGGCGCGTCGCCCTGTCGGGCGGCGCGATGGTACCAACGTGCGGCTTCGGCACTGTCTTGAGGGACGCCTTCGCCCAAGTCATACATCAGGCCAAGGTTGAATTGCGCTATTGCATTACCGGCTTCAGCGCAGGGCAGGAGATGGCGCAACGCCTGCTCGTAGTCGGCGATCTCCAGGGCCTCAAAGCCCGCCTCGCAGTCGGCGCGTGCTGACACGCCCGAGAGGAGCAAAAGCGCCCCAGCGAGGGCAAAGGAGGCGGTCCATGACCACGATATCAGAGCGCACCTACCCAAATCGAATGGCGGCACGCTATCTACTAGAAGTAGAATCCTCAGTCAAAACAATCGCGCAGGATCGATCAGCGCATCACGATCTCCTGGGCAGTCACTCCGCCGCTTGGGCTGGCGCCTCGGCCTTCTCCACCCGCGCGGCGCAGAACTTGTACTCCGGGATCTTGCCGATCGGGTCGAGTTGCGGGTTGGTCAGGATGTTGGCTGCCGCCTCGACGAACGCGAACGGGATGAACACCATGCCTTCGGGCACCGCGCGGTCGACCCGGGCCTTGAGCTCGATCGCGCCGCGCCGGGTCATGACCCGAATCGGCTCCCCCGGGGCGACGCCGAGCCGGCGCAGCTCCTTGGGGTGCAGGCTCGCGACCGCTTCCGGCTCGAGCGCATCGAGGTAGGTCGCGCGCCGGGTCATCGCGCCGGTGTGCCAGTGCTCGAGCTGGCGCCCGGTGGTCAGCACCATCGGATACAGCTCGTCCGGCAGCTCGGCCGGCGGCACGATCGTGGCCGGCGTGAAGCGACCGCGGCCGTCGTCGGTCGGGAAGCGGTCGCCGAACACGATCTCCTGGCCGGGCTGATCCGGCGCGCCGCAGGGGTAGGTGACCGAGCTCTCGCGCTCGAGGCGCTCCCAGGTGATGTTGTCGAGCGAGGGCATGGCGCGGGCCATCTCGGCGTAGACCTCGCGCGGGCCCTCGTAGTGCCAGTCCAGGCCGATGCGGCGCGCGATCTCCTGGATGATCCACCAGTCCTGGCGGGCGTCGCCCGGCAGCGGCAGTGCCGTGCGGCCCATCTGCACCTGGCGGTTGGTGTTGGTGACCGTGCCGTCCTTCTCCGGCCAGGCCGAGGCCGGCAGCACCACATCCGCGTACATCGCGGTCTCGGTCAAAAACAGGTCCTGGACCACCAGATGCTCGAGCATGGCCAGCGCCTGGCGGGCGTGGTGCGCGTCCGGGTCGGACATCGCGGGGTTCTCGCCCATGATGTACATGCCCTTGATCTCGCCGGCGTGGATCGCGTTCACGATCTCGACCACGGTGAGCCCCGGCTCGGGGTCGAGCTTCGCGCCCCAGAGCTCCTCGAAGCGCTCGCGCACCGCGTCCTTGGTCACCCGGCCGTAGTCCGGGAACATCATCGGGATCAGGCCGGCATCGGAGGCGCCCTGCACGTTGTTCTGGCCACGCAGCGGATGCAGCCCGGTGCCGGGCCGCCCGACCTGGCCGGTCATCAGCGCGAGCGAGATGAGGCAGCGGGCGTTGTCGGTGCCGTGCACGTGCTGGCTGATGCCCATGCCCCAGAAGATGATCGCGCGCTGGGCGGTGGCGTAGGTGCGCGCCACGGTGCGCAAGGTGTCGGCATCGATGCCGCAGATCGCCGCCATCCGCTCCGGCGGGTACGCCTTCAGGTGGTCGCGCAGGTTCTCGAAGCCTTCGGTGTGCGCCTGGATGTACTGGCGGTCGTACAGATCTTCCTCGACGATCACGTACATGAGCGCGTTGAGCAGTGCGACGTCGGTGCCGGGCTTGAACTCCAGCATGTGCGTGGCGTGCCGCTTCAGCGTCTGGCCGCGCGGGTCCATGACGATCAGCGTCTTGCCCTGCTTGGCCGCCTGCTTGAAGTAGGTGGCCGCAACCGGATGATTCTCGGTCGGATTGGCGCCGATCACCACGATCACCTCGGCGTCCTCGACCGCGGTGAACGGGGTAGTGACCGCGCCCGAGCCAATGTTCTCGAGGAGCGCCGCCACCGAGCTGGCGTGGCACAACCGGGTGCAGTGATCGACGTTGTTCGAGCCGAAGCCGGTGCGGATCATCTTCTGGACCAGATACGCCTCCTCGTTCGAGCCCTTGGCCGAGCCGAAGCCGGCGAGCGCGCGGGCGCCGTCGCGATCGCGGATCGCGCGCAGTCCCTCGGCGGCGCGGTCGAGCGCCTCCTCCCAGCTCGCCTCGCGGAAGTGGCTCAGCGGATTGGCCGGGTCGATGTCGTCGTCGACCACTTTCGCCACGCCGTCCTTGCGGATCAGCGGCTTCATCAGACGGTGCGGATGGCCGACGTAGTCGAAGCCGAAGCGGCCCTTGACGCACAGCCGGTTCTCGTTGGCCGGGCCGTTCCTGCCCGTCACGTAGCGGATCTGGTCGTCCTTGATGTGGTAGGTGATCTGGCAGCCGACGCCGCAGTACGGGCAGACGCTGTCGACCCGGCGGTCGACCTCGGGATGGCCGACGCCCGCCTCGTCGACCACGGAGGAAGGCATCAGGGCGCCCGTGGGGCAAGCCTGCACGCACTCGCCGCAGGCGACGCAGGTGCTGGCGCCCATGGGGTCGTCCATGTCGAACACGATCTTGGCGCCGTGGTTGCGAAACGCCATGCCGATGACGTCGTTGACCTGGACCTCGCGGCAGGCGCGCACGCAGAGGTTGCAGTGGATGCAGGCATCCAGATGCACCGCCATCGCCGGGTGGCTGCGATCGGGCGCCGGGCTCTCGCGCTCCGGGAAGCGCGAGCTGCGCACCTCCATGCGATCGGCCCACTGCCACAGCTTGGAGTCGGGGTGGTGCGCGACCGCGCGCTCGGGCTGGTCGGCGAGCAGCAGCTCCATGACCATCTTCCGCGCGGTCCTGGCGCGCTCCGAGGCGGTGACCACCTTCATGCCCGCACTCGGCTTGCGAATGCAGGACGCCGCGAGCACGCGCTCGCCCTCGATCTCGACCATGCAGGCGCGGCAGTTGCCATCGGCGCGATAGCCGGGCTCGGGCAGCCAGCACAGGTGCGGGATGAGGGTGCCCTGGCGCTGCGCCACCTGCCAGATGGTCTCGCCGGGCATCGCCTCGACCTCGCGGCCGTCGAGCGTGAACTTGATCGCATCGGTCATGACGGCAACCTCAACAAAATCTGCCATTGCAGGGCGAACACGCCGAGAACGACCGCGATGAGGAACCCGGTCATCCACTTGAGCAGACGCAATCCACCCTCGACCCGGCCTACGCGTTCGCCCGTTTCCCGGAAGCGCTCGCCCATCTCCAGACGCAGCTTCGTAAGCTCGCCCTCGTAGTTCGCGACCTCCTCGGCGGCGGCGCGCGCCTTCTCGGGCACATTGCCCGCCCGCAGAGCGTGGTACAACTGCCCGAGTACCAGGGCCATCGCTCTCCTTCGAACTCTCCCTCGCGAGGCCGGCACCCGCTGTACGATAGCGCCGGCCCGGCCCGGATTTTTCCCTTCTAACCTAGGCCGCGGAGCGATGCCACCAACCGCTTGGCTCATTCGAAGAGATCGGCATGCGTCCCCGTACGGACGAGGGTCAGCGTCTGCTCGGCCTCGTTCCAGATGAGCAGCCAGTCCGGCTCGATGTGGCATTCCCAGAGCCGGTTCCATTCGCCCGACCGTCGGCAGCGCGCCGGCAACGGCTCGCCTCGAACGAGCAGATCGACGATCTCCCAGATCTTGTCGAGCTTTTTGCCACGTCGCTTGGCCCTCCTCAGATCCCGCTCGAACTGTTTGGTGGTTCTGAGCGAGCGCATCAACCATGCGCCGCCTTGAGCCCCTCGAGATTAGTCCACTCGGTCAGGTCGAGCGCGTCGCGCATGGCAGCACGGGTCGTCTCGTTGGGCAGCCTGATCTCGAACGGCAGCCCACGCCTGAGCGCTACCTGGCGATAGAACAGGGTGATCGCTTCGCTGGCATTGAGGCCCAGCGACTTGAGCACCCCTTCGGCCTCGCGCTTAAGCTCGGGCTCGACGCGCGCGCGGATCGTCTCGGTCTTGGCCATGGCAGTTCCTTGATGAGAACGTAGCACATATGGGGTACAATCGACGCCCCAGCAAGCTGCGGAGAGGTCAGATGCATCTCGATGGGCAACGGACAGCAGTCCGCGTGCGGGCGATCACCGTCCGAGCAGCAGGTCGGGCAGCCACATCGCCAGCGGCGGGAACAGCGCGACCGCCGTCAGCACCACGAGCTGAAGCAGGACGAACGGCACGATTCCGCGAATCATGTCGCGCAGCGTGATCTCCGGCGGGGCGATGCCGCGGAGATAGAAGATCGCCGGAGCGACCGGCGGCGTCAGATAGCTCGTCTGCATGGTGACGAGGAAGAGCACGCAGAACCAGACCGGGTCGACGCCGGCGGCCTCGAGGATCGGCATCACGATGGGCACCAGCACCAGGATGATCGCGATCGGCTCGAGGAAGAAACCGCCGATGAAGGCGAGAAGGAGCGACAGCGCGGTAAGCTCGTAAGCGCCGAGCCAGTCGACGCCGAGGAAGCCTTGCATCATCGCCATACCGCCCGAGGTAACGAAGATGGTTGCGAACATGGAGCCGCCCAACACGATGGTGAGGATCATCGCCGAGACCCGGATCGTCGTGGCGAGTGTCAGGCGCATCGTCTCGTAGCCGAGCCGGCCGTGGGCGGCCGTGAGGAAGAGGCTGCCGAGCGCCCCGACGGCGGCCGCCTCCGTCGGCGTCGCGATGCCGGCGGCGATCGAGCCCAAGGTTGCCGTGATGATCACGACGGGCGGTACGAGAGCGCCGAGGGTGAAGAGAATCTTGCTGAGGAAGGGCGGATCGTTCGCCACCTTTCCGGTCACCCGCGGTCCATCTTGGGGCCGGATGAGGCAGCGCAGGACGATGTAGGCGATGTAGACGCCGGCCAGCATCAGGCCCGGGATGAACATGCCGAGAAAGATGTCCCCGACCGAGACGTCGGCGACCGGACCGAGCACGACCGCGACGATCGAGGGCGGGATGATCGTGCCAAGCGAGCCGCCGGCGCAGATGGTGCCCGAGATCAGCCCCTTGTCGTAGGCGAACCGCAGCATCGCGGGAATCGCGAGCAGGCCGACGACCGATTCGGTGGCGCCGATCACTCCGCTCGCCGCCGCGAAGACGACGCACAGAATCACGGTGCTGATCGCGACCCCGCCCGGCAGCCGCCTCGTCCACATGTGGATCGCTTCGAACAGCTGCTCCGCGATGCCCGCGCGCTGGAACATGGCGCCCATGAAGATGAACAGCGGCACCGCGGCGAGCACGTGCGATTCCGCCGTGTCCATCACTTTCAACATGAGCTGGAAGATGGCGACGTCGCCGAACCGGATGAGCGCGAAGACGAAGGCGACGGCCATCAGCGAGAGGCCGACGGGAAAGCCGGCCATGATCGCCCCGATCAACGCCGGGAACATCAACAGCCCGGTCATGGCGCGTTGCCCGCCGCCGGCCGCTGGTCGACGCGGCCGGTGACCAGCGTGCGCGTCGCCAGGACGATCTCGGCGACGAGCTGGAGCGAAAACACGAGGAAGCCGACGGCGAGCGCCGTCCGGAATTGCCAGACCTGGGGATTCCATGCCGACTTGCCCGAGACCTCGCCCGTGACGAAGGCATCGTGCGCGTACCAGCCGAGCCTCCAGGTGAGCCAGAGCGACAGCGGCAGGATGAGGAGCCCGAACCCGGCGAGATCGATCACCGCCTGCGCTCGGGCCGGCATGTGATCGTAGATCAGGTCCATACGGACGTGGGCCCGCTCCTTGAGCGCATAGGCGATCGCCAGGGTGAAGCTCGCGCCCATGAACATGTAGGACAGCTCGAAAGCCCACATCGTCGGCGCGTTGAGGAAGTACCGCATGACCACTTCGTAGACCATGGCCCCCACGAGCCCGAGGATGATCAGCCCCGCGGCGACGGCGGCGAGGTTGGTGAGCGCGTGAATGACGCCGATGAGGCGGCCGAGCATTCAGGTCACCCTGGACGAAACGCCATAGCCAGCGCCGCGGGCGGAGGATGCGACGGAGCGCCCGCGACGGCGCTCCGTCGGCCGGCGGTCGGGCTCAGTCCGGCGTCACGTCCTTCAGCTCGGTGCGATAGAGCGGCGCGAGCTCCCACTTCCGCATGAAGTCGCGCTGGCTCTCGAGGACCTTCGCGAACCACTCGCCTTCGGCGGCGGCCGTCTCGTCCTCCCACTTGCGGGTCTCGGCATCCGCCGCCTCGATGAAGGCGTCGTCGACCACGACGAACTCGGCGCCTTCGTCCTGCAGCTTCTGCAGTGCCTCGACGTCGGCGTTATTGAAGTACAGCCAGACGTCGAGCAGGCTCAGCCTGCCGGCAAGCTCGATCATCTGCTGTTGGCGCGGCGTCAAGCCGTCCCAGACCTCCTTGTTGAACAGGCATTCTTGAGCCGAGGAAGCCTGATGGACACCCGGCAAGATGATGTAGGGCGCGATCTGATGGAAGCCCAGGCTGTAGTTGATCGCCGGACTTGCCCATTCGATCGCGTCGACCACGCCCCGCTCGAGCGCCGGATAGACCTCGGCACCCGGCAGGATGACCGTCGAGGCGCCGAGGCGCTGCGCAATCTCGGCCCAGGCGCCCGAGGTGCGCAGCTTGACGCCCTTGAAGTCGTCGAGCGTCTCGATCCGCTCGCGCGAGTGCATGAAGATCTCGTCGGCGTGACTGCCGCACGGGAACGCCACGACCCCGAACTGCTCCATGCGCCAGTCCTGCCACAGCTCGAGACCGCCGCCCTCGTAGAGCCAGTGGAGGTAGTGCTCGGCCGGCATCGAGCCGGCATACCCGCCGAACAGCACGGCGGTCTTGTCGACGCCCCAGTCGTAGCCCGACCAGTGATGACCGGCCTGCGCCACGCCCTGCTGTACGCTCTCGGTGACCTTGAGCGGGCTGCCGAGCGTGCCGCCCGGATAGACCGTGATCACGACCTCACCGTCGGTGAGCTCCTTGACGCGCTCGGCGAAGGACTTGGCCATGACCTCGAGATGGGGACCGCCGCCCCAGCTCGTCGCCATGGCGATCTCCGTCTGCGCCCACGCCGACGGGCCCAGCGCGGCGCTGCAGAGCCCGATGAAGAAAGCCATTCTCATGCTCATCCCTGATCTCCCTCTGAGCTGTTGCTGAAGCTCGGCGTGCTCAGCCTTCCTCCTCGCCGGAAACTCATATATTAGATATCAGACTGAAGGACGAGCCATCGGCCGTCAACCGTGGCGCCATCGCACGACGGGGAAGCTACACGAGGGCATGCTGAAACGCGCGAAGTCGCTGACCGAGCAGGCAGCCGACGAGATCCGCGCCCGCATCGTGCGCGGCGATTTCCAGCTGGGCGCGCCGTTGTCCGAGAACACGCTCGCGACCGAGCTCGGCGTCAGCAAGACGCCGATCCGCGAAGCGCTGCTGCGGCTCAAGATGGAGGGGCTCGTCTCGATCAAGCCCCAGCGCGGCAGCTTCGTCTTCGACATGGCCGCCGCGGAAATCGTCGAGCTCGGCGAGCTGCGCGAGACCTTGGAAGTGGCTGCGCTGACCTTGGCCGCGCGGCGCAACCGGTCGAAGCTCGTGGCCGACCTCGAGGCGGTCGTCGCGGCCATGAAGGCGGCGCTCGACGCCGGCCAGTTCGCCCGATACCGGACCTTGGACTCGGACTTTCACACCGCCTTTTTCCACCACTGCGGCAACAGCTTCTTCGTCAGCTGCTACAACGGCTTTGCCTTCCGCGTGCAGGCGCTGCGCGCGCGCCTGGCGAACGACCCTGCGCTCAATCGCAAATCGCTCGGCGAGCACATCGAGATGGTCGAGCTGCTGGCAGAGGAGCGGGCCGCCGAGGCCTGCACGCTCCTGTCCAGACACGTGCAGGGGACGATTGCCGACTACGTCTCGAGCCTCGGGCGTCCGCCTCCTGAGCGCGCTGCGACGCTGCGGCTTTCAGGCTCCACTGGGTTGGCAGGATCGACTTGAGAGCGCGTAGGCGGCTATCGGAAAGATGCCGCTCGCCTCACCAGCGCGCGACGTCGTCGTCGCGAATCAGCTTGCCGGTGCGCCCGATCCGGACGTCATCGGGGAAGAACTTCATGACCGAGCGGATCGGGTTCGGCGCCGCCTGGCCGAGGCCGCAGATCGAGGCATCCGCCATGGCCCGGCACAGCTCCTCGAGCAGCACCTCGTCCCAGGCGTCCCGCTGCATCAGCTTGACCGCCTTCTCGCAGCCGACCCGGCATGGGGTGCACTGGCCGCAGCTCTCGTCCTCGAAGAAGCGCAGCAGATTGAGCGCCACCGCCTTGATGTCGTCCTGATCCGACAGCACGACCACCGCGTGCGAGCCGACGAAGCAGCCGTGCTCCTCGAGCTTGCCGAAATCGAGCGGGATGTCGGCCATGGACGCCGGCAGGATGCCCCCCGAGGCGCCGCCCGGCAGGTACGCCTTGAAGCGGTGGCCGTCGGCCATGCCGCCGCAGTACTCATCGATCAGCTCGGCCGCCGTGATCCCGGCCGGCGCGAGCTTGACGCCTGGATTCTTGACCCGCCCCGAGACCGAGTAGCTGCGCAGGCCCTTCGAGCCGTGGCGGCCCTGGCTCGCGAACCATTCGGGGCCCTTCTCGACGATGTCCCGGATCCAGTACAGGGTCTCGACGTTGTTGATCAGGGTCGGCCGCCCGAACAGGCCGACCTGGGCGGCATAGGGCGGACGATGCCGCGGCAGGCCGCGTTTGCCCTCGATGCTCTCGAGCATCGCCGATTCCTCGCCGCAGATGTAGGCGCCGGCGCCGCGCCGCAGCACCAGATAGCCCGGCTTCGCCAGCCCGGCCGTCGCGACCTTGGGGATCTCGCGCAGGAGCATCTCCCGCACGCCCGGATATTCGTCCCGCAGGTAGATGTAGGCCGCCGCGGCCTCGATCGACCACGCCGCGATCAGCACGCCCTCGAGGAAGCGGTGCGGGTCGCGCTCGAGATAGTGGCGGTCCTTGAAGGTGCCGGGCTCGCCCTCGTCGGCGTTGACCGCCAGATAGCGCGGCTTGGCTTCCTTGCGCACGAACTCCCACTTGCGCCCGGTCGGGAAGCCGGCGCCGCCAAGGCCGCGCAGACCGGATTCGTTCATGGCGGCGAGCAGGTCGAGGACCGCCTGGTCCGGCTCGTGGCGCGCCGCCGCCTGCCCGAGAAAACGCCGGAGCAGCTGATAGCCGCCATCTGCGACGTAGCGCTCGAAGTCGACCGGGTCGGGGACGTCGGCATGCACGTGCCCGGCCCGCACCGCCCGGGCGACCTTGTCCCTGGTCGCATGGTCGACGTAGTGGTGCCCGACCTCGGCGACCGGAGCCGTGTCACAATGGCCCATGCACGGTGCCCGGACGACCCGGACTTCCTTGGGATCGAGCCCCGTGCCCAGCGCCGCCATCAGGTTCTGCGCGCCCATTATCTCGCAGGTCAGGCTGTCGCACACCCGGATGGTCAGCGGCGGCGGCGGCGTCTCGTCCTCCTTGATCACATCGAAGTGCGCGTAGAAGGTCGCGACCTCGTACACCTCGGTCTGGGCAAGGCGCATCTCGTGGGCGAGCGCGGCCACATGCGCCGCCGAGAGGTGGCCGTAGCGGTCCTGGATCAGGTGCAGATGCTCGATCAGCAGGTCGCGCCGGCGCGGCCGGTCGCCGAGCAGCGCGCCCACCTCGGCCAGCGCCCGGTCGTCGACCTGCCGTCCCTTGGGATGGCGACCGCCCCGTCGCTTGCCCGCGCCCGGATGGCGCTGTCTGCGCGTCTCGCCTGCGGTTTCGACCATCTATCGACCCCGAAGCCGTTTCCTTCAATGTTCCGCAACACATCCAGGACCTGCGGGACCGACGCCCCTCGCTCCCGCCCCAACAATAGGGCACGCCGCCGGCTCAGGCAAACCGAGCCTGCCTGCGGCTCACCTGCTGGGCCCGACGAGCCTCCGGCCGTGGTTCTGCGCTATCTGGATTGCTTCGCTGCGCTCGCAATGACGGGTGGTGGACGCCGCGGCGATGACGGGCGGTAGGGCGCGACGATGAGGAGTGGAGGACGCAACCGACCACGGGCGCCCCCACGTCATTGCGAGGAGCATGGCGAAGGAAGTGCGGAGGGACGCAGGCGAAGACGGGGTGCCCCCTTGCGTCATTGCGAGGAGCGCAGCGACGAAGCAATGCAGCACCCGGGCGTGGGCGCTTTCTGGATTGCTTCGCTGCGCTCGCAATGACGAGCTGGGAGCGGCGGCGAAGAGCGGTGGGCGCAATCGCGGATCACTCGGACAGGCGATAGATCCGCACGGCGTTGTCGTGGAACAGCTTGAGCTGGTCGGCGTGGCTCAGGTCGGCGATGATCGTCTTGAAGCCCGTGAAGATGGTGCCGAGGTCGGCGCATAAGCAATCGACCGGAAAGTTGGAGGCGAACATGCAGCGGTCGACCCCGAAGATCCTGATGGCGGCGCGCACGATCGGACCGTTCGCCGCGACCGTCCACGGCTTGCCGACTTGGCCGAGGCCGGAGATCTTGAGCCCGACGTTGGGCGCGGCCGCAAGCGCCTTCATTGCCTTGCGCCAGCCGGCGAGACCGTCCGCGCTCCGGTCCGCGGGCAGGCCGGTATGGTTCAGGATGATCTGCGTGCGCGGAAAATCGCGGGCGAGCGCGGCCGCCTCGGCGAGGTGCCACCAGGGGGTCTGCAGGTCGAACGACAGGCCGTATCGCTCGAGCAGGCCGTAGCCGCGCCGCCATGCCGGATCGCCCATCGAGCCGGGCGCGCCGACCTGCACCTCGGCCGGCGCGGCCGCGGCGCGTGGCTTGTGGCGGATGCCGCGCACCCGCGGGAAGGCGGCGTGCGCCGCGAGCACGGTTTCCACCTCCGGATCGTCGAGCCGCGCTCCGGCGACGATCGCGTGCGGGAAGCCGCTTTCAGCGATGATCTCCTGCAGCCATCCGGTCTCGCCGACCGGGTCGCGCGGGTCCCACTCGGTCTCGACGTACACGGTCCTGACCACGTCGTGCCTGGCGGCATCCCGGAAATAGTCGCGCGGCAGGTAGCTGCGCCGCAGGGGGCGATAGTCGCCGTAGCGGAACGGGACCACCTCCTCGTCGCAGAGCCACGGCAGGTAGTTGCGCTCGAGATCCCAGAAATGCTGGTGGGCGTCGACGATCGGCAATTCGGTCATGGCGCGTCTGTTTGCGCTGACGGGCGCTTGTCCTTGCCTCTTCGAGCGCCGACCCGCTCACCGGCCCTCGGCCGCGGCCACCAGGTATTCGCGGCCCGCTTTCATGTCCTCGATCGCGCCGAAGGCGAGCATGTAGTGGCCACGGTAGCCGGCGCCCTCGATCGCATCGAACATCGCCGTGAAGTCGATCGTGCCCTCGCCGGGCCGCAGATGCTCCTCCTTGTCGCCGCGGTTGTCGGCGAGGCGCACCTCGCCGCAGCGCGCGAGGTCGAAGGCGCGCGTGAAGCCGGCGATGCCGTCGGGCAGCATGTGGGCGTGGTTGACGGTGTACGCCCAGCCCAGGTGCGGCGAATCGATGCCGTCGAAATAGTAGCGGCATTCGCTGACGTCGTAGCCCAGGTAGCGGACCTCGGCGTCGTCCGGCTCGCGGTTCATGTTCTCGAGCAGCAGCCGTACCCCTGCCTTCCCGGCGTAGTCCGCCGCCCGCCTCAGGCGGTCGAGGGCAGCCTGCTTGCGCGGCTCGTAGTCGCTCGTGAAATGATAGCCGGCGTGGACCACGATCCAGCCGACCCCCAGGCGCCGGGCGAGGTCCATGTAGGCGCGCAGATAGTGATCGACGGCGTCGCGCAGAAACGGCGACGTCTCGGCGACGTTGACCGCGGACAGAGTGTGCAGACCGAGCCGGATGCCGTGGCGGTCGAGCGCCGCCCGGACACCGCTGGTCCGGGCATCGTCGAACGTCTCGATCGCATTCGGGGCGTTGTCGACGCAGACGTCGGCATGGAGCACCTGGTTTGTCGCCGCCCATTCGAGCGCATCCTCGAGCGGCATCTTGCCGCCGAAGTCGACCCCGATCCGCGCCCGCAGGTCCATCGCTCCAATCCTCCCGTTGCCGTTTCGCTGCCGTAGCGTAAGGTCACCGGCGCCAAAGCGCGAGCCCGCACGGCCGGGCGCCCGACGGCCGCTTCTCGTGGCTCGAATGCCTGCGCCTGGCCTGCTCGGCACTCTCGGCCGACGCGGGAGCTTGCGCCAGGAGCAAGAACCCGCCGCGCAGGTAAGGCGCCTCGGCTCAGGGCGCTACCACCGGTACCGTGCCCGCAATGGCGCGGACCTTGCGCCGCAAAGCTCGATCGAACGTCGCAAACGCTTCGGCCCGTCCGCTCGAGGCAAGATGGAGGGCATCGGCAAAATCGAGCCCCTTGCCATACCAGTCGAGCGCCTGTGCGACCATCGCCGCTTCCTCGACCTCGACACCGGGGAGGCCGAGAAGCTTCGTGACCCCATCGGCGATCGCGGCTCGGTCGAAACCGTAGGTCGTACGAAGAACCCACTCAGTCTCCAGCACGACCGTCCGCAGGACAAACACGGAGCCAGTCTCCATGAGCGCCTTGGCCCGGGGAGACTGGGCTGGGTCATCGCGCGCAAGGAAGCGGACCACGACGTTGGTGTCGACGGCGATCACCGCTGCTGCCGCTCGAACTCTTCCCACATCCGACGCGCCTCGCGCGCCACCGCCTCGTCCATCTGCTCGATCGTGAGTGGGGGGCCGTCATATTTGAGGCAGCCGTAGACCTCCTCGATGGTGGTTGGCGGGAACGGCTTGGCGGGTCGGAGCACCACGACGTCGCCTCGATCCTCGACCTCGAGCTCGACCCCGGGCTGCCAGCCGTGCCGGTCCCGGACCGCCTTCGGGATGATCACCTGCCCCTTGCTCGACAACCGCGTCTTCGCCATCACCCGTTCCCATCGGTAAGATCAAAGTAAGAAGATGAGGGCGCGCCGCCGGCCGGTCAACCCTCGCTCAACCGGTCCCGCACCACCAGATCGTCGGCCGGGCGATGCCGACCCGGTCTGCCAATCACCAATCTTGGATGCGGCACCGCTCAAGGCGCCTGAGCGCACGGGCCGGCCGGTCGCGGATCCGAAAGCGCCTTCAGAGCGTGACCACGATCTTGCCGAAGTGGCCGGCCGCCTGCATGTGGTGGTAGGCGGCGCGCGCATCGTCGAAGCTGAACGTCCGATCGATAACCGGCCGCAGCCCGGCCGCCGCGATCGCGCGGTTCATGGCCTCGAACATCGCCCGGCTGCCGACGTAGATGCCGTGCACGGTGAGCGACTTGCGCATGATCGGGGTCGGGTTGATCTCGCCGCCGGTCAGCACCCCGATCAGGGCGATGTGCCCGGCGACGCCACACGCCGCGATCGAGCGCTCGAGCGTGCCGGCGCCGCCGACCTCGACCACGTGATCGACGCCGAGGCCATCGGTGAGATCCCGGACCGCCCGGTCCCAGTCCGGGGTCGTGCGATAGTTGATGGTCTGCCAAGCGCCAAGGCGGCGCGCGCGCTCGAGCTTGGCATCGCTGCTCGAGATCACGATCGGCCGCGCGCCGTGCCGGAGGGCGAGCTGCAGCGCGAAGATCGACACCCCGCCGGTGCCGAGCAGCAGCACCGTCTCGCCGGCTTTGAGGCCGCCCTTCTCGACCAGCGCGTGCCAGGCGGTGAGCGCGGCGCAGGGCAGCGTCGCCGCCTCCTCGAACGACAGGTGGGCCGGGACCGGCACCAGCCCCCGCTCCTCGAGCACCACCTCCTCGGCCAGCACGCCGTCGCGGGCGCCGCCGAGCGCGCTCGCCATGGCGTCAGCGGTGATCGGGCCGGCGTCCCAGCGCTGGAAGAACGTGCCGGCGACGGCGTCCCCGGGGGCGAACCGGGTGACCCCCGGGCCGACCGCCAGCACCTCACCGGCGCCGTCGGAATTGGGGATGCGCGGGTAAGGGAGGCCGCGGCTGCCCGGGTCGAGGACGGTCATGAGGTCGCGGCGGTTGATCGAAGATGCCCGGATCCGCACCAGCACCTCGCCCGGCCCCGGCTCCGGGCTCGGCCGATCGGCCAGATGCAGCGCGTCGATCCCTTCGGCGCCGAGGATTTCATAGGCTTTCATCGGGAGCTCCCTCGCAGCGGACGAGCGTTGCTAGCGCAGCGACGCAAACGGAACGTACCCTTGTTTGTCATGCCCGGACGTGATCCGGGCATCCACCCGCAACGCCGGCGCGGGCTCCAAAGTGGA
>JBOHKK010000072.1:0-20380 GCA_050729115.1 Geminicoccaceae bacterium | reverse complement strand
AGCTTTGTGAGCCCGGCATCAGGCATCGGCGGCGACCGGCAAATCCGGAGCGATCTCGATCACCCGGCCGTCGGCCACCCGGTACAGCCGGTCGGCGACCTCCAGGAACGCCGGCCGGTGGGTGATCGCAAGGACCGCCATGGCATCGGCCAGCTTCCGGATGCCTTGCACGATCTGCCACTCGGTTTCGGGGTCGAGGGCGCTGGTGACCTCGTCCAGGATCAAGAGCCGCGGCTTCGAGACCAGGGCGCGGGCGAGCGCGATCCGCTGGCGCTGACCGCCGGACAGCTTGGTGCCGCGTTCGCCGACCACGGTCATGACCCCGTCGGGCAGGCCGGACACGAACGTCCATGCCCCGGCCAGCTCGAGCGCCCGCTGCACGTCCACCTTGTCGATCTTGCGGTCGCCCAAGGCGACGTTGGCAAAGATCGTGTCGTGAAACAGCGCCAGCTCCTGCGGCACGTAGCCCACGAGGTGCCGCCAGCGCTTCAGGTCCAGCTCGCTGAGCGGCACGCCGTCGAGCAGGATCCGGCCCCGGTCCGGCTGGTACAGGCCGAGGATGAGGTCGGCGATCGTCGTCTTGCCGGCACCGGACGGCCCGGTCAGCACGGTCACGCCCGAAGCCGGCACGGACAATGACACGGCATGGAGCACCTCATGGGCGCCGTGGGCGAAGCTCACCCCTGCCAGACGGCATTCGCGCTCGAAGGTCGGCGCCCGCTGACCGGGGTTCTCCTCGGGCGCCGCGGCGGCTTCGGTGCCGAGCGCGTGAGCCTCCAGATACGCGCTCTCGACCATCACCGCCTTCTGGAACGACTGCTGGATCTTGGCGATGCCGCTGGTCGTCTTCTTGAGCAGCACCCCGACCACGACCAGCTCGACGATCGGCACCTGCCAGACGCTGATCGCCAGGAAGAAGCCCACGCCGAGGCAGATCGCCGCCAGAACCTCGTTGCCGTTCTTCAGCGCCTCCTCGCTGATCACCTGACGGCGCAGCGACTTCTTGAGCGACTCGGTCCTTTCTGCCAGCAGATTCCTGAACGTCGCTTCCTTGCCCATGGCGCGCAAGGGCTTGACGTTGTTCAAGGTGTCGACCAGGAACACCACGAGCTCCTTGGTCCGCTGGGTCTGCCGCGCGCCCGCCTTACGGGCGGTCCCGACCAGCGAGTTCAAGAGCAGCGCCATCAGGCCGCCGACCGCGATGGCCACGAGCGCAAGCGGCCACGACACCACGAACGCGACCACGACATAGCCGATCGTTTGGATCGCCTGGGCGAAGAAGGTGGCGGCGAGGTAGTAGGCGCGGCCGGCGCGACCGGATTCGCCGCTGATCGCGCTGGCGGCGCGGCCGACGCGGTGCTGGACCAGATAATCCCAGCGCGCCCGAAACAAATGCTCGATGATCCGTGAGCGCAGCCCGGTCGAGAACTCGGCCACCGCGTAGCCGACGTGCCGCATGGCCACGAAGGTCAGCACGGAGCGAAGGACCAGAGTGGCTATGAAGAAGACCAGGAGGGTCCCGATGTCCAGCGACAGGCCGAGCGTCGCCATGATGTCGCGCGTCAGCTCGAGCACGGGCGACGGCTCGGCATTGTCGGGCTCGGCGATGATCCAGAGCAGGGGAACCAGGCTGGCGAAGCCGAGCCCTTCGACGACGCTCGCCGCCACCAGGCAGGCGAGCACCGCCCACGGGTTGATCCCGTCCGCCCGGAAGAAGAGATGGATGATGTTGCGCAAGGTCTTTCCGAAGTCTCGATGCCGGATTCGCGGCGACCAAGCCGGTCGGCCCGGCCGGAACCCATGCTGTCCCGGCGCCGGCATCATGCATCCGAAGGGTGAACACCTCCTAGCTTCGCGGCGCCGGACAGATATCCCTCCGCCCCGGACGTGTCAACGCCGGGCCGCGCCGGCCGTGCTCAGGTCCTGACCCATGAGCGAT
This sequence comes from Geminicoccaceae bacterium, assembly GCA_050729115.1. GTDB lineage: Bacteria > Pseudomonadota > Alphaproteobacteria > Geminicoccales > Geminicoccaceae > JBKPNX01. Next base: position 18,441 of record JBOHKK010000072.1, on the reverse strand, counting down.
CGCGTCCGCCCCGGTGAGCCAGTGGACCGCGGGTTGGTGCCGCGGATGCAACGAGCCACGCCCGACTCGTCGCCTTCGCGCGGCAGGCTGCGTCAGTGCCGGCTTCAGATCGGCTTGCCGGCCGACGGCAGGTCGTTGCGCCATGCCAGCGAGCCGGCCTCGGCGAGCGGTGCCCTGGGCATCGGCGACAGCCGCTCGAGCGGACCCCGGCCCAGCAGCAACTGCTCGTATTGCCCGATCGCGCGATCGAGGGAGAAGAACCTCGCCCGCATGCGCAGCAGATCAGGGGCGAGCGGTGCCTCGAGGGCGCCCGCGATCGCCGCCGCCAGCGTCTGGTCGTCACCCACGGGCACGAGCCGACCGAAGCGTCCGTGATCGAGAATCTCGGCAGGCCCGCTCGGGCAATCGGTGCTCACCACCGGACAGCCGCAGGCCATCGCTTCGACCAGCACGTTACAGAAGCCCTCATGGGCGGAGGACACGGCCAGGACGGCGGCACGGGCCATGTATGCATAGGGATTGAGCACGAAGCCCGGGAGGTCGAGGTCCGCAGCCACCCCCAAGGACCTCGCCTGATCGAACAGGGCACGCTGGCGCTTCGCGGTCTTCTTCGGGTTCTTGCCTTTCCCGAGGATGATCAGCCGGGCCGAACGCCGGGCGCGCAGCCGCGCGAACGCCCGGATCAGGGTGGGGAAATCCTTCGCAGCGGACAGACGGCCCACCCCCAGCACCACCGGCGGTCCCCCCGGTTTCAGCCAAGGATGGTCGACCGGCTGTCCCGCCAACTCGGGGATCTCGGCGCGGAGCGCGGGATTGTAGATCGTGGTGATGGCTGCCCGCGGGATCCCGGTACGGGTCGCGATGTCGTCGGCGACGCCAAGCGAAACGGCGATCACCGCAGCCGCCTGGGGGTACGTCCGGCGCTGCAAGGGCGGCAGGGTCCGCGCATGGGACCCTCGGCCCAGCACATGACCGTGCGAGAGATCGTTGTGCTCACTGATGAGCACGCGCAGCGGCACGTCGGCGAGGCGGCGCGCCCAGAGCGCCTCGAGGTTCATGTAGGGCGTGGCCGAGAGCAGCGCGTCCGGGCGGGCACGCCGGATGAAGCTGGCCAGCGCGGGCAGATAGCGCAGCGTCGGCGACAGGCGCCGCGCAAGGCGCCAAGCTGGCCAGGCGCCCGCCCAGCCTACGGATTGGGCTCGAAGCGCGGCCACCGCCGCATCGAACGTGGACGTCGGATTCAGCTCGATCACGTCGATCGCGCGTGGCACCGCGTCCCGGAGCGCACCGTCAGCGCGACCGACGACGAGGCTGACCCGATGGCCGCGCTCGGCCAGCGCGCCCGCTAGGGCCAACCGCATCCTCTGAACGCCGCCGCCATCGAGGTCCTCGACATAGAGAGCGAGGTGTTGAGCGTGTCTGGCCATCGGGCCCTGGATCGTCCCACGCGAGAGGGTCGGTTGCTGCTCGATATCATGCTCCCTCATTTGTTGCACCTAAGAGTTCGATCCGCTCCGTCTCGATCGGGTATCTTCGGTTGTCGTGTTGCAGGGCGGAGGCCGGTCTGATAACAGACCGCGACCCGGTAAGTGAGCAGCCGCGCGCCGTACCGCCAGGTGCCTCGCCTCCTGCGAGAAGGAAACAACTCAATATTACCCTTCTGGGCGAGGAGCATGTCACGCCATCGTGCGCCCAAGCGTGAAGAGCCGCCTCAAATGGAGCATTGCGAGCCCGGGTCGAAGTCTCGAACCGCGCCATCAATGCCGCTTCACATTTCGGTGTTCGTCGCCACCTTGGCCGGCGGCGGCCTCGAGCGGACGATGGTTGCGATCGCCGACGGCTTGGCCCGGCGCGGCCACCGCGTGGAGCTCCTGGTGTGCCGTAGGAAAGGGTCCCTGGCAGACCAGGTCCCGGCCGCCGTCCGGGTCAGCGAGCTCCGACCGGCGCCCATGTGGCGGGCACGTTGGTGGGCCGTTCGTGCCGACGCCGCGGGAACTTTGCAATTGCTCCGGCCGTTTCTGCTCACGCCCAAGCCGCCGCACTCGCTTGCTCAGCTTCCCGCGCTCGCCGATCATCTGAGGAGCGAGCGACCCGACGTCCTCCTGTCAGCGATGCCGCAGGAGAACCTGATCGCGATTCAGGCCCGAGCGCTGGCCGGCGTGCCGACCCGGGTCGTCCTGACCGAGCACAACACGCTCTCACGCAGGGTCGCCATCGCCCGGCGCGCCAACTATCGGCATCTTTCGCCCCTGATCGCGAGGCAGTACCCGCGGGCCGAGGCGATCGTCGCCGTGTCACGCGGCGTGGCCGACGACCTCGCGCTGCAGGCTGGACTGCCGCGCCAGCGGATCTCCGTGATCTACAATCCGGTCGTACCCCATGATGTGCCGGCGAGGACCAACGCGCCGGTGCCGCATCCTTGGTTGCACCTCGGCGAGCCGCCGGTGGTGCTGGCGGTCGGCAACCTGGCGCCGCAAAAGGACTTCCCGACCTTGATCCGGGCATTCGCCGGCCTGCGCCGGGCGCGATCTGCCCGCCTCGTCATCCTGGGCGGTGCGACCGATGCCGTGGCGATGCGCAAACGCCGTGCGGAACTCGAGCGCCTGGCGGCCGAGCTCGGGGTGGCTGAGGACGTCGATCTGCCGGGCTACGTGGAGAATCCCTATCCATGGATGGCCCACGCCGCGGTCTTCGTCCTGTCGTCCACCTACGAGGGATTCGGCAACGTCCTGCCGGAGGCCATGGCCTGCGGCTGTCCGGTGGTCAGCACCGACTGTCCGAGCGGCCCCGCCGAGATTCTCGCTGGCGGCCGCTTTGGCCGGCTGGTGCCGGTTGGCGGCGCCCAGACCCTGGCCGAGGCGATCGCCGCCACCCTGGACGATCCTCTCGCGCCCGAGGTGCTGCGACAAAGAGCCAGCCTCTTCTCGGTCGACCGCGCGATCGATCAGTACGAGCAGCTGGTCGTGGAGTTGACGCACCAGCGAGAACGGGCTGGCGGGCGCGTTTCCGGCGGCGCGCCCGAAGGTCGAGGAGGCGCCTTGGCATCAGGTCGTTTTTGACCGTGCTGACCAGCCATGCTATGCGGGCGCTGCCACGCCGCCGCAACGGCGACGAGGCGCGCCAGCAGGTCCGTGCGCCCAACGCTACCTCAACCGACGAAAGTAGGGTCATGCCGCTTCGCATCTTCATCGGCTTCGACCGGCGTGAGGCCGAATGCGCCGACGTGTTGGCCTACAGCCTGCGCGAACACGCCTCGATTCCACTCGAGATCCGTTATCTCAAGCTGTCCGAGCTGGCGTTCGACCGGGCGCTCGATCCGCTCCAGTCCACCGAGTTCACCTATTCCCGGTTCCTGGTCCCTCATCTGTGCGATTATCGGGGCAAAGCGATCTTCATGGACTGCGACATGCTTTGCCTTGGCGACATCAAAGAGCTCGACGATCTCGACATGACCGATCATGCCCTGCGCGTCGTCAAGCACGACCATCGCCCCTCGGCCAAGACCAAGATGGACGGGCGGGTTCAGACGACCTATCCGCGCAAGAACTGGTCGAGTCTCATGATCATGAACTGCGCCAGACTGACGCTTTGGACCAAGGAGGTGGTGGAGACTCAAACTGGCGCGTTCCTGCACCGGTTCGAGGGGATCGACGATGCGCTGATCGGTAACATTCCGAAGACCTGGAACACCCTGGATTGGATGGACGAGCGCACCAAGCTCATTCACTACACCAGCGGCGGTCCCTGGTTCGAGGAATGCAGCGACCATCCGTACGGGGCGATCTGGCTGGAGTGGCGCGACCGCTTCCGGGCGTCGCTGCCGCGCTACCAGGTTGCAGGCGGAACGTGAGCCGGCGGTGAGCGCGATCGACCTCGAGACGTTCCAGGACACGTTTCGCGCCGCCCGGTCGATGGCCGTCATCGGCAATGCCGAATCCGTGCTCGAGTGGCCAAGCGGCGAGCTGATCGACGGCCACGAACTCGTGGTGCGGTTCAACCGCGCCTATACCGAGGGCATCGAGGACCGGGTCGGCCGGCGCACGGACATCCTGGTCGCCAATCGGACCTATTCGTTGCGCAAGGCCCCCTCACCACGGCAAACCCTGAAGCCGAAATGCGTGGTGTGCTTTTTGGAGCCCGATCACGAGATCGACTACGCCTCGTTCAACGCGTGGACCGGCGGCCTGCCGACGCTGATCACGCTGGCTCCGGATCTTGCGGGAATCGGACAGTTCCGCCGGACCAGGCCGGTGACCATGGGCACCAATGCGCTCTACACGTTTCTGCGCCTGTTCAAGATCGAGCGGCTGTTTCTCACGGGCTTCACCTTCTACGGCGCGGTCCCCGGCAGCCACGGCGTCTATTGCGGCGCGCCGCGCAAGGCGCGGGGGATGTGGCACGATCTCGAGGACGAGGCCGCCATCTTCGCGCGCGTCATCGGCGGCCACCAGGGCGAGCTGAGGGCGACCCCCGAGGTCGAGGGGCTGCTCCGCCGCTATGGTGCCGGCACGGCCGCCGGCGAGGACGCCGGGGGAGCCCTTGGCGTCGAGGACTGGTACGCGCGGCTGGGCTGGCGCCTGATCCGCTGGGGCACGCGCCTGAGGCAGCGCGCTGAGAGCAGCGGTCGCACCGGGCCCACCTCGCCCAAGAAGAAGAGTCCCGCGGCGGCGCGCTGAAGGGGTTCCGGGCGCCGCCCACGAACGCGGCGCCGCGTCCGAGACCGGCGGCCCGGCTGTCGAGCCGCCTTCTCAGGGGTTGCGCTTGCGCCAGACCATGGCGAAGCTGACCGGGTGGAACCGGTAGCGCTCCCACTTCGGCTTCTTGGCGATCCATGCGTCGTCGACCGCGCCCTCGTCCATCTCGACGAGCGTCCAGCCGGCGCGGTGCGCCGCCTGCACGTGCTCGCTGAACAGATGCACGTAGCTCTCGATCGCGACCGGCTCGCCGTCACGGCGGTCGAAATGGGTCGGGATGCCGTTCATGAGGAAGTACGGATGGTAGCCGACGATGACGAAAACGCCGGCCGGCGCGGCGAGCCGCGCTGCCTCACGGTACAGCGGCCATAGCTCCGCGAGATGCTCATCGGCCAGAACCTCGACCACCAGATCGTAGGATGCCGCGGGCAGGCCGGTCGCCAGCATGTCGGCCCGGATCAGGCGATCGTAGACGCTCTTGGCCTCCGCGCGGGCCAGCATCTCGGGGGTGAAATCCAGGCCGTCGAGGCGCGGCACGCCCTGCGCCCGCAGCCAAGCGCCGATGCGGCCGGTGCCGCAGGCGAGATCGAGCACCCGCCCGGCCTTCGCCCAATCGACGCTCCCGATCCGCGCCAAAAGGCGCAGGTCCATCTCGTCCTGGACCACGTCCTCGTAGGTCTCCGCCCACTCGCGATAACCGTCGCGCACGGCAAGCGTCGGATACCGGCGGCGGTCGAAGGGTGCGAAGTCCATGGCGGGCGGCCTTGCTGGCGATCGGGCGGGGAGCCGCCGACCATAGCCGCGCGGCATCCGCGGCTCAACCCGTCCGTGGCAGAGGCGATGCCCGACCCGATCGCCGCACTCGCCAAATACGCACCTTCTCCCTTCGCGGAGGTCGCGGCGCTTGCGCGATCTCAAAGCTAAACATAAACGTTTACCGTGAACCTCGCGTTCTCGCGCATTGCGCTGGGGTGAGCGGCGCGTCCAGTCGCGGCAGCAGGAGAAACACGTGGAAAGGGTTCAGCCAACACGGACCGTTTACACTGTAGGCCAGTTCCTAGATTGGCAGCGGTCCAGAACACTCGACCTCAGCCCGGTCTTCCAGCGAAGGCCGGTCTGGAAGTCGTCAGCGAAATCACTACTGATAGACAGCGTCGTCCGCGGCTACCCAATCCCCGTCATACTCCTGCGCCAGGTACAAGATCTTGAAAGTCTTCGTCAGCGCTTGGAAGTTGTTGACGGACAGCAACGCCTTCGGACGCTGCTCGCCTTTATAGACCCCATTAGCCTCCCCGACTATTCCGAGGATGCGGATAGCTTTACGGTCAGGCGAATTCACAATCGCCAAATCGGTGAAACGCCTTTCGCTAAGCTGTCTCATGATGATAAAAACGCCGTGTTGCTCTACGAATTGAGCACCCATGTCTTTCCAGCAACTACTGGCGATGATCTGATCTTTCGGATTTTTGCTAGATTGAACTCGACCGGGCTTTCTCTCAACCACCAAGAGATCCGTAATTCCCAGTTTCACGGTCACTTCAAGACACTTGTTTATGACATTTCGCTCGATAGCTTCGACTACTGGAAAAAGTGGAGAATCTTTTCGTACGACCAGATATCAAGAATGGAAGAGGCCGAAGCTGTGTCTGAATATCTTATCGCAATGATAAATGGAATTGAAGGCAAAAATCAGCGACGGATAACCAAGTTCTATAGAGATCATGAGGACGCGCTTGACGGCGCCGATGTCTTGCGTCACCGCTTCGAAGTCACCATAGCCGCGATCGACAAGAATGTTGGCGACGTACTCCCTGCCAGTGCGTTTCGCAGGCCAGCGCTCTTTTACTCTTTGTATGCGGCACTCTACGACCACTTGTTTGGCTTGAAGTCGAGACTCGAGCGCAGTGCGCCGACGCCGCTTCCTGCTGGCCTAGCAGACCGACTTCATCTCGCGAGTAATCGCATAAGAACAAGCGATCTGCCCGATAAGGTGCAAGACGCTATGGAAAGGGCTACAGCTGATAAGGCTCGACGCGACACGCGCCACAGGTTCATCGTGGAGGCCCTAGATCTTGACCACGCTCAAAGAGAAGTGTGAGCGCTTTGTATCTCACGTATATCGCTTTCGGAGCTGCTGTACTAGCATCGAGACGCAGTACGCTCGAGCAAGATTGCGCGTAACGGACGTTGAGTTGGTGTATTCGTCGAGTTTCTTGTCGGTATGTGCTCAGTGGGAGGCGCTTCTAGAGGAGATCATATTCGAAGCGGTGTGCGGCCAGATGAGCAGAAGACGGCAGAATAGACGGCTCGTAGAGATCAAAAATCGAGCTCATCTGCGGGCTCTGCTGCTTTATCCAGGAAAATCATACCTTTCGATCAACGGCATAAAGCAGGCGGAGGAACTGGCCTCACTCTTTGTCGCCAGCGGTGCGCCATTTTCTGCCGTTGCAGCCCAGAACAGGACCTACATCCAGCAGGCGGGGTGGATCCGTAATGCGATTGCACATCAGAGCAAATACGCGATTGAGAGGTTTCGCCGGGATGTTCCGGGGGTGGGGACGCTGCCTACTCCCAAAAGATTTCCAGGTCCGTTTCTGCGCCACGAATTTAGAGTCGCTCCGGCGCAACGGCGGTATGAGATCTACTTCTGGGCGTATCAAAGTGCAGCGAGAGAAGTCGCAGAAGCGTGGTGAATCACCACAGCGCGAGCCGAACCTCAGGACCGCGTGCCGTTCTGGTCGGGTGAGTCCGCTCAGCGCGAGCCTTCTCCCTGCTCCGCCGAGCTCCCCTCACCCAGCACCGTCGCGACCTGGCGCAGCTCGCGCACGAACTGACGGATCGCGTCCTTGCGCTCGGCGTCGTCCTCGATCCGCAGCAGCGAGGATGGATGCACGGTCGCCATGACGTGCGGCGCGAGGTTGGAGCGCACGAACGTGCCGCGCGCCTTTGTCACCCGGAAGGTCGCGCCGAGCAGCGCCTGCGCCGCGGTCGCGCCGAGCAGGACGATGACTTCGGGCTGCACCACCTCGAGCTCCGCCTCGAGCCAGGGCAGGCAGGCCTTGATCTCCATGGAGCTTGGCTTGCTGTGGATCCGCCGCTTGCCGCGCGGCACCCACTTGAAGTGCTTGACCACGTTGGTGACGTAAGCCTGGGCGCGATCGATCCCGGCCTTGTCCAGCGCCCAGTCGAGCAGCTGGCCGGCCGGACCGACGAACGGCCGGCCCTTGAGGTCCTCCTGGTCGCCCGGCTGCTCGCCGACCAGCATCACGCGCGCGCGCACCCGCCCCTCGCCGAACACCGTCTGAGTGCCGCGCTCGTGGAGCGGGCAGGCGGTGCAGCCGGCGGCGGCCTCCTTGAGCGAATCGAGATCCGGCTCCGGCGGCACGAAGCGCCGCGCGCTGTCGTCCTGCTCGCCGCCGTCACCGCCGAACAGATCGCCCAATCCCACCTCCTTCGCAGGGGCGCTGCGAGGGCACCTCACGACGGAGACGCTAGGACCGGGCAGAGAGTTCCATCAGCCGGAGCGCCAGCTTCGGCGCCGCGCCCTCGTCCTCGTGCTTGAAGAACACATAGGCCTCCGACCAGCCCTGGCCACGGATCCGCGCCGCCCAGCCCTCGAGGTCGGCATCGGCGTAGTCGTCGCGGCGCAGGCGCAGATAGCCCCACGACGCGGTTGCGACGAGCGGCACCGTCTCGTTGCCGCTTTCCTGGTCGCCCGGCTCGGTCTCCGCGACGCAGAGCGCGGCATCGCGGGCGCGCAACGCCTCGAGCACGTCATCCTCGAACCAGCTGGCGTTGCGGAACTCGAGCGCCACCCGCCGATCGGCGGGTACCAGGTCGAGGAACGTCCGCAGTCGATCCAGATCCTTTTTCATGTACGGCGGCAGCTGGAACAGCATCGGTCCAAGCTTCGGACCCAGCGTGGCCGCGGTCTCGAACAGATAGCCGACCGTCTCGGCCACGTCCTTCAGGCGCTGGATGTGGGTGATCCGGCGCGAGGCCTTGAGCACGAAGCGGAAGCTCTCGGGGGTCTGCTGCGCCCAACTCTCGAGCACCGCGGCCTTGGGCAGGCGATAGAAGGTGTTGTTGATCTCGACCGCCGGCAGACGCGCCGCGTAGTAGCCGAGCATCTCGGCATCCGGCAGGTCGACCGGATAGAACGGCCCTTTCCACGGCTTGTAGCTGAAGCCGCTGGCGCCGGCGAACAGGTGAACCGTCATCGCGTCGCTCCGCTCAGGCCTCGCAAAACGCCCAGGCGCCGTAACCGACCACCTGGTCCTTCGGCCCGGCGGTATCGCCGGAGTTGCGCAGATCCAGACGCTCGATTCGCATCCCGCGCCGCCTGGCCTCGACCAGCAGGCCCGCGATCGGCAGGTAGCCACAGGCATCGCGCGGCCCGAGCGCAGCGTCGTCGAAGCGCTCGATCGCCGCCGCGGTCGTGCCGTCGTGCTCCTTGGCGCTGGCATACGCCTCGTAATGCGACAGGTCCGAGCTGATCACGATCAGGGTCTCGGGACCATCCCACAGCCGGCCCAGCACGCCGGCCACCTCGTCTCCCGTCGCGTCGCCGACCAGGATCGGCACCAGCGCGAGCTCGCCGAGCACGACCTGGAGAAACGGCAGCTCCACCTCGATGGCGTGCTCGGGCCGGTGCGGCGCATCCGCGAGGGCGATCTGCGGCAGGTCGAGAATTCCGGCGATCGCCGCGCGATCGAGCGGCACGTCGCCGAGCGGCGTGCGGAAAGCTTCGGCCCGCGGGGCCGCGATGCCGCGAAACGGCACGTAATGCGCCGGCCCGATCACCACGACCCGGCGGATCTGCGATGCCGCCTCACCGAGCGCGGCGAAGGCATGCCCGGCGACCGCCCCGGAGTAGACGTAGCCCGCATGCGGCGCGATCAGCGCCTTGGGCCTTTGCTCGGCGCACGACCCGTTCGCTGCAGCGAGAAAGCCCCCGACCGCGGCATGCAGGCGGCCCGCCACCGCCGGGTAGAACGTCCCAGCCACGGCGGGCGGTCGAATCGCGCCCATCGTCCGCCTCCCCCGGTTGCCCGCATTCAGCCCGAAGCCCACTTAATGTGGCATGCAGAACGATGTGATTGAAGGCGTGCCGGCGCGCCATTGGCACCGGCAGGGCGACGGGCGCATCCAGTGCGACGTGTGTCCGCGCTACTGCCGTCTGCACGAGGGCCAGCGGGGCCTGTGCTTCGTGCGCGCCCGCCGCGGCGAGGAGCTGGTGCTCACGACCTACGGCCGCTCGTCCGGGTTCTGCGTCGACCCGATCGAGAAGAAGCCGCTGAACCACTTCCTGCCGGGAACCCCGGTGCTGTCCTTCGGCACCGCCGGCTGCAACCTCACCTGCAAGTTCTGCCAGAACTGGGACATCTCCAAGGCACGCGCGCTCGACCGCCTGCAGGACCAGGCGTCGCCCGCGGCGATCGCCGAGGCCGCGGTGCGCAGCGGTTGCCGTGCGGTCGCCTACACCTACAACGATCCGACGATCTTCCTGGAGTACGCGATCGACGTGGCAGAGGCCTGCCGCGAGCGTGGCATCAGGAACGTCGCGGTCTCGGCCGGCTACATGTGCGCCGAACCGCGCGCCGAGCTCTACGCCCAGATGGACGCCGCCAACATCGACCTCAAGGCGTTCACCGAGGGCTTCTACAGGAAGCTGTGCACCGGAGGCCTCCAGCCGGTGCTCGAGACCCTCGAGTACCTGAAGCACGAGACCGACGTCTGGCTCGAGATCACGACGCTCCTGATCCCTGGCCACAACGACGCGCCGGCCGAGATCGAGGCGCTCGCCGCCTGGGTCATGGACCACCTCGGGCCGGACGTGCCGCTGCACTTCACGGCCTTCCACCCCGACTACAAGATGCTGGACGTGGCGCCCACGCCGCCCGCGACGCTGACCCGGGCGCGCGCGATCGCGCTCGCCCACGGCCTGCGCTACGTCTACACCGGCAACGTCCACGACGAGGCGGGCCAGAGCACTTACTGCCATGCCTGCGGCGCGCGCCTGATCGGCCGCGACTGGCACGAGATCACCGCCTGGCACCTGACGCCCGCGGGCGCCTGCACCGCATGCCGCACGAAGTGCGCCGGCGTGTTCGACCCTCACCCCGGCACCTGGGGTCAGCGCCGCATGCCGGTGCGACTCGGCGCCGAGCACCAAGAGCTATCTTGTTGAAATGGAAGAACCTCTCGGGTTCGTTTGGTTCTGCGCACGGGCGTTTCGCATCCGGGCCCTGCCATGTTCCAGCGCGACCAGGTGCCGACCGCTGCGCGAACCGACATGCATTCAGAATGTTCGATCGACCAGCGCCGGTCATCGGCAACATGGCAGGTGACCCCACCGCGGCGGGGCCGGACGTGATATAGGACCATATTCCGCGCGAGTCGTCAAGCTTTCCGCTGTCGTGAACCCGCCAATCGGACACGGATGCCGGGCGAACAGGGTGCTGGAAGAGCCGCTCGGCCGCGCCACGAAAGCCTGGATCTGTGCCTTGCTCGGGCTGAAGCCGGCCACTGGCTGTGAGACGTGCGGACTGAAAGGGCGCGTTGCCGGAAAAGGGCGCGTTGCCCGTGCCCTTGTCCGCGATCAACGCGATCTCGCTCACGGCTCGGCGGGACCCAGCTTGATCGCGATGCCGCGGCGGTCGAGCTCGCGCTTCAGCAGGCGCAGGAACGGGATCGTGAGCAGGGTGAACAGCAGGCTGAGGTAGACGAAGATCTCGAGGATCAGCGTGCGCTCGTCCGCGGTCTCGGCGATGTCGAGCGCCGAGCCTCGAAACGCCGCCACCAGCCAGGCCATCCAGGGCTGGCTGAACAGCCAGTACAGGCCCGCCCCGGCCAGGCCCTCGACCAGGTTGGTCGCGTTCGAGAGCGCCGTGAGGAAAGCATAGCCCATCCCGGCATAGGCGAGCTTGACGGTCTCGCCGGCGACGGTGAGCGGGATCACGAAGGCCGGGATGCTGGCGAAGCCGAGCACCGTCTGCACGATCAGCCGGAACCATTGATAACGGTTCCACTCGGGCAGCGGGTTCAGCGCGTCCGGCAGCGTGAAATCGACGTAGTCCCACCAGGGATGGTCGGGATCGAGATAGAGAAAGAAGCTGAGCGGGAAGGCCAGCACGGCGAGCGCGATCATCGCGTACAGGTACTGGTCCCAGCGCACGCCCGGGAAGCGCCGGACGACCCAGCGGTAGACGAGGATCGAGGCGAGGAACACCAGGCTGCCGGCGGACAGGATGATGCCGAAGGAGAGCGCGGTGAAGGCGCGCGCGTCGATCAGATAGCTGCGCTCGATATAGCCGATCGAGGGGCTGAAGTTCCAGAAGAAGATGAACAGCGCGAGCAGCCAGATCGGCCGGTTGTTCTTGCGAAAGGCGCGAAAGCGCGCGGGCCAGTCGCGCAGCGGAGCGAGCAAGCCGGCGCTGCGGCGGCGCAGATCGTCCGAGCCTCGCGGCAGGCGCGGCCGCGCCGCCGGCGGGACCTTGGGCTCGTCGATGTTGCGCAGACCGACGGCGGCGGTGACCAGCGGCGGGATGCCGGTCAAAAGGAAGATCAGCCAAAGCTCGATCGCGCCGGCCGCCACCTTCTGCTGCAGCCAGCCGCCGAGCAGCACGGATGCCGCGAGCGCCACGGCGAACGCGGTCCACTGAAAGTTCACGAAGCCGCCGACCCGTCCGAGGCGGCGGCCTGCGGTCACCATCAGCGCGTCGCAGACCACGTCGACGAAGGCGTAGGTGGCAAAGGCGAGATTGAAGGCGATCAGGTAAATGATCGGCACCCGCACGCCGGCGTAGGCGAGCAGGGCGGTCAGCGCCCAGAACAGGAGCGCCAGGCACGCCATGAGGACGTACCAGGATTTCCGGTGATAGCCGAAGATCGGCACCCGGTCCGAGATCAGGCCCCAGAGCGGCTTGACGAACCAGCCGATGCCGCGCAGCGAGGTGAACAGCTGGCCGCCGGCATCGCCCATGCCGAGGCCGAACTTGATGAAATAGAGGATCGGCACCTCGGCGAGGCTGGTGGTGCCCTGGACGACATAGGGCGTGCCGATCACCCACCTGAGCCGCGCGACCCGCCGCTCGTCCGCCGCCGGCGGCACCGCTTCGCGGCGGCCCCCGCGCGAGATGGACCGGTCCATCGGGCAACTGCCTCCCTGTACCTGAGGATGCGCGCGCCGCTGCGAGCGCGCGATGTTATACCGATCCCACAAAGTCCTGACCTTCGGGATCGGTATCGCGCGCGGGGTTGGCTGGTCGGTCGCGCCCCAAAAAGAAGGATGATGCCGGGCGAACAAAGGTTCAAACTTTGTGAGCCTGGTATTATGACCACACGCCGCTTCTCGGGAACATGTCAACGGCATGGCCGTTCCGAGCGCCGCCCGACCTCGACCGATGGTCAGGCCGGCCGGAGCGACCCAGGTCTCGCTCAGACGACCGCCGGCACCGCCCGCATGCTCTTGATCGGCGCGAACGCGCTGAGCCCGAGCCAGGCCGCGAGGCAGCGGCGCAGATTGGCGGGGCCGTGCGCTTCCAGCGCGCCCGAGGCCAGTGCCGAATCGACGCTCAGATCGCCGGTCCAGATGGCGGTCATGGTCCGCAGGTCGGCGAACAGGGACACATCGACCTCGTGACCCGGGTCGGTCAGGCAGAGGTCGGCCTGATCACCTTCGCTCACCAGCCACCAGCGTCGCTTGTTCTGCGGCACGTCGGTGAACTCGAAGGCGACCACGACGCGGCGGGCCGGGAAGTGCTCGGGCCTGACCGTGCGGTGCATGTCCCACATCAGCAAGGTGACATCGAGGTCCTCGGGCTCCAGCTGGCTGCGCACCCAGCGCGCGCCCCATTCGCCCATCAGCATGATCAGCGGCTCGAGCTCGCGGCCGGCCGCGGTGAGGTGATACTCGAAGCCGCGACCGGACGCCGCCGGCCGGCGCTCGACCACGCCCTCCCGCTCCAGGAACTTGAGGCGCTGCGAGAGCAACGACGACGACATCAGCGGCACGCCGCGTCGCAGATCGTTGAAGCGGGTGCTGCCGCAGATCAGCTCGCGCAGAAGGAGCGGCGTCCAGCGCTCGGCGAGAATCTGCGCCGCCTTGGCGATCGGGCAGAACTGTCCATAGCCGGTCATGGCACGATCATACGCGTGAAAAAAAGGGCGAGGTAGTGCAGATCTTGAACTTGTCACCGGCGGCGCATCCTGAAAGGCTCCTCGCCATCACCGCACGCGCGTCCAGGACGACGCGTCCCAGCCAACGCATTATCGGGAGCCTGACCATGACCGCCGCCACGACCATTCCCGCCCCGGCCGTCGCCCGCGACCGCCACGTTCTCGAGGCCTTCGCCGCCGGCCTGCGCAGTCCTGCGTTCTGGCCCGGGGACGCCGGCTACGACGAGGCGTGCCGGATCTGGAACGCCATGATCGCGCGGCGCCCGGCCCTGGTCGTCCGACCTCGCGACGCCGGTGACGTCGCCGGGTGCATCCGGTTCGTCCGGGACAACGGCCTGCCGCTGTCGATCCGCGGCGGCGGCCACAACATCGCCGGTACCGCCCTGTGCGATGGCGGCGTCATGATCGACTTCTCGACGCGCAAGGACGTCGAAGTCGATCCGTCGACCCGCCAGGTGCGGGTGCAGCCGGGCGCCGCCTGGGCCGACGTCGACCGCGCCACGCAACCGTTCGGGCTGATCGTGCCCGGCGGCATCGTCTCGGCGACCGGCGTCGCCGGCTTCACGCTCGGCGGCGGCTTCGGCTGGGTCAGCCGCCGCTACGGCTTGGCCGCCGACAATCTGCGCGCCGCCGAGATCGTCACCGCCGGGGGGCAGGTGCGCCGGGCGAGCGCCGAGGAGAATGCGGATCTGTTCTGGGCGATCCGGGGCGGCGGCGGCAACTTCGGCGTGGTCACGGCGTTCGAGTTCGAGGCGCAGCCGCACGGGCCCGAGGTGGTCGCAGGACTGGTGCTGCACCCGATGGACCGGGCCAAGGAGGTCCTGGCGCTGTTTCGCGAAGCGACCGCAAACGCCCCCGACGGGCTCTGCCACCTGCTGTTCATGAGAAAAGCGCCCCCGCTGCCGATCATCCCGGAAGAGGCGCATGGCGCGCCGGTCGCCGGCATCGCGGTGTGCTACAGCGGCCCGCTCGAGGAAGGCGAGGAGCTGGTCGCGCCGATCAGGCGCTTCGGCAAGCCGCTCGCCGATACCATCGGGCGCAAGCCGTTCGCCCTGCACCAGCAGTTCCTGGATGCCGGCCAGCCGTTCGGGCGCCGCTACTACTGGAAGTCTGAGTATCTCGACGCTCTGCCCGCAGCGGCGGACGCCGCGCTGATCGGGCATGCCGAAGCGATCACTTCACCGCATTCGGCAATGCTGACCATGCATCTCGGCGGTGCTGCGGCGCGGATGCCGGAGGATCAGACGGCGGTCGGCGGCCGCCGGGCCGAGTTCGTGTTCAACGTTCAGGGCGCCTGGGAGGATGCCGCGGAGGATTCTCGGCACGTCGCCTGGGTGCGCGACTTCTGGTCGGCGATGCGCCCCTTTGCGAGCGGCGGGACCTACGTCAACTTCCTGACCGAGGACGCCGAGGAGGAGCGCATTCGCGCCGCCTACGGCGCGGAGCTGTACGCGAGGCTGGCGCGGATCAAGAGGAAGTACGATCCGGACAACCTGTTCCGCTCGAACCAGAACATCAGGCCCGCAACCGGCGCCTGACCGAGCGAGCGCCGCGAGTTGCCCTCGACCGGGGCGGAGCGGACGGCAGCAGCGGATGGGAGCGGCAGGCGCGAGGTGTCTGTTGGGCCCTGGCTGCCGGCAGTGGTTGACATCGGGCGACTCGCCCTCATCTCGTAGGGCGAGAGCTTCGCATTGGTCTTCGTGCGTGGTGGGGCGGCCGTGAGGTCGATCCCGCTCGTGTTCCTGGGCATGGTGCCGGAGTTCTGAAGGCGGTTCGCGAGAACCGCCTGACGTCGGCTGTTTGGAGAACCACCATGCCGAAGGGTACGGTCAAGTGGTTCAGCGTCCAGCGAGGCTATGGTTTCATCGTTCCCGATGACGGTGGTGCGGACACCTTCGTCCACATCTCGACCGTCGAACGGGCCGGCCTCGGTCTGCTGAATGAGGGCCAGCGCCTGGAATACGATGTGAACCGCGACAAGGGGCGCCGCGTTTCCGCTGTCAACCTGCGTTCGGCCGAGTAGGCTGGCGCTGCTCCGTCCTCGCCATTCTCGGGCGAACGTCGTGGACTCGCGGTCGGTACCGTCGGTTTGCCCACGAACCACCATCATCCGGAGAACCACCGATGGAACGACTGCGTCCATTCACGATCTGCCTGTTGGCGGCCCTGTTCTTGACCAGTGGTCGAGCGTCGATCGCCGCCGAGGAGTATAGCGACGCCAAGCTGCAATCGTTCGCGAGTGCGGTCATGGCGGTGAATGTCGTGGTCGAGCGGTGGCGCCCGCAGATCCAGGGGGCGTCGAGCGAGGCCGACAAGCAGAAGATGGCCGAGGAGGCCAACCAGGAGATGCGCGCCGCCGTCGACGGCACCGCAGGCATGACCGTCGACGAAGATCAGAGGATCGCCCAGGCGGCTCAGGCCGATCCCCAGCTCATGGCGCGCATCGATCAGGTGTTCAAGGAGATGGCCCCGGCTGCGCAGTAGCCGGCGCCGTCCGCGACGGCCGGTGCGAAGCCACCGATCCATCTTTGACCGAGGAGGTTTGCCATGACCCAAGCGACGAGCCAAGCGACGACCGGCGACACGGTCCTGTTCCACTACACCGGTTGCTTGACCGATGGCACGGTGTTCGATTCGTCAGAGGGCCGGGAGCCGCTCCGGGTAACGCTCGGTAGCGGTCAGGTGATCCGCGGGGTCGACGACGCCCTCGTCGGCATGGCGCCGGGCGAGGAGAAGTCGGTGACGCTCGAGCCGGACGAGGCCTATGGCCCGCGCCGGCCGGAGCTGCTCCACGAGGTGGAGCGCGCGGCCATCCCGCCCGAGGTCGACATCGCGGTCGGCAAGCAGCTGGAGGGACGCGATACCGGCGGCCAGCGTCTGCGCCTGACCGTGGTCGACGTCGCCGACGACAAGGTGACCCTGGACGCCAATCATCCCTTGGCGGGCCAGGATCTGACGTTCGATCTCCAGCTGGTCGAGATCGTCTGATCGGGCAACGGCACGGGGCGCGCTTGCGCGTTCCGTGTCCGCTCCAGTAGGTCGGGCGGAACGAAGCGCAACCCGACAATTACCGGCCGCGGGCGGAGCGCTGGGTTTCGCCTGCGGCTCACCCAACCTCGCTTGGGGGACGCGATACCGGCGCCGCACGCGCCGCGGGTCGGCAGCCCCTCCTCGCCGAACAGCGGCGGCTCGTCCGGACATATCAGGGATAGAGCGTGTGGCGAGTCCCGGCCGGCTGCCTCAATGGCGGGTGGTTGCGGACAGCTTGATCCAGATCAGGCCGCCAGTCTCGCCGGCGAGCGGCCCATGCTCCGCGGGGGCGGGCCTGAGCATCGCGTCCAGCAGCTTCTGGTCCGGCGACCAGTAGGGAACGTACCACTCGCGGTCCACATCCATGATCAGCGCCTGACGAGCGTCCTGATCGTAGGCCCCGATCGGCGAGATGTGCGGGCCGTCCCAGTCGCCAGTGAGCACGCCCTGATTGAAGTACATCAGGACCAGGTCGCGATCGGAAGCCTCGTTGGCCGCGAGCGCCTCGCGCACCTCGGCGAGGCTCGCGGCGCTCGCGTCGCCCGGCCGGATCACCTCGATCGCGTAGTCCTCGATACCGTAGGTCCGAAGGCTCTCGTCCAGCACGGAGACGAACTCCGCGAAGGTGACGCCAGCGCCGCCTTCGTCGCCCTTCTCCGTCCAGGCCTGATCGCCGACCGCCTCGAGCAGGGCGGTCTGGGTGACGATCGGCGTCTCGGCCGCGGCCGGCAGGCCGCGGGCGAAGTTGACCGCCATGGCCGCGCTCGCGACCGAGCAGGCGCTCGAGGTGAACTGCGGCACGTAGAAGGCGTGGAGCTGCCAGTAGTCCGGCGCCGGCGCCGCCCGCAGATACGCGGTCTCTTGCGTGATCGGGACCGCATCCGGCCCCAGCTTGGGCTTGCCCTCCAAGGCGGCCGCGGACGCGGCAAGCCCCAGGAGAAGGACCAGCAGCGATACAATCGGGCGGCGCATGCGATGACCTCCTGCGGGATGCCGCCCGGCACGACCGATCGCGCTGGCGCGACGTCCAGGACCGCCTACATTATGCCGAGAACGGGCACCGGAGGCATCCATGAGCGCGCATGATGAGGTCCTGGAGCAGGTGGCGGCCTGGAAGCAGGCGGGTCACAAAGCGGCGATCGCCACCGTGGTGAGCACCTGGGGCTCGTCGCCGCGGCCGGTCGGCAGCCAGCTCGGGATCAGCGAGCGCGGCGAGATGGTCGGCTCGGTCTCGGGCGGCTGCATCGAGGGCGCCGTGGTCAAGGAGGCGCTCGAGGTCATGGCCGGCGCGCCATCCAAGCTGCTCGACTACGGCGTCAGCAACGAGCAGGCCTGGGAGGTCGGGCTCGCCTGCGGCGGCAAGCTCGAGGTCTACATCGAGCCGGTGACCTAGCGCATTTTCGGTTCAGTTGAGATCGGCGCCAGCCCGCTCCCCCTCCCGACCACCCCAAGGGTACCATCGGTGGGTGGTTGGGAGGGGAGCGGGCCGGGGCCGCGGGTCCACCCAAGTGGAGAATGGCCTGGCGCGGCCGGGGCG
>JBOHKK010000071.1:0-20603 GCA_050729115.1 Geminicoccaceae bacterium | reverse complement strand
CCCTCCCAACCACCCCAAGGGTACCATCGCTGGGTGGTTGGGAGGGGGAGCGGGCCGGGGCCGCAGGTCCACCCAAAAGGAAAATGGTCTAGAGCAGCATCCGAATTGACGAGATCGCCGACGGCGATCATCGTCCGGATAAAGCTGCTCTAATCAAACTGAGATAGAGCAATCTTCTCCCGATGAGCGGAAGATGTCGTGATCCGCAGCGGGTTCGCCTCATCGGGAATTGCTCTAGGCGGCGTCGCGGACCGTGACTTCGAGGCGCTTGCCGAGGCACCTCAGGGCCGCCTCGACCTGGTCGATGTGCGAGCGATGGTCGAGGTCGAGCAGACGCCGCACGGCGGGCTCGGCCATGCCGAGGCGTGCGGCGAGGTCCGCGCCGCTCACTCCCTGCGTTCGCATGGCCTCGTAGAGCGCGAGCTTTGCCGCGACCAGCGGCGGCAGGGCCACGGTCGGCCGGCCGCGCGGCGAACTCGGCTTCGGGATCGGCCAACTGCGCTTGATGTAACCCCGCAAGGCCCCCGTCACACAGTCTTCCGCCAGGACTAGCGCTTCGTCCCCGTCGTCCCCCCACGTCAGCGCCTCTGGCACGTCGGGGAAAGACACGTTCACCGCGGAGCCGTCGGGCTCCGGATCGAGACGCACCGGGTAGGCGTACCGCATCGTCTTACTTTCTGAGCTCAAAGATCCCGAGGTTCGATCCTCAACTGTGCAAGCATTGCTCGCAGTGTGCCCTTAGGGATCTCCTTCTGTCGCGCTGATCGCAACATGGTATATCGGTCGCCAAACCTGATCTCTCCATGCCCGCCCTTGCCGGCGCTCGGATCGAACTCGAACACGATCCTTGCCTTGCGTGCCAATCGCTTCAGCTTGCGCAACAGTTCGTTCCCCGTCATTGGCATGACGGATCGCACACAGCGTGGTCGATGGCAATAACCGAGAACGCGACACCCGCACGCGCGACCGGGGCCTCGCTCCGCAACTGGTGTCAAGCGCGGCGTTGGGCGGTATCCCTGGGTTTCGCCGGAACCGGGCGCGGCGGCACCTCGGGCAGAATGCCCTGCGGCCGCCAGAGCAGGATGATCTGCAGAAGGACCCCGACCAGGAGCACGCGCAAGGCGCCGGCGCGCGCGGTGAGCTCGGCCGGCAGCTGAGCGGTGGCGAACTGCGTGCCGGACCAAATGGCCCAGATGAGAAAGGCGCCGAGGATCGCGCCTTTGTTGTTGCCGCTGCCGCCCGCGATCAGCATCACCCAAACGATGAACGTGGCGAACAGGGGATCGAATGCCTCCGGGCTGATGAAGCGCACGAAGTGGGCGTAGAGGGCGCCGCCCAGGCCCATGATGGCGGCGCCGAGCACGAAGGCCTCGAGGCGAAAGCGCAGGACGTTCTTGCCCGCCGCCATGGTGGCCGGCTCGTTTTCCCGGATCGCCCGCTGCACGCGACCCCAGGGCGCCCGGTTCGCGCTCTCGATGACGACATAGACAACCACGATCGTGAGCAGGACCACCCCCAGGAACAGGAGTTGCTGGGCGTCGCGGCCGAACTCGCCGAACGGGCGGGGAATGCCGGAGATGCCGCGCACGCCGTTGGTGAGCCATTCCTCGTTCTTGAGCGCGAGGCGGATGATCTCGCCGATGCCGATGGTCGCGATCGCCAGGTAATCGGTGCGCAGGTTGACGCAGATCAGGCCGAACAGGACCGCGATCACGGCCGAGAGGACCGCTGCGGCGACGAGGCCGACCAGGAACGGCAGGGCGAAGCCGCCCAGATGGAACGGGCTCGGGTTGGTGGTCAGGATCGCCGCGGTATAGGAGCCGACCGCCCAGAAGCCGGCGATGCCGATGTTGAACTGGCCGCTGAACCCCCATTGGACGTTGAGGCCGAGCGTCATCACGGCATAGATGCCCGCAAGGGTGAGGAAGAACACCAGGAACGCAAGCAGGCCGCCGAGTTCCATCACTTGCCTCGCATCAGGCCGGTCGGGCGGACGATCAGGAGGATGACGATCAGGGCAAACGCGACCGCCGGCTTGTAGACCGGTTCCATGAACATGGTCGAGACCTCGGTGGCGATGCCGATGATGAAGCCGCCGGCGATGGCGCCGTAGGGCTTGCCGATGCCGCCGAGCAGCGCGGCCGCGAATACCGGGAGCAGGATGTTCCACCCGAGGAGCGGGTTGAGACGGGTGTCCATGCCGAGAAAGATACCGGCCGCCGCGGCCAACCCACCGCCGATGACCCAGGTCCTGACCACCACCGCCTCGGTGTTGATTCCGGTCACGCGCGCCAGGTCGGGCTCGTCCGCCATGGCGCGCATCGCCTTGCCCATGCGGGTGTGCTGGAGAAACAGGTGCAGCAGCACGACCAGCAGCACCACCGTGGCGATGATGGTCACGTGGTCCGGGCGAATGCGCAGGCCCGCGACCCGCCAGGGCAGCTGGAGCGCGCTCGAGTAGACGACGTTGTCGGGCCCCCAGACGAGCTGGATCGCGCTGCGCAGGATCAGCGCCACGCCGAAGGAGGAGATCAGCAGGATCACCGGCGCGGTGCGCCGCAGCCGGCGGAACAGCACGTGGTCGATGCCGACCACGATGGCGGCGGTCGCCACGAGCGCGATCGGAAACGCGACGTACATCGGCAGCGCGAGCGGGCCGACGAACACCAGCGCCAGATAGGCGCCCAGGGTCATCATGTCGCCGTGCGCGAAGTTGGCGAAGCGCAGGATGCCGAACAGCAGCGAGACGCCGACCGCGCCGAGCGCGATGATGCCGCCGATGACGACCCCGAAGCTCAGCAGCTGCAGGAACTCCGTCACGGCCGGCGCGGGCCTCCCGGCGCCTCGCTCGCTGCCTCAGCCGCCAAGGAACATCTCCGCGACCTCCGGGTTGGCGAGCAGGTTGGGCCCGGTGTCGTCGTGGCGATTGGCGCCGCCCACGAGCACGTAGGCGTGGTGCGCGAAGCCGAGCGCCCGCTTGGCGTTCTGCTCGACCATGAGCACGCCGATGCCGCGCGCGTTGATCGCGAGGATGCGATCGAAGATCAGGTCGATGAACTTGGGCGACAGGCCGGCGGTGGGCTCGTCGAGCAGGAGCAGGCGCGGCTTCACCATGAGCGCGCGACCGATCGCCACCATCTGGCGCTCGCCGCCCGACATCTGCCCGGCCGGCTGCCGGCGCCGTTCCTCGAGCAAGGGGAAGACCTCGAACACCTGCTCGAGCTCGGCCGCGTAATCGTCGTCGCGGATGTACGCGCCCATGTCCAGATTCTCTTGGACGGTGAGGCTCGGGAAGATGTTCCTCTCCTGCGGCACGTAGCTCAAGCCCTTGGGCACCAGCTGGTCGGGCCGCGCGTTGCTGATGTCCTCGCCGGCGAAGTAGACCCTGCCGGACCGCACCCGGACCAGGCCGAAGATCGCCTTCATGGCGGTCGACTTGCCGGCGCCGTTCGGCCCGATCACGACCACGATCTGGCCGCCCTCGACCGCGAGGTCGACGCCGTTCAGGATGTCGACGCCGCCATAACCGCCGTAGACGCCGTGCGCCTCGAGCAGGCTCACGCCCGGCCCTCCGCCGGCACGCTCATGCCGCCGAGGTAGGCGTCGAGCACCTCGCGGTTCTGCCGCACCTGATCGAAGCCGCCCTGGGTGAGCACCCGGCCCTCGGCCATGACGATCACCGGGTCGCACAGCTCGGCGATCAGGTCCATGTCGTGCTCGACGATGCAGAAGGTGTAGCCGTGGTCCCGGTTGAGCGTGCGGATGCTGGCGACCAGGCTCGCGAGCAGCGTGCGGTTGACGCCGGCGCCCGGTTCATCGAGGAGGACGGTCTTGCAGCCCGACATCAGCGCGCGGCCGAGCTCCAGGAGCTTCTTCTGGCCGCCCGAAAGATTGCCTGCGAGCTCGTCGCCGACCTCATCGAGCCTCAAGAACGCGAGCACCTCCGCGGCGCGCCGGCGCACCTCGCGCTCGCGCGCGGCGACGCGGAACGGGCGGAACCAGGCATTGACGACGCTTTCGCCTTCCTGGCCGGGCGGCACCACCATCAGGTTCTCGAGCGTGGACATGCGCGCGAACTCGTGCGGAATTTGGAAGGTGCGCACGAGGCCGAGATGGAACAGGCGGTGCGGCGCCAGGCCGGTGATGTCCCGCCCGTCCAGCAGGATCCGACCACCGGTCGGCGCCATGAAGCCGGCGACGATGTTGAAGAGCGTGGTCTTGCCGGCGCCATTCGGCCCGATCAGCCCGGTAATGGTGCCGGTCTCGATCCGCAAAGAGCACCGGTCGACGGCGACGATGCCGCCGAACCGCTTGCTGACGTCTTCGATCGCGATCAAGGCCGGCCCGTCCGCCGTTGCGTCCTCTCTGCTGCGCCCCTCCGCCGCGTGCGGCCGCGAGGCTCGATTCTAGAAGCTGGCCGGGCGCGCGCCAGCCGAAAAAAGAAACCGGGCCCTGGGGCCCGGTTCCCGAAAGCTGCGCCGACGTGGCCCCGGCTCAGCTGCCGATCTCAACATATTGGCCGTCGGTCCACTCGTACATCACGTAGTTCTCGCCCTCGACGTCGCCCTTGTCGTCGAACGAGACGGTGCCGAGCACGGTCTCGAACTGGTTGTTGTGCAGGACGTCGATCACCGGCTCGAGATCGGTGGTGCCCGCCTCCTCGACCGCCTGCGCCCAGGCCTGGATCGAGCCATAGGTGTAGAGGGTGTAGCCCTCGGGATCGTAGCCCTGGGCCTCGAACTCCTCGACCACCGCCTGGGCGGCCTCGTTCTTGCGCGGGTCGGGGTTGAAGGTCATGAGCGTGCCTTGCCCGGTGTCGCCGGTGATCGACCAGTACTCGTCGGTCGCCAGCGCGTCGCCCGCCATCAACTGGGCGTCCAGGCCCTGCTCGGCCGCCTGCCGGGTGATCAGCCCGGCCTCGGTGTGGTAGCCGCCGAAGAAGATCAGGTCGATCCCGGCGCTCTTCATCTTGGTGACCAGCGCGGTGAAGTCCCGGTCGCCGGCGGTGATCGCCTCGTACATCGCCTCCTCGACGCCGCGCGCGTTCAGGGCCTTCTTGAACTCGTCGGCGAAGCCCTTGCCGTACGCGGTCTTGTCGTGGACGATGGCGATCTTGGTGCCGACGTCGTTGTCCACCACGTAGTTGGCCGCCACCCCGCCCTGCTGATCGTCGCGGCCGCACATGCGGAACACGTTGTCGAAGCCCTGCTCGGTCAGCTGGGGATTGGTCGAGCCTGGAGAGATCTGAAGGATGCCCTCCTCGTTATAGACCTGCGAGGCCGGGATCGACGAGCCGGAGCACCAGTGGCCGGCGACGAACTCCACGCCCTCGTTGACCATCTGGTTGGCGACCGCGACCGCCTGCTTCGGGTCGCAGGCATCGTCACCGACCTGGAGCACGAGCTGCTCGCCGAGCACGCCGCCGTTGGCGTTGATGTCCTTGACCGCCTGCTCGGCGCCCCGCCTCATCTGCTCGCCGAACACGGCGTATTGGCCGGTCATCGGCCCGGCGGTGGCGATCACGATGTCCGCGTGCGCCCCGCCGGCGGTCAGCGCGACGAGCGCGGTCGCGGCGAGGAGAGACTTGGTAAACCCAGTCATGTGGACCTGCTCCCTGTGGTTCGGTGCGGCGTGTGGCCTCAGACCACGTCACATCGTGGGCTGCACCAGCACCAGCTTGGCGCATTTGTCATCGAGCCGGCCAATTTTGGCAAGTGGTTTGAGGCGGCGCTCGATACGCTGGAATCCTGTCGAGGTCGACCGAGCCTCGAGCCCCGATCAGGTTTGCCCCGGCTTCTCCCGATAGGTCCAAAGCGACTCGCGCTCGTAGCGCCAGGGATACTGCGCGACCATCTTGTGCACCATCGTGAGCCGATGCGCGATCAGCGCCATGGTGGTGATCACCGCGAAGTCGATCACGAAGCCGGACAGGCTGAGCAGCTCGCCGCCGAACAGGGCGTAGACCAGGAAGCGGTCGGCCAAGGTCAATCCGAAGCAGGCGAACACCACCTGCAAGGGCGATTTCCACCCATTGGCGAGCGCCCGGCCGGTCATGATCGCCGTCCCGCCGATGATGATCACCGTGAGGCCGATGAAGACCCCGAGCGAGCTGCCGAGAAGAGATTGCATCACCTTCGCGCCCGCCTCAGCCGAACACGATCAGCTTGAGCAGGAGCCCGATCAGGATGACACTGTTGAGCCGGACGTTCCACTCCAGAACGGTCACGCGCCGGTCGAGCCGGTTGATCTGCTCCTGGAGGCCACGCTCGACGCGCTGGATCTGCTCCTGGAGGCCACGCTCGAGGTGCTGGATCTGCTCGCTGAGCCGTTGTTCGACCGCGGCGATTTCAGTGCGTAGATCCTGCCCGAGCGCCCCGATCTGCTGGTGCAAATCATCAAAGCGGCGGTCACCTTCGGACAGCGCGATTGCCGCGGCGCGCGCCTTATCATCATCCGCGCCCGCGCTGCGAAACGCATCGTACACCTCAGCGATCATACGCGACACGTTCGCGGTCCGTCCTCGACCTTGGCTCTTGCTGCTCGACAATGTACCTCGTTGGCAGCGGAATTGCCATCAGTGTCCGCCTTCCAGGTAGGCGGCGCGGATTTCGGGGTTGGCGAGGAGCTCGGCGCCGGTGCCCTCCATGACGACCTGACCTGTCGCGAGCACGTACCCGCGCCGGGCAATCTTGAGCGACTGATACGCGTTCTGCTCGACCAGCAGGATGGTGACGCCTTGGTCGCGATTGATCTCGACGATCGCCTGGAAGATCTGCTTGACCAGGAGCGGGGCGAGGCCGAGCGACGGCTCGTCCAGGAGGAGCAGGCGCGGGCGCGCCATCAGCGCGCGGCCGATGCACAGCATCTGCTGCTCGCCCCCGGACAAGGTGCCGCCGCGCTGGTGCCGGCGCTCCTCGAGCCGTGGGAACAGGGTGAACGCCCTCTGGACGTCCTCATCGAAGAACGCGCCGCCCGTCGGCACCGCCCCCATCTGCAGGTTCTCGAGCACGGACATCGACGGGAAGATCCGCCGGCCCTCCGGCGCCTGGGCGATGCCGCGGCTGACGATCTCGTGCGGATCGAGGTCGTTCAGACGCTGCCCGTCGAAGACGATCTCGCCGGCGCTCGCCTTGGGCTGGCCGCAGATGGTCATCAGGAGCGTCGATTTGCCAGCGCCGTTGGCACCGATGATCGTGACGATCTCGCCACGATCGACCCGGATGCTGACCCCGTGCAGCGCTTCGATATGGCCGTAATGGGTATGGACGCCGGTGACCTCGAGCATCAGCTGAGCCGCGCCTCCGCCGCGAGATCGGCGGCCACCTCCGGCGGCAGCTCCTCCTCCTCGCTCTCGCCCAGGTAGGCTTTGATCACGTTGGGGTCGCGCTTGATCTGGTCCGGGGCGCCGTCCGCGATCCTGCGGCCGTAGTCGAGCACGACGATGTGATCGGAGATGCCCATGACCACGCTCATGTCGTGCTCGATCAGGAGCACGCCGATGCCGAACTGGTCGCGAATCCCGACCAGCAGCTGGCCGAGCTCCGCGGTCTCGCGCGGATTGAGGCCGGCCGCCGGCTCGTCCAGGCAGAGCAGCTTCGGCTGGGTGCACATGGCGCGCGCGATCTCGAGCCGGCGCTGGTCACCGTAAGGCAGATTGCCGGCGTTCCAGTCGGCCCGCTCAATCAGGCCGATCCGGCCGAGCCAGTCGCGCGCGCGCTCGACCGCCCGTTCCTCGGCGTGGCGATAGCTGGCGAAGCCGAGGGCGCCGAGAATGGTGTAGCCCGACGCCCGCATCAGCGCGTTGTGCTGGGCGACGATCAAGTTCTCGAGCACGCTCATCTGGCCGAACAGGCGGATGTTCTGGAAGGTGCGCGCAAGGCCGGCGCGGGCGATCCGATATCCCTCCATCTGCTCGAGCAGGAACCGGTGGCCGTCGGCATGGAAGGTGAGCTGGCCGACCGTCGGCTTGTAGAAGCCGGTCAGGCAGTTGAACACCGTCGTCTTGCCGGCGCCGTTCGGGCCGATGATCGCGGTGATCTCACGCTGACTGGCGTCGAAGGAGAGGTCGTCGACCGCCACCAGGCCGCCGAAGCGCATGCTGAGGTGCCGCACCTCGAGGAGCGGCGCCGCGCTCATGGTCGCTCCGGCCCGCCGGCGTCGATCGGCGCCCTGCCGCGCAGGCGGATCGTGGGCTCGCGATGGGCGAACAGGCCGCGCGGCCGCCAGACCATGATCATCACCATGGCGGCGCCGAACAGCAGCATGCGGTACTGCTCGAACTCACGCCCGAACTCGGGCAGCAGCACCAGCACCATGGCCGCGAACACCACGCCGATCTGGCTGCCCATGCCGCCCAGCACGACGATCGCGAGCACCAGCGCGGATTCGATGAAGGTGAAGCTCTCCGGACTGATGAAGCCCTGGCGGGTGGCGAAGAACGAGCCGGCGAAGCCGCCGAACATGGCGCCCAGCGCGAAGGCGGTGAGCTTGGTGTTGGTCGGGTTGATGCCGAGCGCGCGGCAGGCGATCTCGTCCTCGCGCAGCGCCTCCCAGGCGCGGCCGATCGGCAGCTTGCGGATGCGGACCACGAAGGCGTTGGTGACCAGAGCGAGGATCAGGATCAGGAAATACAGGAAGGTGACCCGGTGCAGGCTGGAGTAGGAGAGCCCGAAGAACTCGTGGAACGCGGTCTCGCCCTCGGCGGGCGAGCGGTCGAAGACCATGCCGAAGAAGGTCGGCCGCGGGATCGCGGAGATGCCGTTGGGGCCGTTGGTCACCTCGTACCAGTTGAGCAGGATGATGCGGACGATCTCGCCGAAGCCGAGGGTCACGATCGCCAGATAGTCGCCACGCAGCCGCAGGACGGGAAAGCCGAGCAGGACGCCGAACAAGGCGGCGAAGGCGCCCGCCAGCGGCAGGCACTCCCAGAAGCCCAGCTCGAACCACTGGGCAAGCAGGGCGAAGGAGTAGGCGCCGACCGCGTAGAAGGCGACGTAGCCGAGGTCCAAAAGGCCGGCGAGGCCGACCACGATGTTCAGTCCCCAGCCCAGCATGACGTAGATCAGCACCGTGGTCGCGATGTCGACCATGTAGCGGCTGGCGAACGGCAGAAAGGGCAGGGCGAAGGCGAGCACGATCCCGACGCTCGCCAGGAACTTGCCGGAGTGGGCGGGCAAGGCGTGGACGAGGACGGCCGGCGCCCGCGCCACGCCGCCGAGGGTGTCCTTGCCCACCGTGCGTCCCGCCACCAGCGCGAGGCGGCCGACGAACACCGCCGCGGTGCCGATCAGCACCCAGTCCATGCGAAAGCGCAGGCCGAGCCCGCCCTCGACGCCTATGGTCTCCATGCCGACCAGCGGCAGGAACAGCATGAAGGCCACGAACGCGGCGAGACCGCTTTCCTTGAGCGCCCGCGGCCAGTCGATCGCGCTCGGGCCGGCGCCTGCGGTTTCGGCGAGTACGCGCCCGGCCATGAGCCTCAGACCTTCTCGATCTCGGGTTTGCCGAGCAGGCCGGTCGGCAGGAAGATCAGGACCAGGACCAGGAGCGTGAACGCCGCGACGTCCTTGTACTCGGTGCTGAAATAGCCGGACCAGAAGGCCTCCACCAGGCCGAGCAGGAGGCCGCCGAGCATGGCGCCCGGAATCGAGCCGATGCCGCCGAGGACCGCCGCCGTGAAGGCCTTGATGCCGGCAAGAAAGCCGATGAAGAAATCGATCACCCCGTAGTACAGGGTCGCCATGAGGCCGGCCACCGCGGCGAGCGCCGCGCCCAAGACGAAGGTGAGCGAGATCGTGCGGTCGACGTTGACGCCGCACAGGCCGGCCATCAGCAGGTCCTGCTGGCAGGCGCGCTGCGACCGGCCGAGCGCCGTGCGGCCGATCACATAGGAGAAGCCGATCATCAGGGCGAGGGTCAGTAGCATGATGATGATCTGGATGTAGCTGATGGTCACCGTGAAATCGCCGGCATCGCCGAACACGAAGCCGCCGAAGATCACCGGCGGCAGGGGCTTCACGTTGGCGCCCTGGGTCAGCTGCACGTAGTTCTGCAGGAAGATCGACATGCCGATCGCCGAGATCAGCGGCGCCAGTCGAAACGAGCCGCGCAGCGGCCGATAGGCGAGGCGCTCCACGGTCCAGCCGTACATCGAGGTGAAGGCCATGGTCACCAGGAGGACGATCACGAGCGCGAGCGGCACCCAGGTGATGCCGAGAATCCCGAGCAGGGTGAAAGTGATAATCGAGAGAAACGCGCCGATCATGTAAATTTCGCCGTGGGCGAAATTGATCATGCCGATGATGCCGTAGACCATGCTGTAGCCGATGGCGATCAGGCCGTACATCGCGCCAAGCGTCAGGCCGTTGATCAGCTGCTGCAGGAAGTACAGCATGGGGTCGCGCGCGCTCTCCTCGCCACGGCTCGGCGGACCGGACCGGCAAGCTCTAGAGCATGGTCCGACCTTCGACAAGCCGCTTTAGCGGGCGCGGCGCTCGCCCGGAGGCGCGAGGCTGCTTCGACAGGTGCAAAGTCACGGCCAATTCCGGGACGACCGGCTGGGGGCCGGGAAGGCGGCGCCGGTCGTGACCCGTAACGATGCTGAGGCTGTTGCTCCGCAGTCGAGGGAGGCCTGCCGGCAGTACCCGAGGCGGCGCCGGACGAACGACGAGGCAGAGAACCGCATCGCGCCTACCCGTCGTTAGTGAAACTCATTTCCGTTTGTGTCATGCTCGAGATGGATGATGCAAAGGAAACAAGGTGCGCCCTCGAGTCGCTAGCCGGCTGTTCTGCCTCGTAGCTTCGTTTGGTTATCAACCACAAAGAGATACGCCTCGGGGACCGGCAGAATTACTGCACGACGAGGCCGGCATGGCCGAGTTCGCCGCGGCGCGACCGCCATCCACGCCGCCCAGGGTCGCCGACAGCTATCGGGTCGCCAAGCGGTGGCTGTTCGAGAATGTGTATCGCGACCACCGCGAGACGTTGTACTGCCGCTGCCCCTTCGATCGCGACAAGCGCGTGGACCATGCCGCCTGCGGTTATCAGGTCGCGGGCAACGCCGAGCGGGCCGCGCGGGTGGAGGTCGAGCACGTGGTGCCGGCGTCGTGGATCGGCCAGGGACGGCCGTGCTGGCGCCAGCGGCTCTGCATCAGTGCCTCGGGGCGCAGCTTCAAGGGGCGCAAATGCTGCGCCCGGATCGATCCGGCCTATCGGGCCGCCTACAACGACCTGCACAACCTCTGGCCGACCGTCGGCGAGGTCAACGAGCAGCGCCGTAATTACCCGCTCGGCCTGCTGCCGGGCGAGGCGCGGGCGTTCGGTCGCTGCGACTTCGAGGTCGACGACGAAGCCGGTGTCGCAGAGCCACGGCCGGAAATTCGCGGCGACGTCGCCCGGATCCATCTGTACATGGAAGAGGTGCACGGGATCCGCCTGAGCGATCCGCAGCGGACGCTCCTCGAGAGCTGGCATCGAGACGACCCGCCCGATGCCTGGGAACTCGAGCGCGACGAGCGGATCGAGCGGCAGCAGGGCAACCGCAACCCGTTCGTCGGGCGCGACCGTCTCGCCGGCCTGAATTGAGTCCGCCGGCTCACGGCGCCCGGTCGGCAGCTGACGTGTGGCGCCTGCCGCCTGGCGTTCGCGGTAGACGATGTACATGGCGCTCACGAAGATGATCGCGCCGCCGAGCCACGTGAATCGGTCGGGCACCTCGCCGAACGCCAGATACGCGATCACCGCCACCCAGAGCAGCTTGCAGAAGTCGATCGGCATCACCACCGCGATGTCGGCGCGGCGCAGCGCCTCGGTCATGCACAGTTGACCGGTGCCGCCGAGCAGCCCCACCAGGACCAGCCAGAACAGCTGTGCGCCGTCCGGCCACCGCCAGACGAAGACGGCGGGCGCCAAGGTCAGCGGGATCATCAGGAGCGCCATGTAGGCGATGATCGTGGCGCTCGACTCGGTCCGCAACAGCGTCTTGATGACCAGCAGCGCGCACGCCCAGATCAGCGACGAGAACACGACCAGCATCTGCCCCACGCCGACCTCGGCGAATCCCGGCCGAACAATGATCAGGGCGCCGATGAAGCCGACGAGCACCGCCGTCCAGCGGCGCAGACCCACCATCTCGCCCAAAACCAGGGCGGCGAGCAGGGTCGTGAAGATCGGTGCGGTGAAGCCGAGCGCGGTCACCTCGGACAAGGGCGTGATGCTCAGCGCGTAGAAGAACGAGAGCATGGCGAAGACATTGAAGAGCGCGCGCAGCCAATGCAGACCGATGCGCCGGGTGTGGAGCAGCGCGAGACCGTCGCGGTAGAACCAGGGCGCGACGACGGCGAGCGCAAACAAGCTGCGGAAGAATGCGATCTCGAACGGATGGATCGCTTCGGAGAGATATCGGATCGACGCGTGCATCGCCGCCAGGAAGAAGGTCGAGAGGAGCATCAGGCCGAGGCCCTGCAGCGCGTTGCTCGTCATGGGCGCGCTGGGCTTGGCGTGGGTTTTTGGGGTCGAAGTCGGCGGTGCACCACTCATGGGCGGCGCGCGCGAACGGGGGCGGCGCGGGAAGGTGCTGCGCCTCGAGCGAGCGCCCACTTCGAGAGGGCCGTCTTGACCGGTCCTCAGCGGCGGCGCGGGACGCGCCCGCGCGCGCGCGGCGAGCGCTGGGCCTTGCGACTGGCGACCCGGCTCTTGCGCAGCGCGGCGCTCACGCCCGTGATCGGGCTCGCCGCCTGGCCTTCGGAAGCCGCCATGACCTGATCGTCCACCTCCACCTGATAGCCATCGGCGAGGCGGTTCGTCTGATTGAACACGCCGACCACGGCCATCAGCTCGCCCAGCATCGCGTCGTCCATGCCGAGCTTGCGGGCGGCCGCGGTGTGCGAGCGGATGCAGTAGGTGCAGCCATTGGTCGCGCTCACCGCCAGCGCGACCATCTCCTTGGTCAGCTGATCCAGCCGACCGGGCTGCATCGCCCGGTCGAGGTTGCGCCAGACATCTGCCAGGAGCGGCGGGTGCGTGCCGAGGGTCTTCCAGAAATTCGGGACGAAATCGATGCCTTTGACCGTCATGATTTCGTCGTAGATCGCGCGCACCTCTGAGGGTGCATCGCCATACTCAACCATTGCGACAGTCGGCATCCGCTCACTCCCGGCTGGCTGCACCGGCTCTGTAGCATCGCCGCGTGCGAAAATCGATCATCCTCTAAGAATCGATCATCCTCTAAGAGAAGCCGCCGCGTTTCCACCGGGCCGGCGGGAGCGCAGCGAATCCGCTCGAGCCGAGCGCCGCGCTGGACGCAGCGGACGATGGTCGGCACAACAGCCGATGGTCGTCACAACAGGAGTCTGCGGCGACCGGCCAGGAGAGCGCGCGCCATGACCGCGAGCATCGTGCTGACCTCGATCGACCAGCGGGGCGTGGCGACGGTCACGCTGAACCGACCCGAGGTTCACAACGCCTACAATGGCGCCCTGATCGACGCGCTGAGCGCGGCGGTCGCGGCGCTCGCCGCCGACCCGCGCGTGCGCCTGCTGGTCTTGCGGGCCAACGGCAAGCACTTCCAGGCCGGCGCCGATCTCGCCTGGTTGCGCGAGGTCGCGGGCCGGCCGCTCGACGACAATCTCGCGTTCTCGCGCCGCACCACGCTCACGATGCTTGCTCTGAACGCCTTCCCCCGACCGACGCTAGCTCTGGTCCACGGCGCCTGCTTCGGCGGCGGGGTGGGCATGGTCGCGGCGTGCGACGTGGCGATCGCGACCGAGTCCGCGAGCTTCGCGCTGACCGAGGTGCGCTGGGGGGTGATCCCGGCGCCGATCGTGCCGCAGCTGTGCGCCGCGATCGGCGTGCGCAATCTGCGCCGCTACGGGATCACCGGCGAGCGCTTCGATGCCCCCGAAGCGAAGCGGATCGGTCTGGTCCACGAGGTCTGCCCGGACGATGCCCTCGATCGGGCGGCCGCACCGATCATCGACGCGATCCTGAAGAGCGCGCCCGATGCGGTTCGAGCTTCCAAGCGGCTGGTGCTCGCGCACGCCGGGCTCGACCTCACCGAGCAGCAGGTCGAGGCGCTCGCGGTGCAGGCGGCGGTGACGCGCGCCTCGGCCGAGGCGGCAGACGGGCTCGCGAGCTTCCTCGACAAGCGGGATCCCCCCTGGTGCCCGCCGGCTCGAGATCGGGAGGCAACCTCGTGAAACTGGAAGGCATCAAGGTCGTCGACCTGTCGCTGTTCCTGCCCGGGCCGGCGATGACCCAGGTCATGGCCGATCACGGGGCGGAAGTGATCAAGGTCGAGCCGCTGCCGCAGGGGGAGCCCAACCGCGAGATCGGGCTCGAGCGCGACGGCGTCTCGGTGTGGTTCGCCAACACCCACCGCGGCAAAAGGAGCCTGACTTTGAACCTCAAGACCGAGGCGGGCGTCGAGGCGCTGCTCCGGCTTGCCAAGAGCGCCGACGTCCTGGTCGAGGCGTTTCGTCCGGGCGTGGTGGATCGGCTCGGCGTCGGCTACCGGGCGGTCGCCGCGCGCAACCCGCGCATCGTCTACGCCTCGATCTCGGCCTACGGGCAGAGCGGCCCGTATGTCCATAAGCCCGCGCACGACCTCGCGGTGGAGGCGATGTCGGGGGTGCTCTCGGTCAATCTGGGCTGGGACGACCGGCCGTGGAACCCCGCGCTCGCCGCGGCCGACATGCTGGCCTGCCACATCGCGCTCGCGGGCGTGCTGATGGCGCTGTTGCGCCGGGAGCGGACCGGCCGGGGCGACTACGTCGACGTCGCCATGATGGATTCGCTGATCGCCTCGATGCCCAACAACTACGGGCCGCCGCTCGCCGAGAAGCGCCAGCCGGTGGCCAAGGACGAGCGCTCCTGGGGCGGCAACGCCATGTATCGGGTGTACGAGACCAGGGACGGCCGGTTCGTGGCGCTCGGCGGCTCCGAGATCAAGTTCGCGGCCAACCTGCTGAGTGCGCTCGGCCGGCCGGACCTGATCGAGCTGTGCAGGCTGCCGCCCGGCCCGGGTCAGGCGCCGGTCCGCGCGTTTCTGGTAGAGACCTTCAAGACGAAGAGGCAGGCCGAGTGGGTGAAGTGGATGGCGGACAAGGACGTCGCGTTCGCCCCGGTCAAGACGCTGCGTGAGGGGCTGGACGACCCACAGGTCCGCCACCGCGAGATGGTGGTGGAGGACGGGCGCGGCTGCGAGCACGTCGGCCTGCCGATCAAGTTCGCGGACGAGCCCGGCGCCATCGACTTCCGGCTGCCGGCGCTCGGCGAGCATTCGAAGGACATTCTTTGCGGGCTCGGCTATACCGAGGCCGAGCTCGCAAAGATGAAGGCGAAGGGCGTGTACTGAGGGGAGCAACGATGGATCTGGGGCTGAACGGCAAGGTCGCGCTGGTCACGGGCGGCAGCAAGGGGATCGGCCGGGCGTGCGCCGGACGCCTGGCGCAGGAGGGGTGCGACGTGCTGATCGTGGCGCGCACGGCGCGCGATCTGGAGCAGGCGGCCGCTGCGATCGGCGAAGCCAGCGGGCGGCGGGTCGAGATCTGCGCGACCGACCTGCGCTCGGCGCAGGGCTGCGAAGCCGCAATCGGCGCGCTGGAGCACGCGTTCGGCCGCCTCGACATCCTGGTCAACAACGCCGGCGCCACCCAGAGCGGCGATTTCTTCAAGCTCGACGATGCCATCTGGGAGGACGGCTTCGCGCTGAAGTTCTACTCCTACGTCCGCCTGTCGCGCGCGCTCTGGCCTTTGCTCAAGAACGCGCAAGGCAGCGTCGTCAACGTCATCGGCGGCGCATCCAAGACCCCGACGCCCAACTTCATGATCGGCGGCGCGGTCAACGCCGCGATCACCAACTTCACCAAGGCGCTCGCCGAGCTGGGCCTGCGGGACGGTGTCGCGGTCAAGGCGGTGCATCCCGGCATGACCGTCACCGGCCGTCTGGAGACCCTGCTCGATCAGCGTGCCGCGGCCGAGGGCATGGACCGTGCGGCGTACGAGCAGCAGGAGCTGGCGCGCGCCGGCCTGCGCCGCTACAGCCAGCCCGAGGACATCGCCAATCTGGTCGCGTTCCTGGCCTCGGGCGTCGCCGAGCAGATCCACGGCGTCGACGTGTTCATCGACGGCGGCGCCACCAAGTCGATCCTTTGACGGATCACCTGCTCGGGCGGCCCCGTCGCCGGATCTTCGCCCACTGGCCGGCCAGGGCGTCACGGGACGCCGGGTCGGCGATCGCGATCAGGGCTTCGGCGCGCTCGTCGATCGACTTGTCCCGCAGATGGGCCACGCCATGCTCGGTGACCACGATGTCGGCGTCGGCGCGCGGACAGCTCACGACCTCGCCCTCGCCCAGGCGCGGCACGATCCGCGAGGCCTTGCCGCCCGCGCTCGAGGGTAGTGCTACGATCGACCGGCCACCCTTGGACAGCCGCGCGCCGCGCACGAAGTCGAGGAGCCCGCCGCTGCCGCTCACCTGCCGGCCGCCCAGCATCTCGGCGTTGGCCTGCCCGTAAAGATCCACCGACAGCACCGAGTTGATCGCGACGAACCGGTCGATCTGCGCAACGACCCGGCTGTCGTGGGTGTGGCGCACGGGTGCGAACCGCAGGTCCCGGCAGCGCCCGGCCCACGCGTAGACGCGCTCGCTGCCGAGCGCGGCGGTACACACCATGGTTCCGCGCTCATGCGACTTGCGCGCCCCGGTGAGGACGCCCGCTGCGTGCAGCGCCGCCACCTCGTCGCTGACCAGGCCGCCGTGCAGACCGAGATCGCGGCGCTCGCGCAGCGATGCCAGCACCGCCGCAGGCACCTTGCCGATGCCGATCTGGATGACGTCGCCATCCTCGATCAGGCTCGCGACATTCTCGCCGATCCGATCGATCTCCGGCGCCACGTCGCCGGTCGCGAGCGCCACCAGCGGGCGCTCGGTCTCGACCACCCGGTCCAGGCGGTCGTACGGGATCTCGAAGCTCTGCGCAGGGCGCGGCATGGCGGCGTTGATCTCGGCGACGATCACCCTCGCCCGGTCCAGGACCGCCGGCACGAAGTGCACCGAGACGCCGAGGCTGCAGCGACCGTGACGATCGGGCGGGGTTGCCTGGAGCAGAGCCAGGTCGACTTCCAGCCCGCTGAGGTAGTCCCAGATGCCGCTATAGTGCAGCGGCAAGAACCGAACCTTGCCGGCGGCATGGGAGCGGGCGAACTCGCCGAACACGAAGAACGACGTGAGCCGGGCATTGGGATGAAACGCGGCCGGATCGATCGTGTTGACGCCGGGAATGAGACAGCCGACGTAGTGCACGCCGTCGCTTGCCTCGGGCGCCGCGGCGAGCGCACGCAGGAGCGGGCGCGGCTCGCCGCTTGCCCCCTGGACGAACACGGTCATGCCAGGCCGCAGCAGGTCGGGCAGGCGTTCGGCGGCGATCTTCTGGGGCATCGGGCAGGGAGCCGATTATCGTTCGGATTGGGCGATGATAGATGATCAGGCGGTGGGGGCGGCGCAAGCGAGGTGCCCCGCGGCTCCTGATCGTTCTCGTAGGCTACCATCGGCGAATCGGGAAGCGGCGCGGAAGCTAGTGCTCCCATATATAGGTGTTCGAGACTCGAACGCGCCTCACGCGAGCTTCAGCCTGATCCGCCGCTCGGAGCTTGAGGCTGTAGCGCACCAAGTCGCCGCGGACCACGTCGTCGAGCCGGTCGCGTGACTTCGTGAGATCTTCCTTCATCTCACGGAGGACGTTCGCGATTTCTTTGTCCGTGGTGGACAGCTGTCTGAACACCTTTGTTTGCTCGCGGGATGTGTTTTCTTGCAGGTTGATTATCTGTCGGGCCGTCTTTTCTTGCATGTCGATTAGCTGTCGGAACAAAGTCGCCACATCGTCAGGCATTGGTCGTCTCCATTGGCAGATGATGTAGTACGTCGATAGATGAAGGCCATACAGCTTGCACGGCTCGAGCTGCAACTCGCGATCGGTCGAGACGCGCCGCGCCGTGTGCGGCTATGAAGGGCCGGGCGTAACGCGACCGCTTGCGCGCCCGTGTCTCCGCCGCCTGCTGGCGCACCGCCGCCGCGAACTGATGGTCGACCGCGGCGCTCAGCTACTCGATGATCTTTGTCGACCGTGGCGCTCCAGGTGAGCGCCTCGACGATCGGCCTGCGCACGGCGCGCAGCTTGACGGGCAAAGGCCCATGCTGCTGCTGTTCGATCTGGCGGTGGTGGTTGCAATCGTCGGCCTCGGCATCGAATTGCGCCGTCGGCGCCCGCGGTTTAGCCCCAACTTTGCCCCTGGGACAAGGCGCAAGCGTCGGCCGTGCCTGGTCAGGGAAAAGGTGTCAGGGAGCACCCATCACGGGGATGCCGCGTGCGATTGCGCCTTTGGGGAGAGCCTGTGCTATCCTTTGGGTCGCGTGGGACGAGATCGGATGAGCGGGCCATGCCCGCCGGACCGCGCCGCGATCAGGAACCGATCGCGAAGATTCGCAGCCTGCCTGCGGACAGAATCGTGGAGGTCGAGGATTTCGTCGACTTCCTGCGTCAGCGCGAGGAGGAGCGCCGGCTCGCAAGGGCCGTGACCGGCGCTTCGGAGGCGGCGTTCGAGAAGGTCTGTGATAACCCGGACGATGCCGCGTATGACCGCCCTTGAGTTCCGCGAATGACTTGGTCGATCATCGTGCACGACGGCGCGAGCGGCTGGTTCGGCATCGGCATCGCCACGCGCTTCTTCGCGGTCGGCGCGCTCTGCCCGCTGGCCGAGGCCGGCCTCGGCGCGGTCTGTGCGCAGGCGCTGCCGAATCCGGCGCTCCGCCAGCGCGCGCTCGCCCTGCTGCGCGAGGGCATCACCGTGCCCGCCGCGGTGGCGATGGTGATGGCCATGGACGAGGGCCGGGACCACCGCCAGCTGCATCTCGTGGACCGGCACGGCGGTACTGCCGCCTTCACCGGAGGCGCCTGCATCGACTGGTGCGGGCACCGCGCCGAGGGCGGCGTCTCGGTCGCGGGCAACATGCTGGCCGGGCCGGCGGTGATCGAGCGCACGCTCGAGAGCTGGCTGGCGAGCGCCGGGCTGCCGCTGGTCGAGCGCCTGCTCGCGGCCCTGGATGCCGGCGAGGCGGCGGGCGGCGACAAGCGGGGGCGGCAATCGGCGGCGCTGCTGGTCCAGGGCCACGAGCCCTATCCGCGCCTCGACCTCAGGGTCGACGACCATTGCGCCGCTCGAGGAGCTGCGCCGGCTGTACGCTGTCGCGCAGGAACGCTTCATCCCGTTCAGCCATGCGCTGCCGACCGCGCCCCGGCCGTTCGGCCTCGCCGATCGCGATGCGCTCGAGGCCTACATTGAGCGCAATGCCGGCCGGCCGCTCGGCCCCTGGGTGATCGATGAGGACTGACCGCGATCGTTCGGTGGCCGCGCGCCGCGTGGCGCGGATCAAAGATGATCCGTCGGGCTTGGTCATGATCCGGTGCCCAGCTCGTGCTTGCGGAAGCAGGCGGAGCGGTGGCCCGGCCCGATCGGCTCGAGCGGCGGGATGGCCTCGGCGCAGCGCTCTATGGCCCAGCGGCAGCGCGGCCGATACGAGCAGGCGCCGTCCAGGCGCGACAGGTCCGGCGGCTGGCCCTCGATCGGGATCAACCGCCCGCCGCGCCGGGTCATCCGGGGCACCGAGCCCAGCAGCCCGATGGTGTAGGGATGGCGCGGGTGATCGTAGAGGTCCTGCGTCGGCGCCGTCTCGACCAGCTTGCCCGCATACATGACGTTGACCCGATCGGCGTAGCGGGCGACCACGCCCAGGTTGTGCGTGATCATGACCAGGGCCACGCCGAGGCGCTCTGTGAGGTCCTTCATCAGCTCCAGGATCTGCGCCTGGATGGTGACGTCCAGCGCGGTCGTCGGCTCGTCCGCGATGATCAGCTTGGGGTCGCAGCTCAAAGCCACGGCGATCATGACCCGCTGCCGCATGCCGCCGCTGAAGTGGTGCGGGTACTGCTTCAGGCGGCGCGCCGGCTCGGCGATCCCAACCATGCGCAACAGCTCGATCGCGCGCTCACCCGCCGCCGCCTTCGACAGGCCCAGATGCCGGCGCATGCCTTCCTCGAGCTGGGTCCCGATGGTCAGCACCGGGTTGAGCGAGGTCATCGGCTCCTGAAACACCATGGCGATGTCGCGCCCGCGGATGTCCCGCAGCTCGTCCTCCGGCAGCGCCAGGAGGTCCCGCCCCTGGAACCGGGCGGCGCCGCCGACCTGCCCGGGCGGGCACGGCACGAGCCCCATGACCGCGAGCGCGCTCACCGATTTGCCGCAGCCCGATTCGCCGACGATGGCTACGGTCTCGCCCTGCTCGACGACGTAGGAGATGCCGTCGACCGCCTTGACCAAGCCGCCATGCCTGCGGAATTCGACCCTCAGGTCTGCGATCTCGAGAAGCTTTGCCACGTCGTTTCGCCGCTCGAAGTGCCGCCGGATGCTCGCCCGCGCCGACGCCCGAGGCAAGCGTCGATCAGGCGGGCGCCGTATACCAGGCTCACAAAGTTCGCGCGCCCGGCATCAGAATTTCTCTGTCGGGGCGCGCGGCCGACCGACCAACCCCGCGCGCTGGGGCGCACGGC
>JBOHKK010000070.1:0-20665 GCA_050729115.1 Geminicoccaceae bacterium | reverse complement strand
GACTTGCGCCGGGCGACCCTCGACGACGTCGCCGCCGTGGTCGGCGACAGCGCCGCCCTTGGCCTCGACGATCTGGTGCACGCCGTGGCGCTCGGTCAGCTCGCGGCCCTCGAGCGCTGCCTCGATCGCCTGCTCGGCGAGGGCGCGTCGCCGGTCCGCCTGGTGCGCGCGCAGGCCAACCATTTCGCCCGTCTGCATCGCCTCGCCGCCCTGATCGAGCGCGGCGAGCCGGTCGAGCAGGTGATCGCGCGCGCCCGGCCGCCGATCCACTTCCGCCGCAAGGACAGCGTCAAAGCCGAGCTGCGGCGGTGGCCCGCCGCCCGCGCCGCCCGCGTCCTCGCCGGCCTGCTCGAGGCCGAGATCGCGTGCAAGACCACCGGCTGGCCCGCCCGGGTCCTGTGCCAGCACGCCCTGTTCGCGGTGGGCGCCGAGGCCACAGGTCGCTGACCCTTCGCTCGCTGCGTCATCGCGCTCTTGCATTGCCCGGGCGCGCCGGTACGCTTTCGGGCGCCGGGCGGCGCGCGCGGGGCGGGCCGCCGGGGGTCGGATCGGGCCAGAGAATCGGATCGGGCCAGAGGGAAATCGGGCCCAGAGATTCGGATCGGGCCGGAGGGATCGGGCCAGAGGGATCGGGCCAGAGGGATTGGGAAAGCACCCGTGCTGCGCTACGTCGTCCATCGGCTGCTGGTCATGGTGCCGACTCTGCTCGCGATCAGCTTCATCAGCTTCGTCATCATCCAGCTGCCGCCCGGCGACTATCTCACCAGCTACATGGCCGAGCTGCAGGCCCAGGGCGAAAGCCTGCAGGGGGCGAAGATCGAGTACCTGCGCGAGGTCTACGGCCTCGACCGGCCGTGGTGGCAGCAGTACCTGGTCTGGCTCGGCGGCCTGCTCCAGGGTGACTTCGGCTATTCCTTCGAATACAACCTGCCGGTCAACGCCGTAATCGGCGACCGCATGCTGCTGACCATCATCGTGTCGTTCGCGACCGTCCTGTTCACCTGGGCGGTGTCGTTCCCGATCGGGGTCTATTCGGCGACCCACAAGTACAGCGTGAGCGATCACGCGCTGACCTTCATCGGCTTTTTGGGGCTCGCCACGCCCAATTTCCTGCTCGCGCTGGTGCTGCTGTACTTCGCCAACGTGGTGTTCGGCATCTCGATCGGCGGCCTGATGGATCCGCAGTACCTCGACCAGCCGATGAGCTGGGCGAAGTTCGGCTCGGTGCTCGCGCACCTGTGGGTGCCGGTGATCGTGATCGGCACCTCGGGCACCGCCGGCATGATCCGGCGCCTGCGCGCCAATCTCCTGGACGAGCTGCAAAAGCCCTACGTGGTCACCGCCAAGGCCAAGGGGCTGCCGCCGTTCCGCGCGCTCGTGAAGTACCCGCTGCGGATGTCGCTCAACCCGTTCATCGCCGACATCGGCAACCTGCTGCCCCAGATCATCTCCGGCGCCGCGATCGTCGCGATCGTGCTCTCGCTGCCGACCACCGGGCCGATGCTGCTGCGCGCGCTCCAGACCCAGGACATGTACCTCGCCGGCTCGTTCCTGATGATGCTGGCGCTGCTCACCGTGATCGGCGTGCTCCTGTCCGACATCGCGCTCGCGGCCCTCGACCCGCGCATCCGCTTCGGCGCCGGCCAGAGCCGATGACCGCCCACTACGTCAACCCCGAGCCGTTCGATCCGGCCGAGGTCGAGCGCCTGAGCCCCGAGCAGGAGCGCTTCTATACCGCCTCGCAGTGGCAGCTGATGTGGTGGAAGTTCCGCCGCCATCGCCTCGCGGTCGTCTCCGCCTGGTTCCTCCTGATCATGTACGGCTCGATCGTGATCTCGGAGTGGATCGCGCCCTACGACCTGCACACCCGCCACCCGGACTTCATCCATTTCCCGCCCCAGGGCGTCCATCTGTTCCACGACGGCCGCTTCGTGGGCCCCTTCGTCTACGGCTTCGACTTCAGCCTCAACCTCGAGAACCTGAAGCGCGAGTACACCGTGGACTTGAACGACATCCAGCCGCTCCGCTTCTTCTGCGCCGGCGACGAGTATCTGTTCTGGGGCCTGTTCCCGGCCGACTTCCACTTCGTCTGCCCGGCCGAGGGCGGCACCCTGTTCGTGCTCGGCACCGATCGCCTCGGGCGCGATCTGTTCTCGCGCATCGTCTACGGCGCCCGGGTCTCGCTCACCGTCGGCCTGTTCGGCATCACCGTGAGCTTCGTGCTCGGGATTCTCCTGGGCGGCATGTCCGGCTACTACGGCGGCTGGGTCGACAACCTGGTCCAGCGCACGATCGAGGTGATCCGCTCGTTCCCCGAGCTCCCCTTGTGGATGGCGCTCTCCGCCGCGCTGCCCGTCACCTGGGACCCGATCTGGATCTATTTCGGGATCACCATCATCCTCGGCCTGATCGACTGGACCGGCCTCGCCCGCGCCGTGCGCTCCAAGATCCTGGCGCTGCGCGAGGAGGAGTTCGCGGTCGCAGCGGCGCTCATGGGCGCGCGGCCGCGCCGGATCATCCTTCGCCACCTCGTGCCGTCCTTCATGAGCCACCTGATCGCCTCGGCCACGCTCTCGATCCCGGCGATGATCCTCGGCGAAACCGCCCTTTCCTTCCTCGGCCTCGGCCTGCGCCCCCCGATCACGTCGTGGGGCGTGCTCCTGGTCGAGGCCCAGAACATCAACGTCGTCGCCCTCTACCCCTGGCTCATGCTCCCGGTCGTCCCGGTCATCCTCGTGGTCCTCGCCTTCAACTTCCTCGGCGACGGCCTGCGGGATGCCGCCGACCCGTATGCGTGAGGGCGACGGCGCGGGTCCGAGGAGACCTCCCGGCCGTTCATAGGGCTCTTCCGATATCCCAGGGCTCAAGCCTCAATCCACGCATCCGGCACTAACTTTCGACCCGCACGCCACCGTTCCGCAACGGTTCCCTGGAACCAGGACTCCCTTATGTCGACATGGTCGACGACGATAATCTGCATGTTCGGCGCGAGGTCTGACGCAAACCGGCGCAGCAGCTCGAAGAGGCGACGCACTGCCGCTTGGTCCTCGTCCGCGAGAACTCCGAGATCCCCTTCCGCATCACGCTCTGGCGGGTAATGCGCCTGCGACGGCTGATCCAGCATGAGAAAACCTGGAACCGGCCGCGAGCGGCCGCGGAAGAACTTGTGTAACCCGAGATGTGCGACGACATGATAGCCAATCCCATTCTCGGCACTACCCATTCGCGTCAGCGGGATCGGTCCGTCGAGCGTATCCGCTACGACCGAAAGGTTCTTTCGATCGAGTCGGATCGGATTTTGTCCGTGCTCGACCTGTAGATCATTTGCGTACTCGGTCATGTATTGGCCGATCACATTGAGCGCAGTCGTCATGCGCTCCTCGACCATTTCAGGGTCTAGCCCTCTTTCCAGCTCGTCGACCTCCGCACGCAAACGTGCAATTTCCTCCGAGAGCCCATCACTACCCACGGCGGTCAAGGCGGTCTCAAGATAGAACGCAAGTCTCCCCGAAACCCTCGCACGTCGAACAAAGGCGTCGTGCTGGGCGCGAAGGCGCTCACTCTCTTCGATTCGAGCTGTCACAATGCGCTGATTCTCGCGTAGCCGTTCCTCAACACCCGCCCGGCGCTCCTCGAGCTGCGCTAGCCGGCTTTGAAGGCGAGGGTTTTCGCGGCGAACGGCAGTAAGCTGACCAGCTATGTCCTCCAGGAGCTCGCGAATTTCTTCGACAGCAGGCGGCGGCTCTTCAAGAGTACTGTCGCAAACAGGGCAGACCAGCGACTGACCATCGTGCTCCACGAGGCCTATCGCGCCGAGCCGCGCCCGCTGCTCGCCGGCTTCCCGCTCAAATCCTGATGCCCCGGACAGCAGTAACTCAGCCTCGCGAATCTCCTCTTTCAATGAGGCAAGTTGCATGCGGAGCTGCCGACGTTCCTCTTGCAGGTTTGCAAGATCGTCGGTCGGCTCATCCACGAGCAGATCGGCATCTGCATCGACTCGCGCTGCGGCTGTTTGGAGCATGGTAAGCGCTTCGGCACGCGACTCAGGCTCAGCGGCACTGTCAGCCAACCCAACGCGTTTGGCTTCGTCCAAGAGCGTGCGAGCGCGCGAGAAGTCTTCGTCGTCAGCGGACGTAGCTTCGGCCAGCCGCCTCTCAAGCCGCGCCAGGCGGCGTCGCGCGTCGTCCAACATCAATTGCTTTCGAAGCCGGTCATCATCTATTGCGCCTAGAAAATACGGGAGAGTATCCTTGATTGCTTGCGGGAGGAACGGTTCGCCCTGTCGGTGAAATAGAAACCGGCGGCCCGCAATCTCGTCCTGTGCTTGCAAGCAGAAGAGGATTGCGTGGCGCGCGTTTGCCTCAAGGGGCTGCCGCGTGCTGCCCTCAGGCGGCCGGTGCTCGTTTTCACCTATGGCAAGCATCTGCGACAAAAATCTCTTGAGAGCATCACCCGTGGTATTCTTGACAAGTGATGAGGCGTTCAACGGAGCATCTTCGACGGCTCGCCCGAGGTAGAACTCATCGCTTGCCTTAGCCCCCGGAATGGGATTACGCCGGGCGATGAAAACACCTTCCCCATCGTTGTCAAAGACGACCCCGTACCACGACACTGCTCGCCGAATCGGTCCCTCTGGAACTGTGCATTCGTCCCTCCCCCAACAATAATCAACGATGTCAAGGAGAGCAGATTTTCCAGTACGCGAGGCGCCCGTAAGTACATTGAGAGCACCCAGCCGGAAATCGACTCGCCTGCAATCGCCAGCCCGGCTGTAGATAACGATTGAGCGTATCTGAAGGCTCATGGTCTCACGCCCCAGGACGAAAGAATGGTCGCCGTTGATCCTGCCGAGGTGAACCAGCGACCCAGAAGTGCAGCGGCTCGGGCGCAGTGCTCTACTTCGTCAGTAGTGTCTGCTGGCAAAGCGTTCCCCCGATAGGGTCGTCGCCCGGGCGAGAGCCTGCCGTCAGAAATAGCAAGCTTCTCGTGAAAAAGTCCGAACAACACCGCCTCTTTGGTAACCGGTGCCATTCGACGCGCCCGGTTGGGAAACGCGGCAAGGAGCGAAGTATGATCACTGGTCCAGTTGTGCATCACTGCCCGTGTGGTAGCAGGAAGCGCGTGGCGGGTCTCCGAGTGAAGCACTGCGGGCATGACTAAGAAGATTAGCGGGTATGGAAGGCCTTGGCCGGCCTGTTTGTAATAATCTGCGGCGGCCCTGGCCAGCAGGAGGGCACCAAATGCCGGGTTGAAAAGGCTCGCTTCCTCGACAGGTCGTAGGGACCAGGGCGCTATCATATCTGAACCTACTGCTACTCGCGTCCGTGCTCGGGCTGCTCGGTGTTGAGCAGCTCGGAATAGTCTCTATGCCAGCCAATACGGAGCCGATCGGCCAGAATGTGATAGGAACCGACCGTTAGAAACTTCTCGACAATGGAGCGCAGCGGGAATCTCGCGTCCTGCTCCACCCACTCGACAAGACGCATTCCCTCCTCGCGAAAACGACATTGTTCTAAGCAGGCGGCCAGACGATCCCGCATTGCCTCGTATCGAACATCAAACTCCTCGCCAAGCCGTCGCTCGTAGGCTGCTATTTCCCCATCAAACAGGAGCTGCTCGCGGGTCCAGCGCGAGCGCTGCTCGTATGCTCGGTAGTAGTCGCGTTTAGCAAAATCGAGCCGCCTCCCCCCTACGCCCACGAGCTGAAGCTGGCGCACGAAAAGCCGTTGGTCATAAGATGCAGCCTCCTCTGCAGGCGGTTCTACGTCTGCCATGTCAACCGGCAAGGCAGCACGTTGAAATGCCTCCCGCAGTTCATCAATCTTGCTCTCGAGTTCTGTAATAGCGATTATCGCGTCTTCGCGCCGGA
This sequence comes from Geminicoccaceae bacterium, assembly GCA_050729115.1. Lineage (GTDB taxonomy): Bacteria > Pseudomonadota > Alphaproteobacteria > Geminicoccales > Geminicoccaceae > JBKPNX01. The sequence continues at coordinate 14,796 of JBOHKK010000070.1, read as the reverse complement.
TCAGCGCACGGCAAATCCGTGCCCACCACCAGCCTTCAAGCCGTTCAATAAAGACTCCGAGCTTATCTAGCGAAGTGTTCATGCGCAGGGCGTCGGCGATCTCTGCTTCTGTGTCCAAGAGGTTCGAAGTGTCATCCAGCACAGTGATCGACGTAACGAGCGCTAGGCGTGCAGCATCGGAAAGCTCCAGGAACGCCGCGTAATGAGATGCATTGGCCTTATTCCCCGCGTCGGAAGCGATTGTGACTAGGCGCGTATTTGCACGGGCCACGTCGCGGCCCAGGCCGGGTCGGAGGAGCCGAGCGACCCCATCCTCTGGAGCGGTGGACGTGGTAACAAGAAGAAACCGCAGCCGTCTTGGCAACGAGGGCTCTCGAGCGACTGCCTCTGACCAGATACCTAAGGTTTTCCACAGGTCGGAGCTGGTATCGGAGAGGTTACCAGCGCGCCCCAGGTGGTGCTTGGTCTGAATAAGCTCGATCGGCTCGCCCTGCGTCTCAAATGCCACGTCGTCAAACCGCTCTATCGAAATTTCAACACCGGTATTTCGGTTAACATGTTCGACCGCTGCGAGCAGCGCGTATCTGCACTGGAATAGGTATCCTGCCGCGGACGCCGCGGCCAAATGTGAGCCGCGTGGCACATGAAGCGCCTCCTGTGAAGTCATGCTCTCTCTCGCACCTCTGGGCCTTCAGCCAGCACGCTACAGAACGGGAGACATATAAACCATAAATTGATGACCGCAAGGTCCAGATCGCGGTGGTACATAGGCGGAAATGGGGTAGAATTCCCATCGCGCATCGAGCCTCGGGCCGGTCGCGGGAAGCGCCGGGCGACGAACGAACCCGAGCGGCGCTGACAACCGAACGAACCCGAGACCCGCGGGATTTCTGGCTTTCACTCGGCTTACGGTGTGCGACTGACTCCTTGTCGCTGCCGTTACGATGAACCGCCGAACACGATCAGCTTCAGGACCAGGCCCACCAGCATCACGGTGTTGGCGCCGACCGCCCACTCGAGCACCCGCAGCCGTTGCCGGATGTCGGTCATGATGGTGTCGGTGTCGGCCAAGGCGATCGCCGCCGCCCGCGCCTTCTCGTCGTCGAGCTATTCCGCCGCGGCGGGGTGCTTGGCGCCGGGCTTGGGGATGACCTGGAGTTGCACGGTGTCGACCCCGTCGACTCGGGTCGAGGCGTCGAGGATCTCGAGCGCGATCAGGCGGCCTTGGGCGTCGTAGTCGAGGATCACGCCGGATTTCTCCTCCGCGCTGATGCGGGCGGGGGCGGCGCGCAGGACCACGGTCAGCGTGTCGGTCGCGGCATCGTAGGTAATCTTCATGGCTTCGCTCCGTACCGCCGGAACTGGGTCGTCGCGTAGACCGTGACCACCTCGGGCGAATCCTGGCCCACCTCCACGACCACGCGCAAGAGCACCCTCTGCGGCGGGTCGCCCAACGTCACCGGCGCTTGCGCGACCTGGCGGCCGGGGCGGTTGCCGGGAACCACCGCCTGCGGCGCCCGCAGCACGGCGCGCACCTGGGCCTCGGTGATCTCGCGCCGCCCCATCGCCGCCCATGCATGGTCCGAAAGGCGCGCCGATCGGAGGTCGGTCATCTCGCCCATGATGCCATGGAGGCAGGTAAGCGTCGAGGGTGCGGCGTTGGGGCCGCGCAGATCGCAAGCGGGGTCGGGAACGGGTTCAGATCGCGGTAGCGACATCGGCGGAAATAGGGTAGAATCCCATGACGCATCGAGCCTCGGGCCGGTCGCGACAGGACCGTCGCGGGACTCCGAACGAACCCGCGCAGGATTGAATCCAAACGAACCCGAGACCCGCAGGAGTCCGGGCTTTTTCCAACTTGCGCTGGCGCAAATGGATCCGAGGGTCGGGGCGGATCGCGTCAGGGCATCGCGGTGTGCTATGGTGATCGTGGCCAGCGGGAGCGCGGGCGATGCGGTTCTACAATTTCGAGATCGTGATCGAGAAGGAGCCGGAGGACGCGGGCTACAGCGCGTATAGTCCGAGCCTGCCCGGCTGCTTCAGCAACGGCCGCACCATCGAGGAGGCCAGGCGCAACATGCGCGAGGCGATCCAGCAGCATGTCGCGTCGCTGCTCGCGCATGGCGAGCCGGTGCCGCAGAACGAGCGGCTGGTGCACGTCGAGGAGCTGTCCATCGGCGTGCCCTGATGGCCCGCATGCCTCAGGTGAGCGCCCGCGAGCTCGTGCGCTTTCTGAGATCGCAAGGCTTTGTCGAAGACCGGCAGTCGGGGGCTCAGCTCACGCTGCGGCACGCGAGCCGCAAGGTCACGGCCACCGTGCCGATGCACACCGGGGCCGACGTCGGGCGCGGTCTCGCGGTACGCATCCTCGAGGACGCGGGCTTCACCGTCGACGACGACCTGCGGCTGCGATGAGGCGGAAGGGTCGGAGGCGGGGGCCATGAGGTGCGTGGTGTGCAGGCAGGGCGAGACCCGGCCGGGCACGACCACCGCGGCGTTCCAGCGGGACGGCGCCACGGTGGCGATCAACGACGTGCCGGCGCGCGTCTGCGAGAATTGCGGCGAGGACTACGTCGACGAGCAGGTGGCCGCAAGCGTGCCGGCTGCCGCCGAGGCGGCCGCGCGCCCCGGCGGCCGGGTCGAGATCCGCGACTATATCGCGGCGTGAGCTGGTCGATTTCGACCCGCGGCGAGCGGAGGCGGGAACGGGTTCAGATCGCGGTGGTCACATCGCCGGAAATAGGGTAGAATTCATATCTCGAATTGAGCCTTGCCAATCACGGGCGGGAGCGTCCCTGAGCCGCAGCCCGAGCGCGCGTGTTCAGGGGGACAGCGTGAGGAGCAAAGCATCCATCCGCCAGAAAGGAACCGGTCCATGTCGGCCAAGCCATCGAACACCGTAGCCGCCCCATCTTGGGGCACCTAAGCTCGTGTCCGATGGTTTGGGTAACGACGACCTATCTCGTTTATCTGTTCGCGCCCATGTTGCTGCTCCTGGTCGGCTCGTTCGGCGAGACGTGGTTCGGCACGTTGCTCCCGACCGGCGCGACCCTTCGGTGGTACGCCGAGGTCATCAACGATCCGAGCTTTCGGCGGGCATTCTGGGTCAGCCTTCAGGTCGCCGCCGTCACCTGCGTCGTCAACGTGCTGATCGGGCTGCCGCTCGCCTACGCGATCTACCACACGGCGTCGCGTGGCGTGCGGGCTGCGGCGCGCATCGTCTACCTGCTGCCGATCGCCGTGCCGCCGCTCGTGCTGGCGTTCGGCTTCGTCCTGATCTTCTCTACCGATACGCTTCCCTACCTCGGCAGCCTCTGGATCTTGATCGGCGGCCACGTGATCTTGACCCTGCCCTATCTTGTCCAGACGCTGGTCGGGGACATGCGCCATCTCGGGCTGGCCGAACTGGAGACCGCCGCGGAATCGCTCGGAGCCTCGCTCGCCTCCCGGCTTTTCGACATCGTGCTGCCCACCCTGCGTCACAGCCTCGTATCCGGCACGATCGTCGTCGCGGCGCTCTCCACCGGCGAGTTCCAGCTGTCCAATCTGGTCGCGGGTTTCCTCACGCGTCCCTATCCGGTCGTGCTGCTGCAGGCCTTCTACGGCGCCACCGGCTTCGCCTGCGCCGCCACGGTCCTCTTGCTGATGCTGGCGCTGGTGGCTTCCGTGAGCGGCGCCCTGACCGCCGGCGCCGCGCGCTCGACCAAGACGTTGCCGGCATGAGCTCGCCCCGCATCGAGCTGCGCGGCGTCAGCTTCACCTATCCCGGCGTCACGGCCGGCGTGTTCGACATCGATCTCGCGATTCGCGCCGGCGAGCTTATGGCCGTCATCGGCGCGAGCGGCTGCGGCAAATCCACCTTGCTCAGGCTCATCGCCGGCTTCCTGACGCCCGAGCGCGGAACCATCCGGATCGCCGGCCGCGAGGTGACCCACACCCCGCCCCGCGCGCGCGCGCTCGGCGTCGTGTTTCAGACCTACGCCCTGTTTCCGCACATGACGGCGCTGGAGAACACCGCCTATCCCTTGAAGGTGCGCGGGGTGCGGCCGGCCGAGCGCCGCGCCAGGGCGCGGGAGACCCTGGAGACCGTCGGGCTTGGCGACCTGGTCCATCGTCTGCCCCACGACCTGTCGGGCGGCCAGCAACAGCGCGTCGCCCTGGCGCGGGCGCTCGTCTTCCGCCCGCGCGCGCTGCTGTTGGACGAGCCGCTCTCGGCGCTCGACGCCGCCCTGCGCGTCGAGATGCGCGACGAGATCAGGCGCATCCAGCGCGCATACGACATCGCCACGCTGCACATCACGCACGACCAACAAGAGGCCCTGTCGATGGCGGACCGTGTCGCGGTGATGCGCAGCGGGCGAATCGAGCAGGTCGCGTCGCCGCGCGAGCTGTACGAGCATCCCATGAACCGCGACGTGGCGGCGTTCGTCGGCCATGCCAATCTGTGGCCGGGCGCGATCAGCGGGTCCGACTCTGTCGAGACTCCCCTCGGCCGCATCGCCACGGAACGGCACGGGCTCGCGATCGGGCACAAGGTCATGGTGATGGTGCGGCCGGAGAAGATCCGGCTGGGTGCGGCGCCACCCGGCGGGTCGAACACCTTCGCGGGCGAGGTCCGCCTCGATCGCTTCCTCGGGCCGGTGCGCCAGTTCGACCTGGCGGTGCGCGGGGGAACGATCACCGGCGAGACGGACGAGGCCATCCCCATAACCTGCGTCCACATTCCGAGGAGCAGCGTCTATCTGCTCCCGGCGGAAGGTGAGGGCCAAACCAGACTGATGGAGAAAGTGTCATGAAGCCAATGAAGTGGATTGCCCTGGCGACGGCGATCGCTCTGCTGCCCTTGGCCGCCACAGCGCAGAACGTGCTCGATTCGCCGGAGCTCTATCCCGGCGAGAAGGCCCTGTATGAGGAGGCGACAAAGGAAGGCATGGTGGTGTCGTTCGACACCGGACCGACCTGGGCCAATTGGGCTGCTCAGTTCAAGGCCTTCCAGGCCCGCTATCCCAACATTCAGCTCGTCTACAACGACCTTGGCTCGGCCGCGACCGTGGTTGCTCTCGACAAGGCGCGCAACCGCCCGCAGGCCGACACCGCCTACTACTTCGCCGGCTCGGCGGTCGATGCCTCGGCCAAGGGGGTCGTGGCGCCCTTCGAGCCCGTGAACTTCGACAAGCTGCCCGAGGTGTTCCGGCATCCCGAGGGCGAATGGTTCACCATCCACACCCTCACCATCGCCTTCGTCGTCAACACCAATCTGGTCGAGGACGTGCCGCAGTCCTGGGAGGACCTGCTGAAGCCGGCGTACAAGAACTCGATCGTCTATCTGGATCCGCGCTCGACGGGCGTCGGACAGGTGCTGACCTTCGCGGCCAATTTCGGCAATGGCGGCGACATGCAGAACGTCCAGCCGGGCCTCGATTACCTGGGCAGGCTGCACGAGGCCGGCAACGTCCTGCGCGTGGTCGGCACCACGCCTTACGCCCAGTTCGTGAAGGGCGAGATCCCGATCTGGATCTCCTATGAGAACGACGGCTTGCGGGCGAAATACACCGATGGTCTCGGCGATGCGGTCGCGGTGGTGATCCCCAAGGAGGCCTCGGCATCGGCGCCCTACGCCATCAGCCTCGTCGAGGGCGGCCCGCACCCGAATGCCGGCAAGCTGTGGCTCAATTTCATCATGACCGAGATGGGACAGGGCATCTTCGCCGAGGGCTTCGTACGTCCCGCCGTGCCGGGCACCAGGCTCCCCGACGATGTCGTCGACAAGCTGCCCGACGCGCCCCAGGCAAGGCCGCTCGACGTCCAGGCGGCGGCGGCGAAGAAGCAGGAGATCGACGAGGGCTGGGCCAAGGTGGCGGTCGGCCAATAGGGCCGCCTCGCTGCGCGCGATCGACCGCGCCCGGAGGGATCCGCGCGCTCACGAAGAGCGTGCGGAGCGCCTCCCTCGGCGCCATCCCCGGCACGGCGTGCGACCGCCCGTGCTCCTCATGCTCGCCGCGCCGGGCGCCGTGGCGCTGGTGTTCTTCCTCCTGCTGCCGATCGCGTTCGTGGTGCTCGACGCCTTCGCCGACGGGCTCGGCGCCTTCTCGCGCGTGTTCGCCAATCCGGTGTTCTGGAGCTCGCTGCTCGGAAGCGCGCTCCTGACGCTCACGGCCGCGTCCTTTTCCCTGGTCGTCGGCTTCGCCGTGGCCCTCCACCTGTCGAGACTGCGCCCGCAGACGCGCTCGGCGCTGTTGTTCGTGATCGCCTTGCCGTTGACCTTCTCGGGCCTGATCGTAGCCTTCGGCTTCATCCTGACCTATGGCCGCGCCGGCTTCGTGACCCAGCTCCTGGCCGTGGCGGGCGTCGATCCGGTCGCCTTCTCGGGCATTCTCTACAGCCCCGTGGGGCTGGCTCTGGCCTCCTCCTACTACCTGATCCCGCGCGTGGTGATGCTTCTGCTGCCGGTGCTGATCAACTTCGAAGGCATTCAGATCACAGCGGCCGAATCCCTCGGCGCGACACGACGGCAGGCGATCATGCACATCCTCATTCCGCAGATCAGCCCGACGGCCGCGACCGCGTTCTGCCTCATCGCCGCGGTGGTGTTCGGGGCCTACGGCACCGCGCTTGCCCTGGTCGGCACGCGGCTCAACATCCTGCCCCTGCAGCTGTACAGCCTGATCTCCGAGACCGGCACGGACTTCCCGGCGGCCGCCGCGCTGGCGCTCCTGCTGATCGCCATCTGCTCCTCGATCATGGCCGTGGGCGAGGTGTTCGCGGCGCGCACCGAGTTGTCCGCATACCGGTGAGGGCGACAGGCAGAGCGAAGAATTCCATACCGGCGGTCCCGCCCAGCGCTGCTACCGAGATCTTGCGAGCCTCCTCGATCGGCGAGCGATGCCGATCTTTTTGCTGTCCAGGTCCCGAGCACGATGGAACCGGCCGCGACGGGGGTTTACAAGGAGCAGGGGTTGCGCTTGTATCGTCGCGCTCCGGGCAGTTGGTCGAGATGGTGCCTGGAGCGTTGGGTGCGGTGCGCCGTGCCCGATCGAGGGGTCCATGAGCGAGGCGTTGCGCAATCTGCTCTCTTCGGTGCCCGGCGGGCACGGAGGGGCGTGCTCGACCCCGAGCCTCCTTCTGGCGGAGCTTCGACTTAGCTGCCCCTGAGCCGCAGCCCGAGCGCGCGTGTTCAGGGGGACAGCGTGAGGAGCGAAGCGTCCATCATCCGCCAGAAAGGAACCGGTCCATGTCGGCCAAGCCATCGAACACCGTAGCCGCCTCCTCTGCGCGCCCAGATCCTGCGGGCCCAGATCCTGCGGACCCAGGTCCTGCGGGTCCAGGTCCTGCGGATAACGACCGCATCATCATCTTCGACACCACCTTGCGCGACGGCGAGCAGTCGCCCGGCGCCTCGATGACCGTTCCGGAGAAACTGAAGATCGCCGAGCTGCTCGAGCAGATGGGCGTGGACGTGATCGAGGCCGGGTTCGCGATCGCCTCAGACGGCGATTTCCGCGCGGTCAACGAGGTCGCGAAGCGGGTCAAGGACAGCGTGGTCTGCTCGCTCGCGCGCGCCGGCCGCGCCGACATCGACCGCGCCGCCGAGGCGCTCGAGCCGGCGGCCAGGAAGCGTATCCACACCTTCATCGCCACCAGCCCGCTGCACATGCGCGTCAAGCTGCAAAAGACGCCCGAGCAGGTGCACGAGGCGGTGATCGACAGCGTGACCCACGCGCGGCGCTACTGCGACGACGTCGAGTGGTCGTGCGAGGACGGCTCGCGCTCCGAGCACGATTTCCTGTGCCGGTGCGTCGAGAGCGCGATCGCGGCCGGCGCCACCACCATCAACATCCCGGACACGGTCGGCTACGCCTATCCCGATGAGTTCGCCGATCTGATCCGGATGATCCAGAACCGCGTGCCGAACATCGACCAGGCGGTGATCTCGGTGCACTGCCACAACGATCTGGGGCTCGGCGTCGCCAACTCGCTGCGCGCGATCCAGGCCGGCGCCCGCCAGGTCGAGTGCACGATCAACGGCATCGGCGAGCGCGCCGGCAATGCCGCCATGGAAGAGATCGTCATGGCGCTGCGCACCCGCCACGATCTCCTGCCGTACCCGACCCGGATCGTCACCCAGCACATCACCAGGGCCTCGCGCCTGGTCAGCGCGATCACCGGCTTCGCCGTGCAGCCGAACAAGGCGATCGTCGGCGCCAACGCGTTCGCCCACGAGGCCGGGATCCATCAGGACGGCATGCTCAAGGACGCCGGCACCTACGAGATCATGCGCCCGGAGGACGTGGGGCTGGTCCGCTCCAGCCTGGTCATGGGCAAGCACTCGGGCCGCCATGCGTTTCGCAAGAAGCTGGCGGAGCTGGGCTACGAGCTCGGCGACAACGCGCTGGCCGAGGCGTTCGCCCGCTTCAAGACGCTCGCCGACAAGAAGAAGGAGATCTTCGACGAGGACCTGATCGCCCTGGTCGACGACGAGATCCAGGCCGGCGACCAGCGGATCAAGGTGCTGGAGCTGGACGTGCACTGCGGCTCGCGGCCGAAATCGCTGGCCGCGATCACCCTCGAGATCGGCGGCGAGCGGCGGGAAGCCCAGGCCCAGGGCGACGGTCCGGTCGACGCCACCTTCAACGCCATCAAGCAGCTGGTGCCGCACACCGCCAATCTGGCGCTGTTCCAGATCCACGCGGTCACCGAGGGGACCGACGCCCAGGCGGAGGTCACGGTGCGCCTCGAGGAGAGCGGCAAGACGGTCAACGGTCAGGCCGCCGAGACCGACACGATTTTGGCCTCCGCGCGTGCTTATGTCGCCGCGTTAAACAAACTTTTAGTCAAACGAGAAAAAACAGCACCTGCTGCCCTGTCCGCTTGACGACCTCGGCTGGGTGCGCCCAGACTGCGGCGACAACATATAGGGGGTCGACCGCCTCGATCAGACAACTGATGGGGGCGATCGACCCCGCCTGGGTCTGGACCCTTAACCGCGGAACCCGTCCTCATGTTCTCGAGATTGCTTGGGCTGCTGTCTGCCGACATGGCAATCGACCTCGGCACTGCGAATACGCTGGTCTACGTCAAGGGCAAGGGAATCGTGCTGGACGAGCCGTCGGTGGTGGCGATCACCATCAACCGCGGCCGCAAGCAGGTCCTGGCGGTCGGCGAGGAGGCCAAGCAGATGGTCGGCCGCACGCCCGGCAACATCGAGGCGATCCGGCCGCTGCGCGACGGCGTCATCGCCGACTTCGAGGTCGCCGAGGAGATGATCAAGCACTTCATCCGCAAGGTGCACAACCGCCGCGGCTTCGCCAGCCCCCGGGTGATCATCTGCGTGCCGTCGGGGTCGACCGCGGTCGAGCGCCGGGCGATCCAGGAATCCGCGGAAAGCGCCGGGGCGCGCCGGGTGTTCCTGATCGAGGAGCCGATGGCCGCGGCGATCGGCGCCGGCCTGCCGGTGACCGAGCCGACCGGGTCGATGGTGGTCGACATCGGCGGCGGCACCACCGAGGTCGCGGTGCTGTCGCTCGGCGGCATCGTGTACGCCCGCTCGATCCGGGTCGGCGGCAACAAGATGGACGAGGCGATCATCAGCTACATCCGCCGCAATCACAATCTGCTGGTCGGCGAGGGCACGGCGGAGCGGATCAAGAAGGAGATCGGCTCCGCCTGCCTGCCCGAGGACGGCAATGGCCGGGTGGTGGAGATCAAGGGCCGCGATCTCATGAACGGCGTGCCCAAGGAGATCGTGATCAGCACGCGCCAGATCGCCGAATCGCTGGCCGAGCCGGTGAGCGCGATCATCGAGGCGGTCAAGGTGGCGCTCGAGCACACCGCGCCCGAGCTGTCCGCGGACATCGTGGACAAGGGGATCGTGCTGACCGGCGGCGGCGCGCTGCTCGGCAATCTCGACTTCGTGCTGCGCCACGCCACCGGGCTGCCGGTCAGCCTGGCCGACGAGCCGCTCACCTGCGTCGCGCTGGGGACCGGACGCTGCCTCGAGGAGATGAAGACCCTGCGCCACGTGCTCCACACTGCGTACTAAGGTGCTGCCCGAACGTCGACGCATCGTCGATCCCGCACCACCGCTCCGGACCAGGCGGTACGGGCCCGCGCGGCCGTGGCGGGTCCCTGCTTGCTCGACGCCTTCGGGCCGTGGGCGCCGCGAACGTGACGGAGGCGCCGGGTGAAGCTCGAGCGCCGCTCCCTCTCACAGCTGGCCTTGCCGCTCAAGGCGCTGGTCGATCGGTTCGCGTTCGCCATCCTGGTGGTGCTCTCGCTCGCGCTCTTGGCCGTCGGCCGGGCGGACGTCCATGTGCTGGAGCGTGTCGGCACCACGATCGGCGACGTCGTGACGCCGGTGCTGGAGGTCCTGACCCAGCCGGTCGCGGCGTCGCGCCGCCTGGTGGAAGGGGTCGGTGCGCTGATTGCGCTGCGCGCAGAGAACGCGCGCCTGCGCGAGCAGAACCGGCGCCTGCTCGACTGGCAGAGCGCGGCCCGCCAGCTGTCGCTCGAGAACGAGGCGCTGCGCCAGGTGCTCAACTACCGGGCCGACCCCGGCCGGCCGACCGCGGTCACCGGCCGCGTGATCGCCGATGCCGGCGGGCCGTTCGTGCACACGGTGCTGATCAACGTCGGCGCCGACCACGGCGTCGCTGGCGGCATGGCCGCGGTCAACGAACGCGGCCTGGTCGGACGGGTCATCGAGGTCGGGCGGCGGAGCGCCCGCGTGCTCCTCTTGACCGACTTCAACTCGCGCATCCCGGTGATGGTCGAGCCCTCGCGCGACCAGGCAATTCTCGCGGGCAACAACACCCGCCAGCCGGCCCTCGTCTTCCTGCCGCTGAACCCGCGGCTCGCGGTCGGCAACCCGGTGGTCACCTCCGGCCGCGGCGGCGTCCTGCCGCCCGGGCTCGCGATCGGCACGGTCACCTCGATCGCCGACGGCGCCGTGACCGTCGAGCCTCTGGTCGACTTCACGCGTCTGGAATATCTGCGTCTGCTCGAGTACGCGCGGGTCCTGCCGCCGGAACGGCTCGAGGAGCTGCAACAGGAGAGCTACGGGCCGCCGTTGCCGCCCGACTTCGTGCCGCCCGCAGCGACGGTGCCGGGCGAGCCTCTTGCGGGCCTCCCCGGGGCTCGCCACGGCGACCTCGTCGCCGCGCCGGCGGCGGCATCGGAGCGGGTTCCTTGATCTGGCTCTGGGTGCGTCAACTGGATGCCCGGCTGCGCGCGCTGGCGCCCTTCGCCGTCGCCGTCGCCGCCGTCTTGGTCGACGTTCTGCCTTTGCTCGGCCTGGGCCCCTGGGGCATCACGCCGTTCTCGACGCTCTGCGTGGTCTATTTCTGGAGCCTCTATCGTCCGGATCTGTTCGGCGTCTTGGCGGCATTCTCGACCGGGATCGTCCATGACGCCCTGGCCGGCCTGCCGCTGGGCCTTACCGCGCTCATTCTCCTCGTGGTTCGCCAGCTGGTGGTGGTGCAGCAGCGGTTCTTCCTGGCGCGCTCGTTCCCGGTGGTCTGGTGCTGCTTTCTGCTGATGGCACCGGTCGTCGAGATCGCCCGGTGGTTGCTCATTTCTCTGCTGTCGGGACGGCTCTTCGCCCTCGAGCCGGTGCTGCTGTCGCTGCTGTTGACCGTGGCGCTCTATCCGCTCGCCAGCCTCTTGCTGACCCGGATGCACAACGGCATTCCGAGGCTGATCCATGCATCGTGAGGCCGAGCGGATGCGGATGTTCACCCGGCGGGCGCTGTTGGTCGGCGCCGGGCAGCTGACGTTGTTCGGCGCATTGGGCGGCCGCCTCTACTACCTCCAGGTGATCGACGCCGACGGCTACGCCCTGCTGGCCGACGAGAACCGCATCAACCATCGCCTGCTGCCGCCGGAGCGCGGCCGCATCTTCGACCGCCACGGCGTGCCGCTGGCGCGCAACAGCCCGACCTATCGCGTGCTGATCGTCCGGGAACAGACCACGGATCTGCGCGGCACCCTCGAGGCGCTCGGCCGGCTGATCGTCCTGCCCGAGGCGCGGATCCAGGAAGTGATCCGCGAGGCGAAGGAGCGCCGGCCATTCGTGCCGATCGTGGTGCGCGAGGATCTCAATTGGGCGCAGGTGTCCCGCATCTCGATCCACGGTCCCGAGCTGCCCGGCGTGAGCGTCGTCTCGGGGCTGATTCGCGAATACCCCCACGGCGACGTCACCGCGCACCTGCTCGGCTACGTCGGACCGGTCTCGAAGCAGGAGCTGAGTGGCGATCCGCTGCTGGAGCTGCCCGAGTTCCGGATCGGCAAGGATGGCATCGAGAAGGTCTACGATCAGGCGCTGCGTGGCCGCGCCGGCCTCAGCCGCCACGAGGTCAACGCGCTCGGCCGTGAGATCAAGCAGCTGTACCGGCGGGACGGCGAGCCCGGTCAGGAGCTCCGCCTCACCATCGATCTCGATCTGCAGCGCTATGTCCACCGGCGCCTGATCGAGCAGCCGAGCGCTTCGGCCGTGGCTCTGGACGTGCGTACCGGCGAGGTCCTGGCGCTCGCCTCGGTGCCGACCTTCGAGCCTGGCGCCTTCGTCAACGGCCTCAGCCAGGAGACGTGGCAGGCTTGGGTCAACAACCCCAACGCGCCGCTGGTCAACAAGGCGATCGCCGGCCAGTACCCGCCCGGCTCGACCTTCAAGATGATCGTGGCGCTGGCCGCCCTCGAGGCCGGGATCGTCGGGCCGGACCACGAGGTGCTCTGCCTCGGGTTCGTGCAGCTCGGGCGACACCGGTTTCACTGCTGGAAGCGGTGGGGCCACGGCAAGCTGAAGCTGATCGAGGCGATCGCGCAATCCTGCGACGTCTACTTCTACGACCTCGCCCGAAAGGTGGGCATCGACGGCATCGCCGCGATGGCCCGCCGCTTCGGCCTCGGGGCGCGCCTCGACATCGACCTGCCGGGCGAGCGCGCCGGTCTGGTGCCGGACCGGGCCTGGAAGCTCGCCACTCAGGGCGTGCCGTGGCAAGGCGGCGAGACCCTGGTCGTCGGGATCGGTCAGGGCTTTCTGCAGGCGACGCCGCTGCAACTGGCGGTCATGGTCGCGCGCATGGCCAACGGCGAGCGCGCGATCCGGCCCTGGCTGGCGCGCCCGCCAGGCGGCAGCGATCCGACCGAGCTGCCGGCGCTCGGGGTCTCCGAACGGTCCCTGCGCCTCGTCAAGGAAGGCATGTTTCGCGTGGTCAACGGCGAGCGCGGCACCGCCCGCCAGGCCCGGCTGCCCCATCGCGAGATCGCCATGGCCGGCAAGACCGGAACCTCCCAGGTCCGCCGGATCAGTCGCACCGAGCGGATGACCGGGGTGCGCGAGAACGAGGAGAGGCCCTGGGAGGAGCGGGATCATGCGCTGTTCGTGGCCTTCGTTCCCTACCGCGCGCCCCGCTATGCCGTGGCGGTGGTGGTCGAGCACGGCGGCAACGGCAGCCAGACGGCGGCGCCGATCGCTCGGGACATCCTGGCCAAGGCCCTGGAGCTCGATCCCTCGCGCCCCCGCCCGGCGATCAGCGTCGATCAGCGATCGACCGCGCCGGCCGCGCCGGCTTGACCGCCATGACGGTGGCGGCGCGCTTCAAGCCCACCGAGCTGTCCCTGCTCGAGAAGCTCCGGCTGCTGAACTGGCCGTTCGTGCTCGTGGTCATCCTGGTCGCGGCGATCGGCTACGCCATGCTGTATTCGGCGGGCGGCGGCGCGCACGGGCCGTGGGCGTGGCGCCACGGGCTCCGTTTCGGCCTCGGCCTGCTCGCGATGCTGACGGTGGCGCTGATCGACATCCGCCTGTGGTACCGCGTTGCCTACGCGATCTACGGGGCGGCGCTGCTCGGTCTGATCGCGGTGGAGATCGCCGGCGAGGCCGCGATGGGCGCCCAGCGCTGGCTCGATCTCGGCCTGCTTCAGCTGCAACCGTCCGAGGTCATGAAGATCGCCCTGGTGCTCGCGCTCGCCCGGTACTTTCACAGTGCCCATCTGGAGGAGGTCGGCCGCCCGCTGTACCTGCTGGCACCGCTCATGATGGTCCTGGTGCCGGCAACCCTGGTCCTCGAGCAGCCCGATCTCGGCACCTCGATCATGCTGCTTGCCGGCGCCGGCGCCATGTTCTTCCTCGCCGGCGTGCGCTGGTGGAAGTTCGCGCTGCTGATCGGCGGCGTGCTCGCCGCGCTGCCGGTCATCTGGCAGCAGCTGCACGGCTATCAGAAGCAGCGGGTGATGACCTTCCTCGATCCCGAGCGCGATCCGCTCGGCGCCGGCTATCACATCATCCAATCCAAGATCGCGCTCGGCTCGGGCGGCGTCTGGGGCAAGGGCTTCCTCAAGGGCACCCAGAGCCAGCTCAGCTTCCTGCCCGAGAAACAGACCGACTTCGTGTTCACCATGCTCGCCGAGGAGGCCGGGCTGATCGGCGCGCTCGGCTTGTTGTCGCTGCTCGTGGTGCTGACCGCCTATGGCTTCGCTTTCGCGCTGCGGGCGCGCAGCCACTTCGGGCGGCTGCTCGCCATGGGCATCGCGGTCACCTTTTCCCTGTACGCGGTGATCAACATCGCCATGGTCACCGGCCTGCTGCCGGTGGTCGGCGTGCCGCTGCCGCTGATCTCCTATGGCGGCACGGCGATGGTCACCGTCCTGTTCGGCTTCGGTCTGATGCTCGGGGTCGACATCCACCGCGACATCGCGATCCCGCGCTTTCCGGTCGATTCCGACTAGGGCATTTTCGGTTCAGTTGAGATCGGCGCCAGCCCGCGCCCCCTCCCGGCCACCCACAGCGTACCATGGGAT
>JBOHKK010000069.1:0-20716 GCA_050729115.1 Geminicoccaceae bacterium | reverse complement strand
TGCCACCAGAGAGGCCGCCGGCCTCGGCGCCGGACCACGCCATGCCGCCGGTGGCTGGGCTTGGCCCCGGCGGCCGTGCCACCAGGGGCCGCCGGCCTCGGCGCCGGACCACGCCATGCCGCCGGTGGCTGGGCTTGGCCCCGGCGGCCGTGCCACCAGAGGAGCCGGCTCAGGCGGCGTCGGGCTGGCGTTCCGGGGCGGCGCGGGCGAACGCCTCGATCTGCCGGCAGCGCTCGTCGATCCGCCGGATCGTCGGATAGGGCGCGAGATCGCACTGGTAGCGCCTGGCGTTGTAGGCCTGGGGCACCAGGCACAGATCGGCGAGGCTCGGCGCATCGCCGACGCAGAACGCGCCGGCCGAGCGGGCGAGGGTGGCCTCGATCGCACCGAAGCCTTCCGCCACCCAATGCCGGTACCAGGCGAGGCGCCGGGCCTCGTCCACGGCGAGCTCGCGCTCGAGGTACTGCAGCACCCGGAGGTTGTTCAGCGGATGGATCTCGCAGGCGATCGCGACCGCGAGCGCGCGCGCGCTCGCCCGGCCGGGCAGGTCCTCGGGCAGCAGCGCCGGCTCGGGGTAGCGCTCCTCCAGGTAGTTGAGGATCGGCAGCGATTGCGTGAGGCGGGCGCCGTCGTCCTCGAGCACCGGCACCAGGCCCTGGGGGTTGAGCTCGAGGAACTCGGGCGTGCGCTGGGCGCCGGCGCGCAGATCGACCGGCACCTGCTCGTAGCTCAGCCCCTTGTAGTTCAGCGCGAGCCGCACCCGATACGCGGCCGAGCTGCGCCAGTAGTCGTAAAGCCGCATGGCGAGTCCTCCTCCCGTTCGAGCCTCCCTTGCGGATGCCGCCAGCATAGCCGCGAAACGCCCGATGGTCGCGCCTCACGTGCCTTCGGAGCGTCATCGCGAGGGCGCGCCAGCGCCCGTGGCGATCCAGGAGCGCTCTCTGGATGGCTTCGTCGCTACGCTCCTCGCAATGACGGCGCCGGGCGTGGCGCTCGGGAAGCGCGAGCCGATCTCGGATGAGCGCTGGCCAAGCCGCTCGCCAGGCACCCCGGGCCGCCCGGCGCCGCCAGCAGCCTTGTTCGATCCCCGATCCTCGCTATCGTAATGCCATCGGACGGTGTTGCTCGAACGCGGCCTGCGCCCGCAGCGGGCGCGCTCCGACGTCGAGAGGAGGCCAGCCATGACCCGCACCACGCCACCTTACCGCGCCGATCACGTCGGCAGCTTCCTGCGCCCGCAGCGCCTGCTCGATGCCCGCGAGCGGCGCGCCCGCGGCGAGATTTCCGCCGAAGCCCTGCGCGCGGTCGAGGACGCGGCGATCGAGGGCGTGGCGCGGCGGCAGGAGGAGGTCGGGCTTTTTGGCATCACCGACGGCGAGTTCCGGCGCACCTTCTTCCACGTCGACTTCCTCGAGCAACTGGGTGGCGTCGCGGTCGTCGAGGGCAGCTTCACCGCGACGTTCCGGCGCGACGACGGCACCGAGGTCGGGTTCAAGCCGCCGACCATGCGCGTCACCGCGAGGGTCCGCCACCGCCGGAGCATCCAGGGCCGCGATTTCGACTTCCTGAGGAGCGCCACCTCGAGGACGCCCAAGGTCTGCATCCCCTCGCCCTCGATGCTGCATTTCCGCGGCGGCCGGGACGCGATCAGCGCCGAGGCCTACCCCGAGCTCGAGGCCTTCTACGCCGACCTCGCCGCCGCCTACCGGGCGGAGATCCTGGACCTCGCCGCGCGCGGCTGCCGCTATCTGCAGCTGGACGACACCAACCTCGCCTACCTGTGCGACGACCAGATCCGCGCGGCCACCCGCGCCCGCGGCGACGACCCGGACGAGCTGCCGCGCCTCTATTGCCGCCTGATCAACGAGGCGATAGCGGGCCGGCCCGACGACATGGCGGTCTGCATCCATCTCTGCCGCGGCAACTACCAGAGCGCCTGGGTCGCACAGGGCGGCTACGAGCCGGTCGCCGAGATCCTGTTCAACGAGCTCGAGATCGACGGCTTCTTCCTCGAGTACGACGACCGCCGCTCGGGCGACTTCGCGCCCCTTCGCTTCGTGCCCGCGGGCAAGGCGGTGGTGCTCGGCATCATGAGCTCCAAGCGCCCCGAGATCGAACCCAAGGACACACTCGAGCGCCGGATCGACGAGGCCGCGCGCTACGTCGACCAGGACCAGCTCTGCCTCAGCCACCAGTGCGGCTTCTCCTCGACCGTCCACGGCAACCTCCTCGCCGAGGACGACCAGTGGCAAAAGCTCGCCCGCACGGTCGAGGTCGCCCGCGAGGTCTGGGGCGGCGCCTAGCGCGGGCGCGGCGCCCGGACGCCGGCAATGGACCTCACGGCCTCACCGCTGAAGTCGCGAAGCCGGTTGCGCCAAGAGACCAGGTGGCGATCCGGAGCGTTGTGGGCTTCGCCCGGCAACATTCCTGACGCCAGAGACGAACGCTTGGTCCTGAGGCGGCAATCGAGGGTATCTGCGGGATTCGGCTACGTTTCGTGAGCAAACGCCGGGAGGCGAGAGGCGACATGGCCAGCCAGACCACCGTTGATCCCAGCGCGAAGCTCGTCCGCCTGGAGCGGGCGCTGGCCTCGATCCGGCCGGGCAGCCGCGTTTATCTCGGCACCGGCTGTGCGGCGCCGCGGACCCTGCTTGCGGGGCTGGAAGCGATGCAACCGGGTCCGCCCGACCTCGAGTTCGTCAGCTTCGTCACGACGTCGGCGCTGCCGATGGCGGCGGGCACGCCCCGGACCCGCTACCGCCATCGGGTGTTCTTCGTCGGCAGCGACGTCCGAGGCCTCGCGGGCAGCGGCCAGCTCGACTATGTGCCCATCTCCCTCGAGCAGGTGCCGGCGCTCCTGACGAGCGGGCTGCTGCCGATCGACGTGGCGCTGCTTCAGGTCTCCCCGCCCGATGCCCGCGGCTTCGTCAGCCTCGGGGTGTCCGTGGACCTCGCGCCGGCGGTGCTCGGCGTCGCGCGCCGCGTGATCGCGGAGGTCAATCCGACGATGCCGCGCACCCACGGCGAGAGCTTCGTCCATCTCGACCGCATCGATGCCCTGGTGAAGGTCGATGTGCCGGTGGCGGAGTATCGTCATCCGGAGACCGGCGAGATCGCGGAGCGCGTCGCGCGCTACATCGCCTCGATCATCGACGACGGCTCGACCCTGCAGATCGGGCTGGGGCGCGTCCCCAACGAGGCGTTGCGCCATCTCAGGGACCGGCGCGATCTCGGCATCCATAGCGACGTCATCACCGACGGCGTCGTGGACCTGGTCGAGGCGGGCGTGGTCACCGGCCGCCGCAAGACGCGCCACCGCGATCGCATCGTCACGAGCTACTGCCTGGGGACGCGGCGGCTCTACGACTTCGTCGACGACAATCCGCGTCTTTTGTTCCTGCCGATCGATCAGGTCTGCGATCCCGGGGAGGTCGCCGCCAATCCGCGCATGGTCTCGATCACGCAGGCCTTCGCGATCGACCTGACCGGCCAGGTCTGCGTCGACCAGTTCGAAGGCGAGTTCTACGGCGGCGTATCCACGCAGGCGGGCTTCCTTCGGGGCGCGGCGCGATCCCCCGGCGGCAAGCCCATCATCTGCCTGGCGTCCACCACCGACGACGGCGCCTCGCGGATCAAGCCCCTGCTGGAGGCCGGCGACGGGGTGGGGGATCGCAAGGTCCGACGTGCACTACGTGATCACCGAGTACGGCATCGCGTACCTGTTCGGAAAATCGATCCGGGAGCGGGCGGTGGCGCTGATCGAGGTGGCGCACCCGCGCTGGCGCGAGGAGCTGCTGAGCGCGGCCAAGCAGCTGGGCTACGTCCAGCCCGAGCAATATCTGGCCTCCCAGGCGGCCTATCCGGTGGCCGAGGAGCGCACGGTCGAGCTCAAGAACGGCGCCAGGGTCCTGATCCGCCCGGCTCGGGCCGCCGACGCGGGGGCGCTGCAGGGGTTGTTCCATCGCCTCTCGCCGGACGACGTCTACACGCGCTTCTTCCGGCGCGTCCGCGCGCTCTCCTCCGCGGAGCTGCAGATGCTCTGCAACGTGAACCACGAGACCGAGGTCGCGTTCCTGGGCGTGACCGGGCCGCGCGAGAACGAGGAGGTCGTCGGCAGCGCCTGCTACTTTCTGAGCCCGACCACGAACCTCGCCGAGGTCGCCTTCATGGTGGCGCCGGAGTGGCAGGGAGCAGGTCTCGGCACCGCCCTGCAGGCGCGCCTCCAGGAGTACGCGGTCAGCCGCGGCGTGCGCGGGTTCGTCGCCGAGATCCTGCCGCGCAACGCCAGCATGCTGCGGCTCGCGGCGCGCGCGCCGGGCACGGTGACCACCGCGCGCGACGAGGACGCCGTCCACGTGACCGTCCTGTTTTCGGACCGGGCGCCGGATCGCGATGCGGCACCGGCGACGCCCGTCACCAAGCCGTAGTCCCTGGCCCGCGGCCGCTCAGGCCCTGCTGCCCGCTCGCGCTGGCGGCCTGGTCTCAATCACCAGGTAGTCGTCCTCGATGCGGACCGGGAAGGTCTCGGCGACGTAGGGGCCCAGGGCGAGGGTGCGGCCGGGCTCGATGGCGACCGGGAAGCTGCGGACGCGGGCGCGCTCGGGCTCGCACCAGGACTTGCCGGTGCGCAGGTCGTACTCCCAGTTGTGCCAGGGGCAGCGGATGATCTCGCCCTGGCGCGAGTAGCGGTACTGCCCCGGCGCCGGGGATTCGACCAGGCCGACGAGCTTACCCTGGCACAGGCTGGCGCCCTGGTGCGGGCAGCGATCGTGCAGGGCGAAGAACTCGCCCTTGACGTTGAAGATCGCGACCGGCCGGCCCTCGACCTCGACCCGCTTGCGCGCGCCGGGCGGGATCTCGTGCACCGCGGCGACGACGTGGCGGGCCATCAGCCGCGGCCGTAGACCGCGAGCGCGTTCTCGGACATGATCCGCCGCTGCAGCGCCTTGTCCGGAAGCGCCAGCGCCTGGCGCGGATCGTCGAAGTCCCAGTGCGGATAGTCGGTCGCGAACATGAGCCGGTCTGGGCCGATCCACGCGATCACGTCGAGCAGATGGGCGCGGATCTCGGGCTCCTCCATCGGCTGGGTCGTGACCCACAGGTGCTCGCGCAGGTATTCCGAGGGCGGCCGCCGGACGTGCGGGACCTCGCCCTGCATCCGCGACCACACCCGGTCGAGCCGCCAGCCGAGCGCCGGGAGCCAGCCGAAGCCCGCCTCGATCAGGACGACCCTGAGCTCCGGAAAGCGCTCGAAGGCGCCCTCGAAGATCAGGCTGGTCACGACCGCCTGGGCGGACGCGGCGTGCTCGGTCATCTCCTCGATGTAGAAGGACGGCCAGCCGGCACTCGTGGGCCAGCCGCTGTAGCCGAAGACGTGGATGCCGACCGGCAGGCCGGCCTCGACCGCGGCCGCGTAAATGGGCCAGTAGCGCTTCTGGCCGAGCGGCTCGGCGGTGCGGCTCAAGAGGAGGACCTGGGCGAAGTCGGGATCGCCGGCGCGGCGCTCGATCTCGACGCGCGCCGCCGCGCCATCCTCGTAGGATACCAGCACCGAAGCCCGCAGCCGCGGCTCGGGCCCGGTCCAGGCCGCCTTCTGCCATTCGTTCGTGGCGAAGCACATCGCGGCGCTGCACTCGGCGTTCTGATGACCCTGGCCGGTCGAGAGCGGGTTCAGGATGCCGAGCGTGATCCCGTAGGCATCGAGCAGCTGCTCGCGCATCAGGGCGAGGTCGCTGCCCGGCTCGCCGCCGGAGGCCGGCCAGGCGTCGCGCCGGCACGCCATCGGCGCTCCCTTCGGGTACGGCGAGCCCTTGGCGAAGCCGTGCCGGTAGCGCTGCCCGTAGGTCTGGAGATGGTCCCACCACCGGTTCGAGAGCCAGGGCCGCAGATCCTCGAGCGAGCGCACCTTGGGATGGATGTCGCAGTCGGCGATCTGGAGTGCCGCGGTCTGCTCGACCGGACGCTCGCGCAGCATGGCGGTCATGGCGCCGTCTCCCGGAGTCGGGGGTAGGTCTCGAGGGGATTGTCCACGGCGATCCTCTCGATCAGATCGACCGGCAGGCCGTCCGGCAGAACAGCGTCGCCGTCGAACTGCCAGTGCGGATAGTCGGTCGCGAACAGCAGCATGGCGTCGGATCGCAGGTGTTCGACGATGCGCAAGACTACACCCGGATCGTCCGGGGCGTCGAGGGGCTGGATCGTGAGGCGGACGTGGTCGCGGACGATCTCGTGCGGCGGGCGGTCGACCCAGGGCACCTCGGGGCGCAGGCCCCGCCAGAACTTGTCGAGCCGCCAGAGATAGGCCGGCAGCCAGCTCACGCCCGATTCCAGCAGCACCACCTTGAGGTCCGGGAACTGCCGGAACACGCCTTCGGTGATCAGGCTCGTGAGCTGCGCCTGGAAACCCTGCGCCTGGCTCGCGTAGTCCTCGGCGTAAGTGCTCGGCCAGCCGACCGAGGTGACGGGATGGCGATAGCTGCTGCCGGCGTGGATTCCGATCGGCAGGGCGTGGCGCAGGGCGGCGGCGTAGACCGGCCAATACGCCCGCCGCCCGAGCGGCATCTCGCCCATGGCGAGCACCAGCACCTGGACGAACCGGGGGTCGGCGGCGCAGCGCTCGATCTCCTCGACCGCGAACTCCGGGTTCTGCAGCGGCACCACGATCGAGGCGCGAAGCGCCGGCTCGGGGTCGAGCCATTCCCTGGCGATCCAGTCGTTGACGGCGCCGGCGAAGGCGCGCGCCATGTAGTCGTCGAACACCAGCTGGACGCCATAGAGGCAGTTGCAGATGGCACGGCGGATGCCGAAGTGGTCGAGCACCTGCGCGCGCATCGCCTGGGCGTCGGTCGCCGCCTGTCCGGACGCGCCCCGCCAGTCGGGGCGCGCCGTGAGCGGCGCGTTCGGCGGATAGCTGATGCTCTCGAGCGAGGCGATGCCGCGGGCCTCGACCGTCTCGCGCCAGTGGTCGTCGAGATAGGGCAGCAGCGCCCGCATGTTCGGAACGCTCGGATGGACGTCGCAGTCGATCGCCCGCAGGCCAAGCCAGTCCATGAGCGCCTCAATCCCGTTTCCGGTCGCCGCCGCGGGACGGCGGGATCAGATCACCCGGGCCAGGACGTGGCGGCGATTGCTCGTGAACGGGCGCACCTCGCCGGGCCAGCGCCCCGCCTCGACCGCCTGCGCCCAGGCGTCGCTCACGAGCACGTCCGGGCTCTCCAGCTCGTAGATCGCGGTGTAGGAGGGGCTGGCGGCGGGCATCTCCTTGCGCTCGCCGGCAATGCTCACGGCGAACGGCTGGCTCCTGGCCCGCGAGACCGAAAGCACGCCCGGCACCGCCAGCAGATTCGGGATGTGCTCCTGGTCGTAGACCTCGTTGAACAGGGCCTCCTTCTCGGGCGCCACGTCCATGCTCACCATGAAGACATACTTCGCGCCGACCGGCATCTCGGCCTCCCTCTGGTTCTGGGCCGACCCTACGCCCACGCCGGTGATCGCGGCAATGCCCAAGGCCGTCCGTGCTCTCGAGAAGGCGACCCACCGCCTGGGCGAACGGCAGCCCGCTCAGCGCGGCTTGGGATCGGCGTCCAGGCGGACCGCCCAGCCTTCGGTGCCGGGCCGCGCCGCCGGATAGATCGCAGCCACGAGCGGATCGTGCCCGGGCACCACGTGGTCGCGCGAGGTCGCGAGGCGCTCGGCGGTGTCGAAGCCCTCCAGCATGGCCGGGACGCTGTCGATCACCGGATAGGGCCGGCGCTGGTCGAGATGGGCGTAGAAATGGGCGACGTCCGAGGCGAGCACCACGTGGCCGCGCCGCGTCTTGACCCGCACCGCCTGAAGCCCGCGGGAGTGGCCGCCGATGTGATGCACCGTGACGCCCGGCACGATCTCCGCGGCGCCGTCGTGAAACACCACGCGGCCGGCGTAGACGCGGCGCACCATGGCGACCACGTCCTCGACCTCGAACGGCACCCGGATCACCGGATGGCCCATGCAGCGGCCCGTGGCGTAGGCCATCTCGGCGTCCTGCAGGTGGTAGCGCGCGGCCGGGAACAGACCGTCGTTGCCGCAGTGGTCGTAGTGCAGATGGGTGATGATCACGTCCTCGACCGCATCGAGGTCGACCCCGAACGCGGTGAGCCCCTGGCGCACCGGCCTCGTGATCTCGCGCTTGCGCAACTCGGCGCCGCGCTGGTCGAAGCCGGTGTCGACCACGATCGTGCGCTCGCCGTTCACGATCAGCCAGACGTAGTAGTTGAGCGGCATCGGCACGTCGTGGGGATCGCCGCCCAGAAAGTTGTCGGGCGACCGCCGATCCACCCGGGCGTAGGTGATGGCATAGACCTCGTGGATGTCGTCGCTCACGGCTGCATCCTCTCCCTGACCCGTCATCGCAGAACGAACGGGTTCGGCACGTTGCCGCTGATGTCGATCCAGACGCTCTTCTCCTGCAGGTACTCGCGGATCGCGCTCTGCCCGCTCTCGCGCCCGATGCCCGAGCGCTTGTAGCCGCCGAACGGCGACATGTAGCTGACCGCTCGGTAGGTGTTGATCCAGACGGTGCCGGCCTCGAGCCGCTCGGCCATGGTGAGCGCGCGCCTGATGCTCTGGGTCCAGACCCCCGCGGCGAGGCCGTAGACGGTGCCGTTGGCGATCTCGATCGCCTCCTCGTCGTCGTCGAACGGCATGATCGCGAGCACCGGGCCGAACACCTCCTCCTGGGCGATCCGCATGTCCGGCCTGACGCCGGTGAAGATCGTGGGCTCGACGAACCAGCCCTCGCCGCACTCGGGGCGCCGCGCCGGCCCGCCGCCGAGCACGCACGCCGCGCCCTCGTTTCTGGCGATCTCGATGTATTCCAGCACCTTCTTGTACTGCGGGCGGGTGGTGATCGGGCCGACCTGGGTGGCGTCGTCGAGGGGGTCGCCCATCTTCGCGGTGCGCGCGAGATCGAGCAGGCGCAGGGTGAACTCGTCGACGACCCTGCGGTGAACGAGCGCCCGCGAGCCGGCGATGCAGGTCTGGCCGGTGGCGGCGAAGATCCCGGAGACCACGCCGTTGACCGCATCGTCGAGGATCGCGTCATCGAACACGATGTTGGCCGACTTGCCGCCGAGCTCGAGGGTCACCGGCTTGATCGAGCGGGCGGCCGATTCGTAGACCACCTGTCCGGTCTTGTCGCCGCCGGTGAACGCGACCTTGGCGACCTTCGGGTGGGTCACCAGCGCCTCGCCGATCTCGGGGCCGAAGCCGGTCACGATGTTGACCACGCCGGGCGGGAAGCCCGCCTCCTCGAACAGGCGCCCGAACTCGAGCGCAGAGACCGAGGAGAACTCGGACGGCTTCCAGACCACGGTGTTGCCGGCGGCGAGCGCGGGCGCGAGCTTCCAGGTCGCCAGCAGCAAGGGCGAGTTCCAGGGCGTGATCGCGGCGACCACGCCGAGCGGCTCCTCGCGGGTGAAGTTGAACACGCCGGGCTTGTCGATCGGGATCACCCGGCCCTCGAGCTTGTCCGCGAGGCCGCCGAAGTAATGGAACCACTGCGGGACGTAGCGCAGCTGCGCCCGCATCTCTGTGATCAGCTTGCCGTTGTCGCGGGTCTCGAGCTCGGCGAGCCGGTCGGCCTCGCGCGCCACGATGTCGCCGAAGCGGCGCAGCATGGCGCCGCGGGCGCTGGCACTCATCCGCCGCCAGCCGGGCGCGCGGAAGGCGTCGAACGCGGCCTCGACCGCACGGTCGACGTCCGCGGGGGTGGCCTTCGGCACCAGCGCCCAGGGGCCGCCCTGGAACGGGTTCTCCGATTCGAACACCTCGCCGCCTTGGGCGTCGACCCATTCGCCCCCGATCAGCATCTGATGGCGTTGCATCGCAGGCACCTCCGCAGCTTGATGGCGGGATCGGATCTGGCCAGAGCTCACCCGTGGCCGTCAACCTCGGCAAACAGCTCGCGGGCGGTCCGGAAGGCGTCGACCGCCGCGGGCACGCCGCAATAGATCGCGACCTGCAGGAACACCTCGCGGATCTCCTCGCGGCTGACGCCGTTGGCGAGCGCGCCCCTGATGTGCATCTTCAGCTCGTGCGGCCGGTTGAGCGCGCTGAGCATCGCGAGATTGAGCATGCTGCGGGTCTTGCGCGGCAGCTCCTCGCGGCCC
Source organism: Geminicoccaceae bacterium (assembly GCA_050729115.1). GTDB lineage: Bacteria > Pseudomonadota > Alphaproteobacteria > Geminicoccales > Geminicoccaceae > JBKPNX01. The sequence goes on along the minus strand of JBOHKK010000069.1, from coordinate 10,568 downwards.
CAGACCGCGCCCCAGCAGTACTCGGTCACCAGCTCCTGCAGCGGCCGGTTGAAATCGTCGGCCGAAGCGTAGGACTTCTCCACGAACTCCCTGCCGAGCACGGCCTTGCGGATCTCGAGGCCGCGCTCCAGCACTTCCTTGCTCATATTCGTCTCCTTCCGTGGCGGCTTCGGGCCGCCGGGGGTGTGGCGCCCGGGCGGCTCCCCGGGCGCCGTGGTATCGGCTCTCAGGATCAGCTCGCGGGCCAGATCGGCTCGGACACCGCCAGCTCGGGCGGATAGACCGTAACGGGTGTGCCGTCCTGCCACTGGATGATGGTGAGGCCGGCGCCGACCCGGCGCCCCCGCTCGTCGAACGCGAGCTCGCCGCCGGGGAAGTACGGCGACGGTCCCCCGTCGAGGTTGCGCAGGGCCTCGGCCACGGCCTGGCGGTCCGGCTTGCCGGCCCTCTCGAGGGCGGTCTTCAGGATCCACATGTCGCCATAGGTCGAGATCGCGTTCTGGGTCATCCAGGGCTCGCCGTAGCGCTCCTCAAGGCGTGCGATCATGTCCTCGTGCCCCTTCGAGCCCCAGTTCGCGACCACCGCCATGACGCCCTGCAGGAGGTCCGGGCTCATGGTGTTGAGGAGATCCGGCTCGGCGATCGCGATCCCGAACGAGATGGTCGGGATCTGGCCCTGGCCGAGCCCGAACTCGTTCATCTTCTCGAGCATGAGCTTGGCATCCGAGATCACCGTCGGCAGGAAGAACAGCAGGTCGGGTCGGGTCGCGCGCAGCTGCTGCACGAGCGGCGTGGCGTCCGCGAGCGGCGGCGTGAAGGTCTCGTCGACCACCAGCTCGAGGCCGAGCTCGTCCAGCAGCCGCTCCCGCATCGGCTTCACCGACGAGATCGAGGCGGCGGTGTTGTCGGTGATGATCGCGACCGAATTGGGGTCGGCACCCGCGGACGTGGCGAGCTCCATCAGCGTCGGCAGGGACTGGGTCGCCTGCGAGCCGGACGTGGCGGAGGTCTGGAAGATGTAGTCGAAGCCGCGCTCGGTGATCATGTCGGAGTAGGACAGCGTCAGCATCGGCAGCTGCGCGCGCTCGGTCACCTCGGTGACCGCGAGCGTGAACGAGCTCAGATACGACCCGGTCGCCGCCACCAGATCGGGGTGCTCCGCGACCATCCGCTGCGCGGCGTTCTTGGCCTTCTCGGTGGTGTCGCCGGAATCCAGAACCACCAGCTCGAGCTTGGCGCCGCCCAGCGCTCCGATGCCGCCCGCGGCGTTGATGTCCTCGACCCCGAGCTCGGCGCCCATGCGCATGACCTCGCCGGGCCGCGCGTAGATCCCCGAGAGCGGGACCAGCAGGCCGATCTTCACCGTCTCCGCATTGTCCTGCGCGTAACCGGCGGCGGCGCCGAAGCCTAGCGCCGCCGCGAGCGGCGCCACGGCGAGCCGCCCGAGGCCGAGGAAGTCGCGTCGTCGAATCGTCATCACATGCTCCCTTCGTTCGCCCGCCCTGATGCGGGGTTGATGTGCCGCCATTACATGCCGCCATTACATGCCGAGGTACGCCTGGCGGACGCGGTCGTCGGCGCGCAGCGTCGCGGCCGTGCCCTCCAGCGCCACGCGCCCGGCCTCGAGCACGTAGCCGTGGTCGGCGGACTCCAGCGCCTCGGCCACGCGCTGCTCGACCAGAAGGATGGTGAGCTTCGCGTCCTTGCGGATCTCCATCAGACGCTCGAACACGAAATCGGCGATGGTCGGCGCGAGCCCCATCGACGGCTCGTCCAGCATCAGAAGCTTCGGCGAGGACGCGAGGCCGCGGCCGATCGCGAGCATCTGCTGCTCGCCGCCCGACAGCGTGCCGGCGAGCTGGCCGCGCCGCTCGTCCAGCACCGGCAGCCATTCGAAGATGCGCTCGATGTTGCGTTTCCAGTGCCGCCGGCCGGCCGCCGTGTACGCCCCCATCTCGAGGTTCTCCAGCACCGTGAGCGACGGAAACACCTGACGTCCCTCGGGGATGTGCGCGATGCCGAGATGCGGTCGCCTGGCCGGGGCGATGCGCAGGAGATCGACGTCCTCGAAGCGGATGCTGCCCGCGGTCGGCCTGACGGTCCCGGAGATGGTCTTGAACAGCGTCGTCTTGCCAGCGCCGTTCGGGCCGACGATCGAGACGAACTGGCCGGTCTCGACCGCGATCGACACGCCGTGCAGCACGGGCACCGCCGAGTAGCCTGCCTCGATGCCCTCAAGCCGCAGCATAGGCGCTCCACTTCTTGCCGAGGTAGGCCTCGATCACGCGCGGGTCCCTGGTCACGTCCTCGGGCGCGCCCTCGACCAGCACCGCGCCGTGGTCGAGCACGACGAGGTGGTCGGCCAGACGCACCATGGCGTGCATGGTGTGCTCGATGATCACGATGGTGATGCCCTGCTCGGCGAGCTTGCGGATCACCGCCACCACGTCGCCGATCTCGCCGTGCCCGAGCCCGGCCAGGGTCTCGTCGAGCAGCAGGATGCGCGGCTGGCCGGCCAGCGCGCGCGCGAGCTCCATCAGGCGGAGCTCCCTGGTGGTGAGGCCGGCGGCCTGGCGGTGGGCGACCTGCGAGAGCCCGACGCGGGCGATCGCATCACTCGCGAGCTCCCGGGCGCGGGCCTCGTCGCGGGCGCGCACGTAGGCGCCGACCCTGACGTTGTCGGCGATGCTCATGCGCGCAAACGGGCGCATCACCTGGAAGGTGCGGCCGACGCCGGCGGCGCACAGCCGGTGCGGCTTCTGGCCGACCCGGTCGATGCCGTCGAGCAACACCTCGCCGGCATCGGGCTTCAAAAAGCCGTTCAGCAGGTTGAACAGCGTCGTCTTGCCGGCGCCGTTCGGGCCGATGATCCCGAGGATCATCCCTTCGTGCACCTGGAAGCCGACGTCCTGGACCGCCTTGAGGCCGCCGAAGCTCTTCGACAGGCCCTGCACCTCGAGGATCACCTCGGGCGCTATGGCGCGCGCCAGCGGCGCTGTGGTCGGATGGACCGGCAGATGGGTGAGCGATGCGGCCGCCGGTGCCGCCGCGCCCGCGATCGTCGGGGCCGGCCGGCGGCGGCGGATCAGATCGCGCACCTTCCAGAACACGCCCTCGGGCGCCGCGAGGATCACGATCACGATCGCGAGGCCGAAGATCACCCCCTGGATGCCGGGGAAGCGGGCGCCGAGCTCGGCATGCAGGGTCTCGGCGACCGGGATCAGGATCGCGGCCCCGATCACCGGGCCCCAGACCGTGCCGACCCCGCCGAACATGGTCACGGTCAGCGCCTGGGCCGAGACCAGCATCCCGAACACCGAGGTCGGGGTCACCACCAGCAGGACCACGGCGTAGAACGCGCCGGTCGCGCCCGCGATCGCGCCGCTCAGCGCGATCGCCCGCAGCTTCCAGCCGAAGGTGTCGATCCCGGCCGCCTCGGCCGCCGCCTCGTTCTGCTTGATCGCGATCAGCGCCATGCCGAAGCGCGAGCGTTCGACGGCGCGGGTGACGATCACGATGCCGATCAGCATGACGAGCGCGATCAGCACGTAGATCCGGTGATCGGCGAACTGCATGTAGAGGCCCGCCGCCTCGCGCTTCATCGGCAGCGTGACCTCCTGGTAGCCGAGCCATTCGAACACGTAGAGCATGGCCAGCGGGTAGGCGAGCATCGCGAGCGCGAAGTAGACGCCGCGCAGCCGGAAGGTCGGAACCCCGATCAAGAGGCCCGCAAGGCCGCCGAGGATGCCCGCCGCCGGGATCAGGAACCAGGGCGAGACGTCGAAGTGGATCTGGCCGAGCGCGGTGGTGTAGGCGCCGATCCCAAAGAACGCGGCGTGCCCGAAGGAGACCAGGCCGGTGTAGCCGCTGAAGATGTTCCAGGACAGGCCGAAGCAGGCCCACACCAGGACCAGCGTCATCATCAGCTGGTAGTAGGAGTTCTCGACCAGGAGCGCGATCGCGGCATAGACCGCGGCGAAGGCGAAGACCGGCGTGAGCGACCGGAGCAGCGCCATCTCAGGTCCTCTCCACCACGCGGCCGAAGAAGCCCTGGGGGCGGAACACGATGATCAGCAGGAAGATGACGAAGATGGTGGCGTTCTGCAGCTGGGTCGGCAGGACCAGGGTCGAGAGCTGCTGCACCAGCCCGATGGTCATGCCGCCCCAGAACGGGCCGATGATGCTGCCGATGCCGCCGAGCACCACCCCCGCGTACATCACGATCACGTATTCCAGGCCGACGAAGGGGTGGAAGGGGTAGTTGGTGGCGAGCAGGCCGCCGGCGATGCCGGTGGTGCAGGTGCCGAGCGCGAACGCGATCCGATGGGCGTGGTCGACGTCGATGCCCATGTAGGTCGAGGCTTCCGGATTGTCGGCCGAGGCGCGCAGCGCCTTGCCGAGCCGGGAGCGGGTGATCAGCAGCCAGAGCAGAACGATCACGAGGACGGAGATCAGCGCGGAGACCGTGCGCGACTTGTTGACGAACACGCTGACGAAGTCGCCCCAGAACGGGCCGATTTCCCAGGCGACGCTGGAGAGTGGCGTCTGGATCGAGACCAGCTCCGAGCCGAACAGGATCATGGCGCCGTTCTGCATGATCAGTGCGATGCCGAGCGTGAGGATGAGCTGGGCGTAATGGCCTTCGCCCTCGAGCACGGCGCTGCGGACGCCGGTCACCTTCGAGATCAGCGCCTTGTGAATGAGATAGCCGAACGCGAACAGGACCGGCGCCGCGATCACGGTGGCGACGTAGGGCCCGAAGATCCCGCCGAACGCCGCCTGCACGCCCAAGAGCGTGAAGGCGTAGAAGGCGATGTACATGCCGAGCATCATGAAGTCGCCCTGGGCGAAGTTGATCACCCGCATGATGCCGAAGATCATCGCGAGGCCGACGCACATCAGGCCGTAGATCGCGCCGACCAGCGCGCCGGCGGCGAACGCCTGCAGAAAGCTCTCGAGCAGGATCTGGGTCTCGCTCACGCCGCGGTCTCCGGCGGATCGATGACCGCGGTCCGGGCGCGAAAAGGCGCCGTGGATGCGCCATTCTCGCCCGGCCCGAACTGCGGGCGGGCCTCTGGCGGACAGGAGGCCGGCATGTCAGCCACGGATCTCGACGCCGGCCCACTCCTCGACCACCTTGGCGATCGAGGTGAAGTCGGAGTCCGGGCCGAACCTGGCGTTGGTCACCGCGAGCATCTGGCGGACCACCGCGCCCAGCACCATCGGCACCCCGAGCGCCTCCGCCTCGTCGACGCACAACCGGACGTCCTTGTAGGAGAGGCCGGTCGCGAAGCCGAAATCGAAGGTGCCGGGCAGGATCGCGCGCGGGAACTTGTCCTGGGTGGCGCTGTTGCGGCCGCTGCCGGCGTTGATGATGTCGATCATCACCTTGGGATCGAGCCCGGCCTTGACGCCCATGGCGAGCGCCTCGGAGGAGATCACCAGCGCCGCCGCGGCGAGCAGGTTGTTGCCGAGCTTGGCGACCTGGGCGAGCCCCGGCTTCTCGCCGACGAAGAAGATCCTGCCGAAGGCCGCGAGGATCGGCCGGATCACCTCGAGCGTCGCCTTGGGGCAGGACACCATCACCGCGAGCGTGCCCTCGCAGGCACCCTTGACGCCGCCGCTCACCGGCGCGTCGACCCACTGGATGCCGCGGATGGCGAGACCCTCGGCGACCCTCTTGGCGGTGCCCGGGCCGGTGGTCGAGAGGTCGACCAGGGCTTTCACCCGCGAGCCGTGGACGATCCCGGCCTCGCCGAGGGCCACCTCGTGGAGGACGTCCGGGGTCGGCAGGCTGGTCATGACGATCTCGGCGGCGGACGCGACCTCGGTCGCGGAGCCGGCCGGCGCCGCCCCGCGCTCGACCAGGGGCCGGGCGGCCTCCTCGCTGACGTCGAACACCGTCACCTCGTGCCCGGCATCGAGCAGGCGTCCCACCATCGGGCCGCCCATCCGCCCGAGCCCGACGAACCCGAGATCGTGGCCTGGCTTCGTCATCGCCTCGCGCCGCCTCCCTGCGCGGGCCCCAAGGTGGAGCCCGTCATCGTTGTCGACTCCGCTCCCCGCGCTGGCCTAGTCGGCCGCCGAGATCTGCTCGGCCCGCAACAGTTCGATCGCCGCGGCCGCGGCTTTTTGCACGTGGCGCGTCGCCGCCTGGCGCGCCGCCTTGCCGTCGCCGGCCATGAGCGCGTCCATCAGCTCCTGTAGCTCGGCGAGGCTCGCGCTCATCCGCCCCGGCGCCTTCAGCGAGGTGGCGCGGAGCAGCATCACCCTGGAATTGAGCATCCGGAGCGTGATCCCGAGCGCCTCGTTGCCGGAGCCTTCGATCAGGCATTCGTAGAACCGGTTCTTGGCGTTCAGGCGGACGATGCCGTCGCTCGACTGGTACGAGCGCCTGACCTCCTCCAGGGCCGCCTTCAGAGCCTCGCGCTGCGCGTCGTCGGCGCGCTCGGCGAACAGCTGGCTGGCCAGTCCCTCGAGCTCCATCCGCACCTGATAGATGCCCTCCGCCTGCTCGGGCGTGACCCGCGCCACGATCGGACCGCGATGAGCGACCACCTGGATCAGGCCCTCCGATTCCAGCTGCCGGAGCGCCTCGCGCACCAGCGTGCGGCTGACCCCGGTCATCTCGCACAGGTCGCGCTCCGGCAGGCGCTCGCCGGCCTTGAACAGGCCCGCGGCGATGGCGTTGCGAATGCTCTCGGTCACGCTGCGGCGGAGCGGCGCCGCGATCCGGTGCACCCGGAAATCGTACTGCGGCGTGCTCGAGGTCATCGGCCGGCGGTCCCGTGCCGGCGCCGACGCGCCGTCCTCGCCGCGCGGCGGCCGGAGCCGGACCGAAGATCGCGGCCCGGGGCGCCGGCAACCGCGAGGGCGCGGCGCCGCGATCGGCGGATTGCCTGATCCCCGGGCATGCTCCGCGCCGACCCTGACTCGCCTCTACAGGCCGAGATCCTTGCCTAGCACCTCGCGGACACGCTGGACGTAGGCCTCGCCGTCGAAGCCGACCTCGGCGGCGCGGTCGTACCACGACTGGTAGACCGGTTCGGTGTACTTCGGATCGAAGATGCGCTCGAGCTCGGACTGCGGCGCGACCCAGAACTCCACGCCCTGCTCCTTCATCTCCTCCATCGCGGTGCGCACGAAGCCGTAGTAGCCGGTCAGCGCCTCGGTCTGGAGTTCCGCCATCTCGGCCCGGATCGCCGCCTGCAGGTCGGGCGGGATCTCCTCCCAGGTGTCGTTGTTGACGATCACCGCCCAGCCGTTGATCGGGCCGAGGCTCCAGTTCTGCACGTTCTTCGCGATCCGCCAGTATTCCTGGCCGTGGCCGAAGCAGGTGGAGGTGAACAGGCCGTCGATCACGCCGCGCTCGAGCGCGGGCATGATTTCCGAGGTCGGCAAGGGCACGGGCTTGGCGCCGACCGCATCCATGAGCGTCGCGGTCTGCGGGTTGTGGACGCGCAGCCGCTTGCCCTCGAAATCCTCGAGCGTGTGGATCGGCTCCTTCGAGAACAGCTGCTGCACGCACCACGCGCCCTCGGCGAGCACGACGCTGTTCCACTTCTCGGACCAGAGCTGCGCGAGATCGTCGCACCAAAAGGCGTCGCAGACGAACTTGTACTCGGGCATGTTGTTGATCAGGCCGGGCAGGTTGAAGATGCCCATCCGGGGCTCTTCGGCCGCCAGGTAGGTGTGCACCGTGCCCGACATCGGCACCCGACCGTCGCGCGCAGCGGAGGCGAGTTGCGGGCCGCCGACCAGCGAGTCGTTGACGGTGATGGCGACCCGCCCCTCGGTCGCCGTCGCGATCCGCTCCGGAACGCTCGAGATCATGGCCGCATAGGCGGTGTTGGGGCTGGGGATCACGGCGAGCGTCAGGTCGAACTCCTGCGCCTTCACCGGCAGTCCGGCGAGCAGCACGCCGAGCGCGACAGCGCCTGCTGCAAGCCCGCTCATCGACCGGCCTCGCCTTGGCCGGGCCAGGCGAGCGTGGGATTGGAACACGCTGATCACGTCTCGGTCCATCGTTGCCTCCTTTTCGAGCGGCGTTTTCGTTGCACTCTGCTGCCCGAGCGCATCGGTCGCCCGGGTCCGAGGTGCCGCGCAACCTTCGGCCCTTGGTGCACGCCCGTCTCTCGAACCACCTTGGCAGGCGGTCCGAGAGCCATGCGCGAAACGTCCTACTAGCATGCATTACGATGATCATACAATATGATTGCGGATTGCTCGCTGCGGCAGGGGCGTGATACGGCTGACGGGTCGTCGCGGGCGGGCGCGTGCCGTTGCGGGGCAGCCGCCGCAGGCCGCTCAACGACGAGGCATCAGAAAAGGATGCTCGGGGAGGCGTCGGGTCATGGATGCGCATGATGCGCACGTGTCGGCGGAGCGACCTTCTGCGCGAAGCGAGGCCGAGACCTTCATCGTCGTGAGCTTGATCGATCGCCTCTCCGGCGTCGCCGGCGCCTTGAGCGCGCTGGCGCTCCTGGCCATGGCGGGGATCATCTGCTTCGACGTCTTCTCGCGCTACCTGTTCAACGAGCCGACCTACTGGGCTCCCGACGTCGCGACGTACATCCTGGTCGGCATGACCTTCATGGCGCTCGCGGCCGGGCAGCGCTCCGGCAGCCACATCCGGGTCGAGCTGCTGCTCGGCGCTCTCGGCCCCGCGATGCGCGAACGGGTCGAGCTGGTCGCCATCTGGCTCGGTCTGTTCGTGGTGGTGTTCGGGGCCTGGCAGATGATCGCGTTCAACTACCAGGAATACGTCAACGATTCCCGGGACTGGGGCCTCTTGGCGACGCCGCAATGGATTCCGGAACTGCCCGTCTCGGTCGGCTACGTCACCTTCATCCTGGCGATCCTCGCCGACATCTACCGCCTGCGCCCGCCGGCCGGAGCGCTGGCACGCTGGAGCGCCCCGGCCGTGGCGGTGGTGCTGGCGATCGTTCTCTACGCGCTTGGCCCGTTCCTCGTGATGATCGATGGCACGCGACTGGACTGGGGCAGCGTGAGCATCCTGGTCGGATTCGCCGTGGCGATGACCGCGTGGAGCGGCATCCGGATCGCCGTTCCGGCGCTTGCGATCATCCTGCTCGCGGCGGTGGTCTTCTGGTCGGCGCGCGGCCTTTCACTCGTGCCGGTGACGATCCTGCTCATCCTCGTGCTCATGCTGCTTCTGCTGCTGGGCGTGCGGATCGCGCTGGCGCTGGGCCTTGCCGGCATGTACGGGCTCTACTTCCTCCTGCCCCAGCCGCAGCTCTCGGTCCTTGCCGAACGGTCCTGGAGCAGCGTCAACACCTTCGCGCTCACGGCCGTCCCGATGTTCGTGCTGATGGGGGGCCTGCTGTTCCGCAGCGGCGTGAGCACCGAGATGTTCGATGCCCTGATGCGCTGGTTTGGCCGGGTGCCGGGCGGCATCGCCTATGCGAGCGTCGGCGCCTCGACGATCTTCGCGGCCGTCTCAAGCTCGAGCATCGCCACCGCCGCGACGCTCGGCACCGTCGCCTGCCCGGAGATGGTCCGGCGCGGCTACAGCACGCGGCTCACCTACGGCGTGGTCGCCGCCGGCGCCACGCTCGGGATTCTGATTCCCCCGAGCATCGCCATGATCATCTACGGCGTCACGGTCGGCGCCCCGGTGACCGTGCTGTTCGTCGCCGGCATCGTGCCCGGGCTGCTGCTCACGCTCGCTTTCATGACCGGGGTGTTCGTCTGGTCGAAGCTGGTGCCGGGGGCGGCGCCCGCCGGCGAGCCCTACACCGTCGCCGAGAAGGTCCGTTCCCTGCTCGGGACGCTGCCGTTCGTGGTCCTGATCGTGGCCGTGCTCGGTTCGCTCTACGCCGGCATCGCGACCCCGACCGAAGCGGGTGCGATCGGGGCGGCGGTCGCTTTCCTCCTGTGCGTGCTGCGGCGCCGCCTCACGCCATCGACCCTTTACGCGACGGCGCTGGAGACGGTCCGGGTCACGGCGTTCCTCCTTCTGATCGTGATCGGCGCCTCGATCCTGAGCTGGGTGTTCGACTATCTCAGGCTGCCGCGCACGATGGTCGAGGTGGTCGAAGCGGCCGAGCTCGCGCCCTGGATGGTGATGACTGCGATCGGCCTGATCTACATCGTCCTCGGCATGTTCATCGACCCGATCTCGATGATGCTGATGACCCTGCCGGTGGCCTTTCCGCTCGTCACCTCACTCGGCTTCGACGCGATCTGGTTCGGCATCGCGCTCGTGCTGATGATCGAGGTCGCCCTGATCACGCCGCCGGTCGGCATCGTGCTGTTCGTGCTGCGCGGGATCAGCCAGGACGTGCCGCTCGCGGAGATCGTCTACGGCGTGCTGCCCTTCGTCTTCATCCTGCTCGGCTTCGTGGTGCTGCTCTACTTCTTCCCCGAGATCGTCGCCTGGCTGCCGAGCCGAATGGAATGAGGACCGGTGCCCGTTTCGGCTGCCACCGCGCCGCGCGCTACGCCTGAACGACGGCATCGACGAGATGGCCTTTCTCTCCAGCAAGCTCGGCCTGTGGACCCGAGCCACGGCGTTCGGCGATCTCCCGGAGGACGTGGTCGAAAGC
>JBOHKK010000068.1:0-20800 GCA_050729115.1 Geminicoccaceae bacterium | reverse complement strand
GAGGAACCCGACCGTCGGCCGTTCGCTGTCCATCGCTCCAGTATCTCTCCCAGAGCCGGTGGTCGGCAGCTCCAGATTCTCGCGTACCGTGAGCGAGCGGAAGATGCGGCGCCCCTGGGGCACCAGCGCGATGCCGCGCTGCGCGATGGCGTAGGGCGAGAGGCCGGCGAGCGGCTCGCCGCAAAAGCGCACCTCGCCGCGGCGCGGCGGCGTCAGACCCGCGATCGAGCGGATCAGCGTGGTCTTGCCCATGCCGTTACGGCCCAGGATCGCGACCACCTGGCCCGCGCGCAGCTCGAGACTGACGCCCTGCAGCACGTAGCTGTAGCCGTAGAAGGTATGGATGTCCCGGACCGACAGGAGCGGCTCAGACCTTGCCAAAGTAGACCTCCCGCACCTGCGGGTTGCGCTGCACCGCCGCGGGCGATCCCTCGAAGATGACGGCGCCGTTGTGCAGCACGGTCACGCGATCCGCGAGGCCGAGCGCTATGTCCATGTCGTGCTCGATCAGCACCATGGTGACGGCGCGCGGCAAGGCCGCGATCAGCCGCGAGAAGTCCTGGCGCTCGCTCGGCGACAGGCCGGCGCAGGGCTCGTCCAAGAGCAGCACCCGCGGGTCGGTGCCGAGCGCCAGCGCCAGCTCGAGCCGGCGCCGCTCGCCATGGGACAGGGTGTGGACCGGCTCCCCGGCACGGTCGTGCAGAGCCGCGGCCGCGAGGCGTTCCTCGAGCCGGTGGTCGAGATCGGGCAGTTCGTCCACCGGGTGGTGCATCAGCCACTTGCGCCGGCTCTTGCCGAGGAGCGCCAAGGCCAGATTCTCGCGCACCGAAAGCTCGTCGAACAGATTGGATATCTGGAAGGTCCGCCCCATTCCCAGCGCGGTGCGGGCGTTCTCCTTGAGCCGGGTGACGTCGCGACCGAACAGGGAGATGGTGCCGGACGAGCAGGGCATGGTCCCGGTGATGCAGTGGAACAGCGTGGTCTTGCCGGCGCCGTTCGGTCCGATCAGAGCGCGGCGCTCGCCGGCCTCGACCCTGAGCGAGACGCCGTCGACGGCGCGTAGCCCGCCGAACTGCTTGGTCAGCCGATCAACCGCGATCGCCGGCTCGGGCATCGCCCGTTCTCCGTGAGCGCAGGCCGAACAGTCGCTGCGCCAGGCCGACGATGCCGTGCGGCGCCCACAGCACCGTGGCGATGAACACGAGGCCCAGCACCGTGTTGTAATGGTCGAAGAAGCTGCTGACCCAGTTGCGCAAGGCCAGGATGATGGCCGCGCCGAGGAAGGGCCCGAGAATCGTGCCGGTGCCGCCGAGGATCACCATCAGCGCGGCTTCGACCGAGATCGGGAACGACGCCGCGACCGGGTTCACGAAGCGGTTGTAGTGCACGTAGAGCACGCCGGCGATGCCGGCGAGCGTGCCGGAGATGACGAAGGCGGCGTAGAGGTGGCGTCCGGGCGCGTAGCCCAGGCTGCGCATCCGGCTCTCGCTGCCTTTGATGCCGCGCAGCGCCAGGCCGAAGGGCGAGGCGACGAGCACGGCGTAGGCTGCGGTGCAGAGCGCGATCACCGCGAGCGCCAGGTAGTAGTACTGCTGCAGGTTCTCGATCCGCCAGTTGCCGACCGCCGGCAGCGGCACGTTGGTGATGCCGTTGTCGCCGCCGGTGAACGACGACCAGCGGTAGGCGACGCCCCAGACGACGTAGCCGAGCGCGATGGTGATCAGGATGAAATAGACGCCGCGGGTCCGCACCGACAGGCCGAACACTGCCGCCAGAAGCGCGCTCGCGAGGATCCCGGCCGGCACCGCCGCCAGGGTCGGGACGCCATGGCGGACCTCCAGGATCGCCACGGTGTAGGCGGCGACGGCGAAGAAGGCGGCGTGGCAGAGCGAGAACAGCCCGGCGTGCCCGAGCAGCAGATCGACCGAGAGCGCCAGCAGGCCGAAGATCAACGCCTGCAGGATCAGCCCGGTCCAGAACTCCCCGGTCAGCGCGGGCGCGACGGCGGCCACGGCCAGCGCGGCCAGCATGACGGGCCATTGCCGGCGCACCGGACTAGGGTAAACGAGAAACGGCATCATGGGTAAACGGGGCCAGACCCCTTTTCTTGCCGTCGTAAATGGGGTCTGACCCCTTTTCTTCCTTCCTTTTCTTTCCCCCTTTTCTTCCTTTTCTTTCGCGTAAATGGGGTCTGACCCCTTTTTGGCCCCGCCATGCCGAGCCGCACCCTCAGCCATCCGTCACCTCGTCAAACGTCCGCATTTCCAGACGGACTCCTAGCCCGCGCGCCCCAGGATGCCGGTGGGCCGCACCAGGAGCAGCAGGACCATCGGCCCGAACAGCACGAAATAGGAGAACTCCGGCAGCAGCCAGCGCCCGTAGGCATCGAGGAGGCCGACGATCAGGCTGCCGATCATGGCGCCCTCGAGGCTGCCCAGGCCGCCGACGATGACCACGACCAGGGCGTAGACCAGGATCTCCCACTCCGCGCCCGGATGCAGCGTGAGGAAGGCGCCGCCGACCACGCCCGCGAGCCCGGCCAGGAATGCCGCGAGGCCCGAGACCAGAACGAACAGCCGGTCGATGTCGATGCCGGTGGCCGCGACCATCTCCCGGTCGTCGACGCCGGCGCGCACGATCGCGCCGATCTGGGTGCGCCGATAGAGCAGCCAGAGGACGAGGCCCACGGCAAGCCCGAAGCCGATGATCACGAAGCGGTACCTCGGATAGTACAGCTCGCCCGGCAGGATCACCGGGCCGCGCAGGCTATCCGGCACCGGCACCATCAGGTTGTCGCCGCCCCAGATCGCGAGCGCCACGTCGCCGATCACGAACGCGACGCCGACCGTGAGCAGCACCTGCGCCAGATGGTTGCCACCGGTACGGTGAATCAAATGGCGGTCGATGAAGAAGCCGATCACCGCCATCGCCAGGCCGCCGCCGAACAGGCCCAAAAGGAAGCTGCCGGTCCAGTCGATGATCGACAGGCCGATGTAGCCGCCGAGCAGGTAATAGGCGCCGTGCGCCATGTTGACGACGCGCATCAGCCCGAACGAGACGGAGAAGCCGCTCGCCAGCAGGAACAGCAGCGCCGCCAGCGAGACGCCGTTGATCGCCTGGATGATGACGGCTTCCATGGCGGGGGACGGCGCGGGGCACGGGCTGCGACGCCGCGCCCCCGCACGCGGCCGGCCGCGCTCAGCGCTGGTATGGCCCGCGCGCCAGAAACGCCTCCGGCTCCCAGGTCCAGAACTGTGATACCGCCTCGTAGGTCTTCACCGGCACGTTGATCAGGACCTCCCCGAGCTCGGGGTGATCGACCTTCTGGACCTCCGTGACGTAGACGTTCTGGATCGGGTTGTCGTAGGCGTCGAGCTGCACCGGCCCGCGCGGCGCCTGCACCTTGACCGTGCGCATCGCGGCCAGGAAGGCGTCGCGGTCCTCGACCTTGCCGTCGATCGAGTCGATCGCGGTCTTGACCCACAGTGCCGCGGTATAGGCGCTCTCGGCAAACCAGGACGGGATCTGGCCGTGGGCCTCGACGTAGGCGTCGACGAACGCCTGGTTCTCCGGCGTGTCGATGCCGGCGGCGTAGACCAGGCAGTTGCCGATCAGGCCGACCGCGCGGTCGTCCATCTGCGGCAGGACGTCGGCCTGGAGCCAATAGCCGCCGACGATCGGCATCTTGCGGTCCATGCCGAAGTTGAACCATGCCTCGAACATCCGCACCCGGTTGGCGCCGACCAGCACCACGGCGACGGCCTCGGTGTCGCTCGGGATCGCCGAGATGGTCGGGCCATAGTCGCTGGTCGCGATCGGATTCCAGATCACCGCGTCGACCTTGCCTCCGGCCTCCTCGAAGGTGCGGATCGCACCGAGGGCGACCTCCTGGCCGAAGGTGTAGTCCTGGGCGACGAAGGTGACGTGGCGGAAGCCGGCGACGTTGTAGAGATAGTCGCCGAACGGATGGCCGATCTGGCTGGACGACACCGCGGTCCGGACCACCGTCGGCGTGCGATCCCATTTGGTGACCGCATCGGCGCCGGCCGGGTCCATGACCAGCGGCACCCCGGTCTCCTGGCTGACCTGCGCCACCGCCGGTCCCTCGTGGCCACAGAGCGGCCCGACCATGACGTCGACCTCCTCCTGCAACGCGAGGCGGCGCGCCTGCGTGAGCGCGTTGTCGGGGTTGCACTCGGTGTTGGCGACGATCACCTCGACCTCGCGGCCGCCGGCCATGTAGCCCGCCTTCTCCCAGGACAGCTTGAAGCCGTTCGCCATGTCCTCGCCCGAGGTCGCCAGCACCCCGGTCATCGGCGCCAGCAGGCCGATCTTGATCGGGCCGTCCTGGGCAGCCGCCCCGGCGGCGCCGTACCCGATGGCGACGGCGAGCGCGGCAACGCCCGCAGCGGTTCGCGTCCGGACGGCTACTCGAGCTGATGGTCGCATGACGGATGTTCTCCCTGACGTGGTCCACCGCTGCCGAAGAGCGGACGGGGACGCCCCTGATTATCGCTCGCTGGATAGCACGAACCTGTGATAACGACCAAAGGGATAACGAACGGCGCGGTGCTCGTCGCGAGCCGCGATCGGGGCACCGGCAGCGCCGGCGACCGGCTGCTTGGGCGCATGAGGTCGTCCTGGCAGCCGTCTGTCCGAGGCCGGCCCCGAGACGGGAGGCGACATGGCCGATCACCCGATGCGTTTTGGCGGGGCTGAGCGCTGGCGCCGCGAGGACGACGTCCTGATCACCGGCCAGGCGCGGTTCACGGACGATGTGAGCCTCGAGCGCCAGGCCCATGCCGTCTTCGTGCGGGCGCCGGTCGGGCACGCGGAGCTGCGCGGGATCGACGCGGGTGCGGCGCGCGCCATGCCGGGCGTGCTGGGTGTCTTCTCCGGCGCCGAGGTCGCCGCCGACGGCCTGGGCGGCATTCCGCCGGCCGCCGTGTTCCCGGGTCGCGACGGCAGGCCAATGGTCGCGTCGCCGATCCCAGTGCTGGCCACGGGCCGGGTCCGCCATGTCGGCGAGGCGGTCGCGATCGTCGTCGCCGAGACGCCGCAACAGGCGCTGGACGCCGCCGAGCGGGTCGAGCTCGACCTCGAGGAGCTGCCGGCGGCAGCCGACGTGGTCCGCGCGCTCCGACCCGAGGCGCCGGCGATCTGGCCCGAGGCGCCGGACAACCTGGCGCTGGACTGGGCCGATGGCGACGAGGCGGCGATCGAAGCGGCGTTTGCCGGGGCGGCGCAGGTCGCGCGGCTCCGGCTGCGCGACACGAGGGTGGCGCCGAGCGCGCTCGAGCCGCGCGCCGCGATCGGGGTCTGGGATCCCGCCGAGGCACGCTACACCCTGATCGCCGGGACGCAGGGCGTGGCGATGGTGCGCCGGCTGCTCGCCGACCACGTGTTCGGTGTGCCGCGGCGGCAGATCCGGGTGCTGACCCACGAGGTCGGCGGCGGCTTCGGCATGAAGGTCCAGACCTACCCCGAGTACGCCGCCCTGCTCTACGCCGCGAAGAAGGTCGGCCGGCCGGTGAAGTGGACGGCCAGCCGGCTGGAAAGCTTCCTTTCCGACACCCATGGCCGCGACGGCCTGCTCGAGGGCGAGCTGGCGCTCGACGGCGACGGCCGCTTTTTGGGCCTGCGGGTCGGCACCGCCGTCGGCATCGGCGCCTACGTCTCCACGTTCGCGGCGATCTTCGCGACGATGAACACCAAGAACTGCCTGTCCAGCGTCTACAGGGTCCCGGCGATCCGGATCGGCGTGCGGATGGTGTTCACCAACGCGGCGCCGCTTGGCCCCTATCGCGGCGCCGGGCGGCCGGAGGCGATCTACCTGATCGAGCGCCTGATCGACCAGGCCGCCCGCCAGAGCGGCATCGACCGGGTCGAGCTGCGCCGGCGCAACCTCATCCCGGCGGGCGCGATGCCCTACGCGGCGGCCAACGGGCAGATCTACGACAGCGGCGAGTTCGAGGCGGTCATGGACAAGGCGCTGGCGCTCGCCGACTGGCGGGGCTTTCCGGCGCGGCGCGCTGCCGCCGCCGCGGCCGGCCGGCTGCGCGGCATCGGCCTGTGCTGCTTCTTGGAGGTCGCGGGCGGGATCCTCGAGGAGAGCGCGGACCTGCGCTTCGAGGAGGGCGGCAGCGTGGCGCTCAGGATCGGCGCGCAGGCCATGGGCCAGGGCCACCTCAGCACCTTCCCGCCGCTGATCGCCCGGCGGCTCGGCGTGCCGCTGGAGCGGGTCAGGCTGATCGAAGGCGACAGCGACGAGGTGCCGGAGGGCATCCCCAGCGTCGCTTCTCGCTCGATCATGATGGGCGGCAGCGCCGCGGTCCTCGCCTGCGACCAGGCGATCGGCAAGGGCCGGCGCCTCGCCGAGCACATCCTGGAGGCGGCGGCGGACGACATCGCGTTCGAGGACGGTCGCTTCCGGGTGCGCGGCACCGACCGCACGATCGGCATCCTGGAGGTGGCGGCGCGGGCGCAGGTTGGCGATCTGCCGGCGGATCTCGCCGGCGGGCTCGACTCGGTGGCGACGTTCACCACGCCGCAGATGAGCTTTCCCAACGGCTGCCATGTCTGCGAGGTGGAGATCGATCCCGACACCGGGCTCGTCGCGGTGGTCGGCTACGCCGCGATCGACGACGTCGGCACCATCCTGCACGAGACCATCGTCGAGGGGCAGATCCACGGCGGCGTCGCTCAGGGCCTCGGCCAGGTCCTGGGCGAGCAGGTGCTCTACGACGAGGCGGGCCAGCTGCTCACCGCCTCGTTCATGGACTACCCGATGCCGCGCGCGACGGATCTGCCGGCGCTCGCTCTGGCGCATCACGGCGTGCCGTGCGCGAACAACCCGCTCGGCGCCAAGGGCGCCGGCGAATCCGGGGTCGCCGGCTCGCTGCCGTCGGCGATGAACGCCATCGTCGACGCGCTTGCGACCCGCGGCATCACCACGTTCGACATGCCCGCCACCCCCGCCCGCATCTGGGCCGCGCTGCACGCCCGCGGCGCGAGCGACCGATTGCCGCCGAGAGGCTCCTGCTCGATGCCCGCGAGATGACCATCAGCATCGGCGACGCAGGCGTCCTTCGCCGCGCTTGATCCCACATTGGGATCTTCCTATATTACCCAGGTGCGGATCATCGCTCGCAACACGCTGGCCGAGTACTGGCGCAACCACCGTGAGACCGAACGACCTCTGCGCGACTGGTTGAGCGTGGTTCGTCGGGCGGATTGGTCGAGGATGGCGGACGTCAGACGAGTGTTTTCCAAGGCGAGCATCATCAACAACGAGCGGGCTGCATTCGATGTTTGCGGCGGCGACTACCGTTTGATCGTGGCCATCAAGTTCTCGGCTCGGATCGTTTTCATCAAGTTCATCGGAACGCGCGCCGAGTACGATCGCATCGATGCCGCGACCGTGGACCGACACTGAGGACCTGCCATGACCGTCGAGATCAAGCCGATTCGCGACGACCGGGAGCACGCGGCCGCGCTGTCCGAGATCGAGCGGCTTTGGCATGCTACCCCTGGCACGCCCGAGCACGATCGCCTCGAGGTGCTGGCGACGCTCGTGGACGAGTACGAGAACAGGCGCTGGCCGATCGACCCACCGGATCCGATCGACATGATCGAATTCGCCATGGAGCAGCGCGGGCTGACGCGCAAGGACCTCGAAGCCGCGATCGGCTCGCGGGCGCGCGTGTCCGAGATCCTCAATCGCCGCCGCCACCTTACGCTGAGAATGGCTTGGCGCCTGCACCAGACCTTCGGCATCCCCGCCGAGTCGCTGATCAGGCCCTACGAGCTGCGACGGTGATCGCGGGACGAACCTTCGGCCTGGGCTACGCCGGGGGTCAGGACGCCGGCGTACAGGTCGGCGAGGTCGAGGGTGAGGTCGAACGCCTCAAGGTGCAGGGTGCCCTGGCCGCGCAGGTCGTGGATCTTCCAGCCGTCCGGCTCGCGGCGGAAGTGCTCGATCCGCGGCTCGCTGCTCGAGACCACCAGGATGTCCTGGAGCGAGGGGATCGTGCGGTAGTCGGGGAGCTTGCGCTCGCGATCGGTGGCCGCGGTCGACGGTGAGAGCACTTCCACGATCAGGATCGGCTCGGCGACGAACTGCTGTCCGGTCAGCCCGGCGCAGGTGACCGCGAGGTCGGCCTGGTAATAGCTGTCGGCGCGCTCGGGCGGGACGATGCCGGCCTCGCCGATGACCTCGCATCCCGGTCGAAGGGCATTGCCGATCCGGCGACCGAGACGCATGACCAGCGCGCCGTGGACGTCCGAGGCGGGGGCCATGGCGACGATCTGGCCGTCGAACAGCTCGTAGCGCGTGTCTGTGCCGTCGTCGAACGCCAGGAACTCGTCGAGCGTCCAGAGCTTGGGTGCCGGCTCGGCCACTTGCCATCCTCCGCGTGCCACCATCCTCATCATCCTACAACCTCAGGCCCGCACCCGCAAAACCCGATCCTGCGCTGATCCGTCATCGAACATCAAACACCTGCATGCGCGTGAGTGGCTGGCGACCGTGCGACCCGCTTGACATCCCTAAGGGAATATGGTCCTATGACCGGTTCGGCGAAGCAGGGAATTACGATGCCATGGGGCCGATGATCACCAGCCGGTTCACCCCGAAGGTCGTGGTGCGCCATGGCGCAGGGCTGAAAAGGTTCGCACGCAAAACCAAACGAATTCGAGAATGGTCTGAATCTCAGTACGTTAGCGTTTTGGGGCGTGGCCACCTTCGGCGGTGATGCCGGCGCAGGACGGTTGCAGGGGTGGCCAGGCGGGCGCGGGTCTGTCCGCGCTCGCGGCCGGGGAGCGAGGTCAGCGGCGGGTGGAGGCGGCGCGCTGGCGGCGGGATTTGGCGAGACGCTGGGCGCGGGCGCGGGTCTGCTCGGTCTTGAGGCGCTGGTGCTCGGCGCGGGCCGGGGCGCGGGCGGTGGGCGCCAGCTTGACCCCGAGCTCCGAGGCCTCGAGGCGGCGGATCTCGTCGCGCAACCTCGCGGCTTCCTCGAACTCGAGATTCGCCGCGGCGTCCTTCATCCTGGTCTCGAGCTCGCCGATGTAGCTCTTGAGGTCCATGCCCGCGAACGAGGCCTGGCCGTCCGCGCCGACGTCGACGGTGACGTAGTCGTGCTCGGCGACGT
Source organism: Geminicoccaceae bacterium (assembly GCA_050729115.1). Lineage (GTDB taxonomy): Bacteria > Pseudomonadota > Alphaproteobacteria > Geminicoccales > Geminicoccaceae > JBKPNX01. The sequence goes on along the minus strand of JBOHKK010000068.1, from coordinate 11,651 downwards.
GGCGGATGATGTCGCCGACCGACTTCTTGATGCTCTCGGGCGTGATGCCGTTCGCCTCGTTGAACGCCTGCTGCTTGGCGCGCCGGCGCTCGGTCTCGGCGAGCGCGGTCTCGAGCGAGCCGGTTAGGCGGTCGGCATAGAGGATGACCCGGCCGTCGATGTTGCGGGCCGCGCGGCCGATGGTCTGGATCAGCGAGGTCTGGGAGCGCAGATAGCCCTCCTTGTCGGCATCGAGGATCGCGACCAGGCCGCATTCCGGGATGTCCAGCCCCTCGCGCAAAAGGTTGATCCCGACCAGGATGTCGAACACGCCGAGGCGCAGATCGCGCACGATCTCGATGCGCTCGAGCGTATCGATGTCGGAGTGCAGGTAGCGCACCCGGATGCCGTTCTCGTGCAGGTACTCGGTCAGGTCCTCGGCCATGCGCTTGGTCAGCGTGGTCACCAGGACGCGCAGGCCGCGCGCCGCGCATTCCCGGCATTCGGCCATGAGGTCGTCGACCTGGGATTCGACCGGACGCACGAGGCACGCGGGATCGATCAGGCCGGTCGGCCGGATCACCTGCTCGACGAACACGCCACCGGTCTGCTGCAGCTCCCACGGCCCCGGCGTCGCCGAGACGAACACCGTCGGCGGCCGCATCGCCTCCCACTCCTCGAACTTGAGCGGCCGGTTGTCGGTGCACGACGGCAGCCGGAAGCCGAACTCGGCGAGCGTCGACTTGCGCTGGAAGTCGCCCCGGTACATGCCGTGCAGCTGGGGCACCGAGATGTGGCACTCGTCGACGATCAACAGCGCATTGTCGGGCAGGTACTCGAACAGGGTCGGCGGCGGCTCGCCCGGGCGCCGGCCGGTCAGAAACCGCGAATAGTTCTCGATCCCGGGGCACATGCCGGTCGTGGTGATCATCTCCACATCGGCGATGGTGCGCTGCTCCAGCCGCTCGGCCTCGAGCAGGCGGCCGAGCGTGCGAAACGTCTCGAGCCGCTCCTTCAGCTCCACCTTGATCGCGGCCACCGCCTCGGCGAGCGTCGGCTTCGGGATCACGTAGTGGCTGTTGGGATAGAGCTTGACCCGATCGAGGGTGTCGGTGCGCGCGCCGGTCAGCGGGTCGAACTCGACCATCGCCTCGATCTCGTCGCCGAACAGGGACAGGCGCCAGGCGCGGTCCTCGAGGTGGGCGGGGAAGATCTCGATACTGTCGCCGCGCGCCCGGAACGTGCCGCGGTGAAAGTCGAGGTCGTTGCGCTTGTACTGCAGCTCGACCAGGGCGCGCAGCAGGCGCGCGCGCTCGACCCGTTGGCCGGTCCTCAGGTTCAGGACCATCTTGGCGTAGACCTCGGGCGAGCCGATGCCGTAGATGCACGACACCGAAGCGACGATGATCACGTCGTCGCGCTCGAGCAGCGCCCGGGTCGCGCTATGGCGCATACGGTCGATCTGCTCGTTGATCGCCGAGGTCTTCTCGATGTAGGTGTCGGTGCGCGGCACGTAGGCCTCGGGCTGGTAGTAGTCGTAATACGAGACGAAATACTCGACGGCGTTGCTCGGGAAGAACGACTTCATCTCGCCGTAGAGCTGGGCGGCCAGGATCTTGTTCGGCGCCAGAATCAGCGTGGGCTTCTGGACCTGAGAGATCACGTGCGCCATGGTGAAGGTCTTGCCGGAGCCGGTGACCCCGAGCAGGACCTGATCGCGCGCGCCGCTCTGCACGCCCTCGATCAGCTCGGCGATCGCCTGCGGCTGGTCGCCCGACGGCCGGTAGTCCGATTGCAGATCGAACGGGATGCCCGCCTCGGGCCGCTCGTCCGGGGCGTAAGTGAGAAGCGGGTTGTCGGCCAGGGCCTTCAGGAGATCGAGGCCTTCTTCGGGCGCGGGCATGAGCGGGGCTCCGAGGCGGGCAGGCGCCGCCCACACCTAGGCCCACGGCGGGCGAACTTCAAGCGCCCGGGCCCCCGCTGCGAATACCAGTGCTCGGACCCACAAATCCGTGCTCCTTACGTCATCGCGAGCCCGCGCTTTCCCGTCATCGCGAGCCCGCACTTCCCCGCCATTGCGAGCCCGCACTTCCCCGCCATCGCGAGCCCGCACTTCCCCGTCATGGCGAGGCCGCACTTTCCCGCCATCGCGAGCCCGCGAAGCGGTCGTGGCGATCCAGACGAGCCCGCACCCTGGGTTGCTTCGCTCCCTTCGTGCGCTCGCGATGACGAGACACTCGTGACTCACTTTTGCTGTGATCGTGGGTCATAGAGCAACCGAACCTGGTCGTGCTGGAGACGACTGCCGCGCTCGATCGATCGGGCCGAATCGACCTCCTTCGAGCGCGACCGTCACGTTGCGCGGCGTCGCTGCCGCCTGGGTCCCCAAGCGACCGGTGGTCGGCTCGAGCCGCAAGGCTGCCGGCGGCCAGGCCCCTGGCGCGGCTTGCGCCCCGCCATGCGGTCAGGGGGTCACGACAGGGTCACGGCGAAGGCGAACGGCGAGCCCTTGCCGCCGGCGACGATCGTGTTCTCGCCCTGGCGCAGCGGCGCGGTGTCGACCGGGAAATCGCGCCCGATCGGCCGGTCGTTGACGACGGTGCCGAGCGTGCTGGCGAGATCGCGCACCGCCACCTCGCCGTTGCGCGCGATCAGGCTGAAATGCGCGCGCGAGAGGCGGTACGGTCCCGGTTCGGGGATCGCGAGGTCGGGCGTGATCACCGGGGGCGCCTCGCCCTCACTGGGCTGGCGACCGAGGGTGAACGGCAGCCGGGCGATCGCGATCGCCTCGGCGCCGATGAAGGACCGGGCGCCGGGGGTGGTCGCCCGCAGCGTGACCGAGGGCGTGGTCGGCGCCGGCGCCTCGATCAGCTGGCCGCGCCCGGCGTCCTCGCTGCCGCGGGTGTAGAGCCGGGTCAGCAGGTCCTCGACGTCGCGCAACCGGACGCTCATGCGCACCAGCAGCTTGCGCGCCAGCTCGGGCTCGTCGCTCACCCGATCGAGGAATGCCTGGCGCTCGATCAGCTCGGCCTCGAGCGGCGCGGCGGCGCGCACCGTGGCGCTGCGCGGCCGCCCCTCGAGCACGCCCATCTCGCCGACGAACTCGCCGGCCTGGACCGTGCCGAGCACGATCGACTCCTCCCCGACGTGACGCAGGACATCCGCGCTGCCCGAGCGGATCAGGATCGCAAAGTCGCTGGGATCGCCCTGCCGGAACAGGATCTCGTCTGGCTCGAACCGCTTGCGCATCGCCCACACACCTCAGATGACGCCACCGTTGCCGACGACGCGTAACACAAACCCCGCGCGGGGGCGAGATCAGAGCTGGCAGGCACGAGGGCGAGGCCCGGGTTCCAGAGATGCGTGGGCAGAGCGGCGCCCATCTGTCAACAACCTGGGCCTGGTGCAGATAGCGTCCCAGCTCGGGGTCGCCTTCGATGATATCGCTGCAATTCACGGAAGCACCGAAGCTGGCGGGCGTTCGTCGCGGGCGCGCACCGTCACGGCGATTTCGACCTGCTGATCGAGCGCGCGCAGCCTGCGAATCAGCCGGTCGAGGGTGAAGCGGCCATAGTCGGCGTTGCGCACGCGGGAAAAGTCGGCGGCGGCAAAGCCGGTCAGTTCGGCGGCCTGTCGGGTCGACAGTTTGCGGTTGTTGAGCCTGGCCACGATGCGCACCGCGAGCATGCCCTTGGCCTGCCGGATGTCGGCGTCGGGATAGCCGAAGTCCCGCCAAGGCATTGCCGCTGCCGCGGACCAGCTCGAGATCGTGTGACATTGGTTCACTCCTTCCCTTCGCGCCGGCAGCGCGATCGGGTTTCTCAACCCCTTAGTGGGTCATGTCAGTTGCGCCTTCAGCCGTCTGATCCGCTCTTTGATCAGATGAATGTCCTGTTGCGCTGTGGCGATACCCTTCCGGGCCTTCTGAAAAGCGTGGATCACTCAAAGTTGGCCGGCGAGCTGTACCGCGTAGACGACGCGACAGGCGTCCGTGCGATACCGCAATGCGATCTCGTAGACGCCCGAGCCGAGCCCCTTCATCGGCTTGGTGCTACCGGCGATCTGGCCTGCGCGGCGAGGTCGAGGGCCTCCAACATTCGCTCCTGTGCCTGCGCCGGGAACAGAGTCCTGTCGCCAGAATCGGATCACCGTTACCTTGCCGATCAGCGTGGGTCGACTCCTGGGACGGCGATGCCTTTCCAGAGCGGTTGTGGCCGTGGCATGGTCCGGCACGCGACGTGGCGGGAGGATGAATCGTGGCTGAAGGCGCACGCATGCTGGAGGGTAAGGTCGCGCTGGTGACCGGGGCGGGGCGGGGGCTTGGGCGGGCGTTCGCCGAGCGGCTCGCGGCGCTGGGCTGTGCGGTCGGCGTCCATGGCATGCGCGAGCACGGGCCCGCCGAGTACGGCGAGGGCACGACGCTTTCCGATACCGCGCGCGCGATCGGCGAGGCGCACGGCGTGCCGGCCTGCCGCGTGCTGGGCGACCTCACCGACGCCGCAGAGGTGGCGCGGGTGACGGCGGAGGTCGAGGCGGCGCTCGGGCCGATCGAGATCCTGGTGCACAACGCCGGCGGCGACATCGCGGCCGCGGGCGGCAAGCCGGACCCCAACGATGCGGTGCTGATCAAGGAGGCGGACGTGCGCGCGGTCCTCGATCGCAACCTGCTCTCGACCATCCTGGTCTGCCAGCGGGTCGGGCAGGGCATGATGGCGCGCCGGCGCGGGCGCATCCTCACGATCAGCTCGGTCGCCGCGTTCCACGGCCGCGCGCACGGCGTGATCTACGCCACCGCCAAGGCGGGCGTGGTGCACTACACGCGCTGCCTCGCGGCGCAGCTGCGGCCCTACGACGTCAACGTCAACTCGCTCGCGCCCGGCGACACCCGCACCGCGCGCTTCCTCGGCACAAGGGCCGTCGATCCGGCGCGCATGGTCGAGCAAGGCACGCTGGAGCGGATCGCCACGGTGGACGAGGTGGCGCGGGTCGTGGAGTTGTTCGCAGGGCCGCTCGGTGCGTTCGTCTCCGGCCAGGTGCTGCGGGTCGACGGCGGCACCCAGTGCTGGCCGGGGTGAGGGGTCGTGCGGCGGTCCGGCTCGTGATGGCGCGCCTGCGCCAGCCGACACCCGCTGCGCTGATGCCGGATGGGGTCCCGTGCGCCCGGCATCAGGGGACCGGGCGCAGCCCTCGTGGCGGTGCGTGGCTCAGGCGGACGGGCCGACCGCGCGGCCTTCGAGAAACGCCCGGTGCATCCACGCCATCTTCTCGTGCTGCTCCATCAGCCCGGTCAGGAAGTCGGCGGTGCCCCGGTCGTTCAGCTCGTCGTCGACGACGTCGATGTCCTGGCGCAGCTCGCGGATGATCTGCTCGTGATCGGCGAGCAGCTTCTCGACCATCTGGCGCGCCTCGGGCGCCTGACCCGGTTCCTCGGCAAGACGCATCTGCTGGGTGAACTCCGCCATGGTGCCGATCGCGCGGCCGCCCATCATGCGCACCCGCTCGGCGACGTCGTCGGCGATCGGCGCCAGCTTCTGGTAGAACTCCTCCAGCATTTCGTGCAGGGAATGGAACTGCGGACCGGTCACGTTCCAATGGTAATTGCGCGTCTTGACGTACAGCGCGTGCTCGTCGGCCAGGGTCGCATTGAGGATGCCGACGATGCGGTCGCGCATCTCCTCTGAAAGACCGATCTTGGGATCCATCGCAGCTCTCCTTCAAAAACTTGCCTGAACTCGGGGCGAGGACGAAGCACAGCCGCGTCGCGCCCGACACCAATGCTCGCGCCCCGTGGCAGCAACGCAGCGCACCAGCGAAAGTTCCTGGCGGCCGCAAGGGATCGCAAAAGAGCCCGCGCGCCCCAGCGCGCGGGGTTGGCTGGTCGGCCGCGCGCCCCAAAAAAGAAAGATGATGCCGGGCGAACGGGCTGGTGTGAGCCCGGTATCAGTCGACCAGCGCGATCGCCGAGAGCAGCAGACCGAAGCGCGCCCCGCCACGCTGGCGGGTGCGGCGCGCGCTGAAGAACCGGGCCGCGTCGGCGTGGGTGTCGTCCGGCAGCGCCGTGGCCGCCGCGATGCCCGCGCGCGCGAGGCGCAGGAGCAGGCAGCCCTTGAGGTCGAAGTGCAGCCGGTCGGAGCCCGCGACCGGCTCGAACAGATCGGCGCATCCCGGGTCGTCGGTCGTGAATTCCCTCAAAAGCTCCGGTCCGACCTCGTACGAGGCCTGGGCGATGCACGGGCCGATCGCCGCGCCCATGCGCTCGGGCGCGGCACCGAGCGCGACCATGGTCTGGAGGGTGGCCTCGATCACGCCCGCACGCGCGCCGCGCCAGCCGGCATGGGCGGCGCCGATGACGCCGGCATCCGGGTCGGCAAGCAGCACCGGCGCGCAGTCGGCGGAAAGCACGCCGAGCGTGATGCCGGGGCGATCGGTGACCAGGGCATCGGCCTCCAGGGTCGGCCGTCTCGGCTGCGGCTCACGCGCCACCACCACGTTCCTGCCGTGCACCTGGCGCACCGTGCACAGGCTCGCGGGTGGCATACCCAGGCGGTCGAGCGCGCGCGCGCGATTGGTCTCGACCCGCAGGGCGTCGTCACCGCTCGAGTAGCCGCAATTCAGCGACGCGAATTCGCCCTCGCTCACGCCGCCCGCCCGGGTGAAGAAGCCGTGGCGGACGCCGGCGAGCCTCTCGAGATTCGCGGCGCTCAGCATGGCCAAAGCGTCGGCGCGGCGAAGCCCGGGGGTGCCGGCGCCGCCGGGTGGGCGAGCGCCACGACCTTGAACAGCTCGCCCATGGCGCTCGGGTCAATCAGACGGAACAGCGCCGCGCGTAGCTGGCGCTGTTGGGCGGGCGCCGCCCGTTCCAGGAGCTTCGCCGTGCGCAGGTGAATCCCGAGGCTCGTGAGGAAGGTGCCCTGCGGGACCGGCCCGTAGACCGCGGCGCCGCCGTCGCCCGCCGCCTGGGCGAGTGCCCGAAAGTCCACATGGGTGGTCAGATCCGCAGTGCCCGGGGCATCGAGCGGGTCGCACGGGCCATGGTCGCGGGTCGCCTGCAAGGTATCGCCGGTCGGCCCCTCGACCCAGGCGCCATAGTCGATCACTAGCGCGACGCCGCCGTCCCGGGAGATGCGCCCGCCGATCGCGTGCGCGAGCGCGGTTCGCGCCGGGCTGACCTCCGTCACCGCGCCGGCCGTCGCTTCGGGCAGCTCTGCGCCGAGAGGCGAGGGAGAGGCCGCGAGGCGGAACTCGAGGCGGCCACCCTCGGCCAGGCCGACACAGCGCGCGAGCCAGCCGCGCGCGGTGCCGACCAGCTGATGCACCGGCAGGGCGTCGAAGAACTCGTTGGCGAGCAGCAGCAACGGGCCGGGCGGCACCGCGGCGAGATCCGCGTGCCAGCTCACATGAAGGCCGGCGAGGCGCGCCGCCTGGACCCTGCGCAGGCGCTCGCCGGTCTCGACCAGGTGGATGTGGAGACCATCGCGGAACCCCGGCACGCGCCGCGTCGCGCGCAGGACGTCGTCGAGCAGGGTGCCGCGTCCGGGGCCGAGCTCGACCAGGCGAAAGGGCGCCGGCTGCCCGAGGTCCAGCCAGGCCCGGGCGAGCCACGCTCCGACCACCTCGCCGAACGCCTGGCTGAGCTCCGGCGCGGTCACGAAATCGCCGCCTGCGCCCAGGGGATCGCGGGTCCGGTAGTAGCCATGGGTCGGATGGTGCAGGGCAAGCGTCATGAAGCGGTCGACCGGGAGCGGCCCGGTGCGCCGGATCTCCTCGGCGATCACCTGCTCAAGACCGCTCAAGACTGGCGCGCGCCCGGCCGTAGCTGCGCAGGACCAGGAGCGCGCCGAGCACGATCATCGGCAGCGACAGCAGCTGGCCCATGGTGAGCCCTCCGACGAGATACCCGAGGTGCGCATCCGGCGCCCGGAACAGCTCGGCGAACGAGCGCGCGAGGCCGTAGCCGATCAGAAAGATGCCGGTGAGGCGGCCATCCGAGCCGGGCGCGCGCGGGCGCCAGGCGAACCAGGTCATGACCACGAACAGCACGAGGCCTTCGAGGCCCGCCTCGTACAGCTGGCTGGGGTGGCGCGGCTCGGAGCCGCCGTGGGGGAAGACGACGGCCCACGGCACCTCGCTCACCCGCCCGAACAGCTCGCCGTTGATGAAGTTGGCGATCCGGCCGAAGAACAGGCCGATCGGCGCGGCGGCGCCCACCGCATCGCCGATCTCGAGAATGGAGCGTCGCCGCAGATGACCGAACAGCGCGGCGGCCGCGACCACGCCGAGCACGCCGCCGTGGAACGACATGCCGCCATGCCACACCGCGAGCGCCTCGAGCGGATGCTCGAGGTAGAAGCCGGGCCGGTAGAACAGGACGTAGCCGAGGCGACCGCCGATCACCACGCCCAAGGTCACGTAGACCAGAAGGTCGTCGACGTCGGTGGGGGTCAGGCGCCAGCCGGGCCGCTGCACCAGGCGCTTGACGTACTGCCAGCCGAGGACCAGGCCGGCGATGTAGGCGAGCGCGTACCAGCGGATCGCGAACGGGCCGATCTCGATCAGGACCGGGTCGATCGTTGGGAACGGCAGCGCCAGCGTCAGCACCGCCCCTCTCGCCCCATGGTAGCAGGCTTTGCACCCATGGCGCGCCTTATAGGCCGAGGCGAGGGGCCGCCGCAAGGCGACCGACCGCGGTCGAACCACCGGCGCCGGGTGCCGGACCACGATCCGATGCCTCTCACGTGGAGGCCACAGAGTACCGATCCTCGATCGCCACAGGCTTGCCGACAAGGTCGGTAGCGGGCGACGCAAAGGAGCGGCAGACGAAGCTCCAACTTGCTCACGCGCTCAACCAGATTCTCGCGAGGCGGCGCCTGACCCAGGCTGCCGCGGCGGAGCTGCTCGGCATCACCCAGCCCAAGGTCCCGGCGCTCGCGAACGACAAGCTCGAGGGCTTCTCGGTCGAGCGGCTCATGACCTTTCTGACCGCGCTCGACCGCGACATCGAGATCGTGATCCGCAGAAAACCCCGCTCGCGCCCGGCCGCCCGCATCCGCGTCGTCGCGGCTTGACGCCCAACCGGCCGACTGACGCTCCACGAGGTCAACGACTGGTGCATCTTGAATGCGGCGCTGCTCGCGGCCATAATTCTGACCGAGTCAGGATCATAATTTACGGGATGCGACGGTGGCTGATGCCGGGTTCTCGCTCAAGGAGGCAGCCGTGCTGGCGGAGATTTCGGAAAAGTCCATCCGGCACGAGCTGGCGCGCGAGATCGCGACGCCGGAACGCCGCCCCATCGGAGCATCGGTCCGACGACGGCTCGATGAGCGCGACATCCTCTACCTCAACCTGCTCGCCGCCTTGCCCGTGTCGTTGGGTGTGGCGGATCGCCGCGACCTTTATGCAATGATCACGCGCCGGCTGCGCGCGACGGGTCGTTGGCGCCGCACGGGCGACCGGCTCAGGCTGATCGGCGCCGTGCCGGTCGAGATCGATGCTTCCGAGCTGCGCAAGCGCTTGGCCGGGCGCCTGCGCCTTTATCGGCGCGGCCGCGCGCGGCTCGTCGCGCGCCCCGACCTCGTCGGCGGGGAGCCCGTGTTCAAGGGGACCCGGGTGCCGGTGCGGCACATCGGTCTGCTGGCCAGGAAGAACGTGCCGGTCGCCGAGATTCTCGAGGACTATCCGGCACTGGATGAGAACGATGTCGCTTTCGCCCGGCTGTTCGTGGAGCTCCGGCCCGATCCCGGTCGGCCGCGCAAGCCGCTCGCCTTCGCGCGCGACGGGTGATCCGGCTCCTGATCGACGAGCATCTCTCGCCGAGACTCGCCCTGCGGCTTGCGGAACGGGGCATCCATGCCCAGCACGTGGCGCATGTCGGGCTCGCGGGGGCTGCCGATCCCGAGGTCTGGCGCTACGCGTTCGCGCACGACTTCGCCGTCGTCACGATGAACGCGCGCGACTTTCTGCGCCTGGCAACGGGCGTGCCCTTGCATCCGGGGCTGATCGTGCTCCGAGAGAGCGGCTTGACGCGCGCCGAGCAGTGGGCGCCGTTGGCCCCGGTCGTGGACCATCTCCTCGAGACCGAAGAACCTCTGGTCAACCGTGTCATCGAGATTTGGGGCATCGACCAGTTCAACCTTCGCGATCTTCCCCCGGGTCCATGAACACCGACATCGCTGCGCACGACCTCGACATTGAGATCGTCGTGCAGCCCTACATCACCGCGCGTAGAGGATGAGATGGCGCCCGACCGCCCATACGCGCGCATCCGGCGCGATCTCCGGGCGGGCACGACCCAGGAGAGGGCTGTCCGCAAGCAGGCGACACTGCGCCTCGATCCGCTCGAGGAGCCGATCGGCTGCCCGAGGGCTGTCCCGCGCAATGAACAGCCAGATCTCGAGGAGATCGGCTGCCGCTTTGGGCCGTCTGGTGTAGCGCGCCATTCAAGCGCGGCGCTTGCGGTCCTGCTCCTTTGCGAACGCCGCCCGGGCCTTCGCCTTGATCTCGGCGACGTCGAGCGGCGTTGCCGGTCCGCTCTCGATGCCCTCGCGCCAGGCCCGGCGAAGCTCCTCGACCTCGCGCGCGCGGGCCGCTTGATGGGACTTCCAAAGGCGAAGCGCTTCGCGGATGACCTCGCTCGTGGATGCGTAGTCGCCGCTCTGCACGGCCTCGCGGACCGCTGCCGCCATCTCCGGCGTCAGGGCGATGCTGATCTTCTCGACGTTCTGCACGATGTTCCCCGTCAACCCTGGAAGCATCCTCGCATCTGGTGCGAATAATTCCTACCAGAACGAGCAGGGATCGGTCAATGGCCAGCCTTGGGATCTGGGCTCATCGACGCCCGCGAGAGCGGGGCTCGGTGCTGGATCCGCTCGATGTGGGCGCGGGGCCGGATGATGGCGTATCCTTGCCCGCAGGGTGCGAGTGAACGCAAGGAGGTGGCCAAGTGCTCGAGGTGTGGGGACGGCGAGATGCGAGCAACGTCCTGCCGGTCATGTGGACGATCGGCGAGCTGAGCCTGCCGCATGTTCGTTACGACGTCGGAGGATCATTTGGACGCGCAGATACACCGGCATACCTGGCCATGAACCCGAATGGAAAGACCCCCACGATCAACGATCGAGGGTTCATCCTATGGGAATCGAATGCAATCGTGCGCTACCTGTGCGGGTGCTACGGCGCCGGATCACTGATGCCGGATACTGCACAGGGCCGGGCGACCGCCGACCAATGGATGGAGTGGCACAAGACCACGGTCTACCCCGATTACATCAACCTGTTTTGGGCAATCGTACGAACAGAACCGGCGCTGCGTGATTCCGGCACCATCGCGTCTTTGAGCAAATCTTTGGGCGCATCGCTGAAGATCCTGGACGGGCACCTGGGTCAGCAGCCTTATGTGGCTGGAGACCCCTTGACGATGGCGGACATTCCGCTTGGATCGGCCATCCATCGATATTTTCATCTGGATATCGCACGGCCTGAGCTGCCCAACGTGACCGCATGGCACCAGCGGCTTTGCGACCGATCAGCGTACCGGGAGCACGTGGCGTTCCCCTTCGGCACCCAGCCAGCCGAGTGGTACCTGCTCGAGCGCGCAGGTGTGCCCGAGCGCTAGGAGCCTGTCCGGGTAATGGGGCGGCGGGAGGGTGCTGGTGATGGAGACGGATGAGTGG
>JBOHKK010000067.1:0-20881 GCA_050729115.1 Geminicoccaceae bacterium | reverse complement strand
CTCCCAACCACCCACCGATGGTACCCTTGGGGTGGTTGGGAGGGGGAGCGGGCTGGTGCGAGCCGATCGAAAAATGCGCTAGGTCGGGCTGGAGCCTCGCCCCCGCTCTCCCGCTCCAGCTTGCGGATCTGCTCGCCGATCGCCTCAATCGACTCGCGCCGGAAGTGGAGGCGTCCCCAGATCTCGAGGATCACCAGGCCGAAGAAGGAATAGCCCCAACGCTGCCAGTCGCCGAGCAGCCGCTCCAGGCGGTGGACGCCGATCTCCTCCTCGCAGAAGCCGTCCGCGAAGGCTGGGCGAGCCGGACTGCCGGCTGTTCGGCGTGCGCAACCTTCACATCGCCCGCAGTGTTTCCGAGCGCCGGCCATGCCAATCCGACCTTGACTGTCATTGCGCTGTCGCTGAGGCTTGCCAACCGCCTGCGCAGCGCCAACTAAACAGACAGTTCACCAATGACGTGAACGGCCGGGGAGCGATGAGGAAAAGCCTCAAAGCCGTCGTCGCACCGCTCGCCCTGCTCGGCGCCAGCGGAGTGCTGGCGCTGGGGGTGGCCGAGGCATCCCTGCGGGTCTTCCCGCAGCTGATGCCGGAGGAAGCCCGACTGAGGCTGCATTGGCGCGAGGTCAATCAGGAAACCGCTTCGCAGGCGCACCCGTATCTCGGTTTCGTCTACCCGCCCAACCATGAGGGCCGATTCGAGCGGGAGGATGGCGAGTTTGCCTTCACCTACACCACCGACGAGCACGGTTTTCGCAACCCGTCGCCTTGGCCGGAGCATGCCGAGATCGTGGTGCTGGGTGACTCCATGGCCTTCGGCTACGGCGTCGACGACGAGGACGCATGGACCGCGCTGCTGGCGGATCGGCTGCCAGGCATTCGGATCGTCAATCTCGGCCTGATCGGTGCAGCGCCCCAGCAGTATTTGAGAGTTTACGAGGCGTTCGGCCAGGCTCTGCGCCCGGATCTGGTTCTGTTGTGCCTGTTTCCCGGGAACGATCTGGCCGATGCCGGGCGGTTCGAAGAGTGGCTGCAGGCCGGATCGCCGGGCAACTACGACGAATGGCGCATGAGCCCCGGCCAGGATGCGGGACAGAACAGCATCCGCAGCCAACTCGAGCAGAGCTACGTGGTGAAGTTTCTCCGCTATGCCCGACAAAATTTGGGGTCCCGATTCAGTGGAACGACGATCGACTTCCCGGATGGCAGTCGGCTTCAGCTCGCGCCCGCCATCTATGCCCGCAACGAACATATGGCGCAGCCGGGTCACCACAATTTCCGCCTGGTTCTCGATGCCGTGAGTCAGACGCAAGCTTTGGCGGAAGAGACCGGTAGCCAATTCCTCGTGCTGCTGGTGCCCACGAAGGAGGAGGTCTATCTGCCGCTGGTCGGCGACCATCCGCCTCCAGCCACGGCACCGTTCGCCGCCGAATTCGACGAGGACGGGCTACCGTACCTCGACCTCACGCCGTATTTCCAGGCCAGAGCGCGCCAGGGCCAACGTCTGTTCTTCGAGGTGGATGGCCATCCCAACGCCGCCGGCTATCGCCTGCTCGCCGAGGTCGTCCTCGACTACCTTCGGAGCACCGCACAAGGCTTCGATCTGGCAGGCCTTCGCCACGACCGTGTGCTTCCAGGCGCGGATCTGAGCCACCTGCCGGGCAACGGCGACTAGGGGCCACGCGTCCCGCTGTCGCGCTCCAGCTTGCGGATCTGCTCGTCGATCGTCTCGATCGACTCGCGCCGGAGATGGATGCGCCCCCAGATCTCGAGGGTCACCAGACCGAAGAAGAAATAGACCCAGCGCTGCCAATCGGCGAGCAGCCGCTCCAGGCCAAGCGGGTGGAGGCCGAGTTCCTGCTCGCAGAAGCCGCCGGCGAAGAATGCGGTCGAGGCGAGCGGTCGCACATAGTCGGCAAGCGGCACCGGAAAGCCCATCTTGTTGCGGTGGATCAGCTTGGTCGGGAGGTAAGCATCGGCGATCCGCTTCAGGATCCACTTGTTGGCCCGCGCGCCCACCCGGTAGTCCATCGGCAGATTGATGGCCTTGTGCACGAGCCGGTGGTCGAGGAAGGGCACGCGGCATTCCACCGAGGCGCCCATGCTGGTTCGATCCAGGCGTCGCAAGAGCGGGGTAAGAAAGTCGCTGAGGTCGGCGGCCATACTGCCGAGCACCGCCCGCCGCTCTGATCCATCGACGAAGGCGTAGGCACTGCACTGTTCGCGCCAGGCTTGGCGGGTGCCGCGGTCGAGCATGGCGACCGTCGGCGGCAGGAGGTCGCGGAACCGATGCGCGGTCACCGGCATGCCGGCGTGGGCGTAGACGAAGAGCTGGGCGAGCTCGTGGAGCCGCCTCGGCAGCCAGCGCAAGAACGGCAGCAGCCGGTGCAACCAGAGCACCCGGCGATAGGCCCAATGGTAGCCACCGAACAGCTCGTCCGCGCCTTCGCCCGAGAGCAGAACGATCACCCCGTGGTCACGAGCGATCTTGCTGATCAGGTAGTAGGCGATCGAGTTCGGGTGGCTGAGCGGCATGTCCGAGAGATCGGTCACCAGGCTGAGAGCGCCGCGGAAATTCTCGCCGTTCAGCTCCAGTGGGATGAACGGGATCTCCAATTTGCGCGCCAGCAGCTCGGCGAAACGCCGCTCGTCCAGGTCGGGGTGGCCGGCGACCGAGACATGGAAGGCCGACAGATCCGTGCTGTGGCGCGCCGCCATCGCAGTGATCAGGCTCGAATCGAGTCCGCCGCTCAAAAGCGTGCCCACGGGCACGTCGCTGATCAGACGCAGCCGCGTCGCTTCCTCGAGGGTTTGCTCGATCTCGTCGACGACCGCCTCGGGGCGGGCAGCCGCGAAGCGCGCGTAATGAGCCCGATCCACGTGGTGGAGTGGCGCGTACCACTGATGGGTCGTGATCACGCCGTTTTGGATCGTGACCGCCTCGCCCGGCAACACGGCAGAGACGCCCTCGATCAGGGTGTCGGGCGTGAGCACGTCGACGTTGCCGTAGAGGAACCACTCCAACAGGCTCCGCTGGTCGACTTTGGGCCGGTCCAGCGCCACCAGGAGCGCCTTGACCTCGGAAGCGAACATGATGAAGCGGTCGGTCCGCGCGTAGTACAGCGGCTTGATGCCGAAGCGGTCGCGCACCAGCGTGATCGTGTCCGTGTCGCGATCGTGGATGGCGAAGGCGAACATGCCGACGAAGCGCTGCATGCAGTCCAGCCCCCACTCGATGAAGGCATGCAGGACGACCTCGGTGTCGGTCCGCGACCGGAAGCGATGGTTCAGCTCGCTGAGCTCCTGGCGCAGCTCCTGGAAGTTGTAGACCTCGCCGTTGTACACGATCGCCCAGCGGCCCGACTCGTCGTGCATGGGCATGCGACCGGCCGAGGACAGGTCGATGATGCTGAGCCGGCGCGCGCTCAGGCACACCGTCCCCCTCGTCTCGAGACCGTGGTCATCGGGTCCGCGATGCGCGATGCGCTCGCTCATCCGTTCGACCAGCGTCTCGCTCGTGGCCGCGTCTTCCGTCGGGGTGAGGCGGACGAGACCGGCAAATCCACACATGGCAGTCCAGACGACCTCAGGTGAACAACGCCCGCCCATCGAAGTGCGGCGGCGGATCGACATCGAGCATCGTGAGGATCGTGGGCGCGATGTCGACGATGTGCGAGCTTTCGAGATCCCGGCCCTCGACGACGTCCGGGCCATAGCCCAACAGGAAGGCGTTGGGGCGATGGTTGCCGGTGTAGTAGGCGGGCGTCTCGTACCCCCGCCTGCCGCTGACCAGCCCCGACGACGGCCCCTGGACCCGATCCAGCACCTCGGCATCGAAGTCCCAGCTGATGACCACGTCCGGCAGATGCTGCCGCTCGGAACCTTCGAAGGTTTCGTCCATCACGTGGACCCGATGGGCGCAGCGCCGGCCGTTCAGGGGGTTGACCAGCCCGTCCAGCTCCGCCCGCAGGGACTGCAAGAGCTGCCCGTAGGCCTCACCCGAAGCCACGTTGCCGAGCGGCTCGCGGCCTTCGAGGTTGATCCGAAAGTAGCCTTCGTTGCTGTTCGGGATGCAAAAGGCTCGCGTGCGCGACCAGTCGATGTCGGCATTCATCCACTTGGTGTTGAGCTGATACCTGATGCTGCGTGGCAGGCAGCGGGTAATCGACTGGCGCACGCTCAAGGGGATCATGCCGCGCAGCGCCGAGCTGAGGCCCTTCTTGGGCGCGCTCGCGGCGTCATTGCCGCTTTGGCCCACCGAGGGCGCGAAGAACAGGCCGAGCCTGTGGAGCAGCTCCGGCATGAGGTGCGAGCCCGAGTAGTTCGGCCCCATGCCGTCGCCTGAGGTGATCAGGAGCGTGGTCCGGTCGTCGAGCGTGGCCACGATCTCGCCGATCGCCTCGTCGACCGCCGCGTAGACGTCGCGCAGCGGATGCGCCGCGCCGCTCAGGCCCGCCGGCGGATGCAGCGGGTAGTGCGGGTCCCCGGAATGCCAGAGGTAGTGGCCGCCGCCGTGCGGCTCGCCGAACGTGATGAACGCCATGTCCCAGGGGTGCTCGGCGAGCAGCCAGCGCGCCGCTTGCGACTTGACGCGGCAGGCTTCCAGCAGCCTGTCGCGAAACCACAGCTGATCCGGCACGGTCACCTGTCGGCTGTGCTCGGGGGCCGGGTACGGGCCGAACCGCTTGACGATGTCCTGGTACAGTCCGCGGCGGGAGCTCCAGGGCTCCGAGAACCACGTCCAGGTCCCGTACTCCAAGATCTGGACGCCCTTGAACTCGGGCAGGCGGAGATCCATGAACGCATCGAACACGATGCACCGGCGGCCGGCGTCGTCCAGGTACTTCCAGAACGGCGGCCGGGCGCACCATTCGGGCAGCGTGCGGTGCGCGCGCTGATCGCCGGCGCGCACCTGGTAGGCGTGATAGAGGCCATGCCTGCCGGGGGTCGTTCCGGTGTAGATCGAGGGCCAGGCCGAGACGTGCATGACCTCGGCCGTGGTGCCGAGCCGGCGCCACGCGCCTTCGCGCCTCAGGCGCGCAAAGGTCGGGAGATGGCCGTCGTCGGACCAGCGCTCGATCAGCTCCGCATCCGCGCTGTCGAGCCCCAGCAGCAGGACCCGGCTTCGCCTTGCTCCGCTCACGCCCGAACCCTCAGCCTGCCGCGCCGGCATAGACCTCGGCGATCGCCACCGTACGCCGCTCGCGGTCCGAGAGCTTGGCGGCCTCGACCATCGCCACCGTCCAGATGTTGTCCTCGCCTCGGGTCTCGGCCGGCGTGCCGTCGCGGACCGCATCTCGAAGACTGTTCAAGAGGGAGGTGGTGCCGCCCTGCGGGTACTTCTTCTCGTCCCCCGGCGGCACCTCGAGGTTGCGGATCGGGCGGAACCAGCGGCTGCCCTGCGGCCGCCAGGCGACGTATCTGCGATTGGTCCAGATCACCCCGCGCTCACCCTCGATCCACAGGGAGAAGCCGAAGCGGTGGGACAGCAGCGTGCCGAGGTACTGCACGCGCACCTCGCCGACATCGATCAGCGCCTCGGTGTTGGCGCCGTGCTGGTAGTCGCTCCAGGGCGGGTTCCAGACCCGGGCGGTGATGCTGCCGGGCGGCGACTCGAACAGGCTGCGCAGGCTGTCGAAGTGGTGGATCGCGACCTCCTGCAGGTGCGGGTAGTCGATCGAGGCGAGCCAGGGGCCCTCGGTATGGCTCGGCATGTGGCGCCGGTCGATCAGCGTGGCGTTGTCGAGGGCGCCGAGGAAGCGCTCGCCGAGCAGCTTCTTGACCGTGCGCTCGGCGGGGAAGAACCGGTAATTCTCGGCGACGATCACCTGCTTCTCGAGCGCCCGTGCGCGCTCCAGCACGCTCTCGGCCTCGGCCACGCTGGTCCCGAAGGGCTTCTCGACCATGACCGTCAGCCCGGCCTCCATGCAACGGATCGCCTGGGCGCCGTGGAGGACGGAAGGGCTGACGATCAGCGCCGCGTCCGCGTCCGCCTGATCGAGCGCCTGATCGAGGTCGCTGAAATACCGGCACCTCTCGCTCTGGACCTTGGCCTTGACCCGATCGAGCGCCGCCGGGTCGATGTCGACCACGCCGACGCATTCGACGTCCGGGTGCGCGCGGACGAACTGCGCCCAGTGGTTGCCACGAATGCCGGCACCACACTGCAGTATTCTGATGGCCACCTCGTCGACGCTCCCTCGCTACGCGATCGTTGTCTTAAGCAGGCGTTTGCCCGTCATGTGCGCCGGCGCCTCGACGCCGAGGCGCTCCAGGATGGTCGGCGCCAGGTCGAAGACGTGCGCGTTCTCGATGCTGCGGCCCGGCGCGATGCCGGGCCCGCGCATGAGCACGAACCCGGGCTCGGTATGGGTTCCCGGGCGCGGGTCCGGGGACGGGCCGCGGACCTCGCCGATCCGATCCGAAGCGAGCGCCGTGATCGGCGCTGCGGCATGCCACAGGACGATCAGATCGGGCAGGTGGTCACGGCGCGGCCCCGGAAATGCCCGATCGACGAGCAGAACCTCGCGCACGGCGCGCGCTCCGGTATCGGGCAGGGTGAGCTCCTCCAGCGCCGCCTTGAGGTCGCGACACGCCGCCTCGTACTCGGCGCCCGGCGCGACCTGGCCCTCCGGCTCGCGGCCCTCGAGATTGATCCGGATGCAGCCCTCGAGGTCGGTCGGCAGGCAGTAGGCCCGGGTGCGGCTCCAGTCGATCGTCGCCGTGTCGACGCGCTGGGCGAGCTTGTCGCGCAGCCCGGTCGGCAGCATCCGCGCGAGGTTCTTGCGCAAATCCTTCGGCAGCAGGTCGCGCACCGCACGCACCGGATCGAACCGGGTCGTGACCCGCGCGCCGGCGTCATCGGACGGCGCCGTCTCGGCCGAGGCGAAGTAGCCGAGACGGGCCAGCACCTCGGGCAGCAGGTGCCAGCCGGCGTGGTTCGGCCCGACCGCATCGCCGGAGACGACGACGACGGCGGCGTCCGGCCCGGCGGCCTCGACCAGGCTGGCGATCGCGCGATCCAGCTCCTCGTAGAGCGCGCGCATCAGGTCCTGATTGCCGTTCGGATTCCAGCAGTAGTGGGCGCCGACGTGGGTCTCGCCGAACACCGTCATGAACAGGTCGAAGTCGCCTTGGCGCATGAGCCAGAGCGTCGCTTCGGCCTTGTGCCGCACCGCGTCGATCAGGCGCCGCTCGGTGCCCTCGGGATCGAGCGGCTTGAAGCCGAGGTCGTGCGCCTCGAGGCCGAGCGGATATCTGCCGCAGGCGCTCTCGAGGTCGCCCAGGGCACCCGGCGGCGTCGAGCGCGGCGACAGATAATGCGCCCAGGTGCCCCAGTCGAACACCTGGGTGCCGGCGAATCCCGGCTCCGGGTGGGCGTAGGGCGCGTCGAACACCGTGCAGCGCCGGCCGGCGGCGTCGAGCAGACGCCAGAAGGTCGGCCGGCCGTAGAGGCCTTCGTGAAACCGCTGATAGCCCTGGATGCCCGGCGCCGGCTGAAAGGTGAAGTAGACGCCGTGCTCGCCCGGGCCGACGCCGGTGTAGATGGATGGCCAGGCCGAGACGTGGAGCTGACCGGCCGTGGTCGCCAGGGGCCCCCAGGCGCCGGCATCGATCAGCCGGGCGCACGTCGGCAGGTGCCCCTCCTCGGCCCATTGGTACAGGAGGCGTCCGTCGCCGAGCTCCAACCCGATGACCAGGGTCTTGCCGGGCGCCGTCACGTCCACCCCCGCACCAGCACCACGGACGCGCCCAGAACGATCAGCCCCGCCAGGATGTTGAAGTAAATCGCAACCGCGGCCGGGCGGTGGGCCCAGACGATCTGATAGATGACCATGAAGAGCACGGCGGCAAGCTTGACCGCTAGGCTGTCACCGGCGGCCGAGAACGCGGCTCCGCTCACGAGGTCGCCCAGGCCGATGCCGCGCTGGCCGAGCATGTACACGCCGGTGACAGCGAGGATGGCGAGCGCGGGCCAGCCGAGGCCCCCGAGATAGAGGCTACGCGCGCGCAGGAGCTCGGCGGTCTCGGCGGGCTCGATCCGCTTTTGGGCCGGACCGACCACCAGCGACCAGACGAACATGTGCCCGAGCCACAAGCTCGCGGCCAGCAGGTGCAAGCTGATGCAGACCCAATAGAGCAATCTCGGGGTTCCTCGTTCTCAGACGCGGATCAGCAGCCCCGACAGAACGACGATGCCGAGGGCGAGGGCGAAGCTGACCATGATGAGCGCGCGCGCCGGGCGCCGCGTCAGCCCGACCTGGATGAGCGCAAAGAGCAGGACCAGCGCCACCTTGAGGGCAAGGATCAAATCAAGCCGGTAGCTCGCCATCAGGACCAGACCAGTGATCACCAGGACGGCCAGGAAGCCCCAGCCCATGAGCGGTAGCGGCAGCCGAAGGCGCCATGGCACCAGGACGTGCGGCCAGCGGCTGCGACTGGCGATCCCGAGCAGGCGCATGGTCTCGGGCGGCGCGAAGTCGCGGCGGAGCGAGACGACCATGATCGCCCAATAGAGCACATAGCCGATGAGGAACATGGTGAAAACGAGATGGAGGTAGGCGGCGACCAGGCTCATGCCGTCCCGCTCCGGTCACCGCCAGCCAGTTGGCGCTCACACAGTTCGAGATACGCTTCGGCGGTGTCGTTCCAGCTCATCAGTTCGACCCTGGCCGCAGCCTCACCCATCGCCCGCAGCCGCTCCCGGCTCGGACGCTTTTGCAAGAGTCGCATCCACTCCTCGCGCGTGTTGGCCAGGAGAAAGCCGGTCTCGCCGTCGCGCACCAGGTCCGGGAGCCGCCCACTCGGCACGGTCACGACCGGGCGGCCCGCGCTCAGGTACTCGGGCACCTTCATGGACGAGTAGCCGAGCTCGCCAAAGGAGAACGCGGTCGGATCGTAGGGTGCGAGACAAAGATCGGCGGCGGCAATGTATATCGGAACGCGCTCATGCGCCACCCGTCCATGGAAGACGGCGTTGACGCCGCTTTCATGCGCCGCCCGTTCGTGCTTCGCACGCAAGACGCCGTCGCCCGCCACGTGCACCTCGATGGTCGGATCGCGCAGCCGGGCCATCGCCTCGAGCAGCGGGCCGAGATCGTGAGTCGCGTCCAGGACACCCGAGTAGACCAGGACGAGCGCGTCGGGGGCGATGTCGAGCTGCCGTCTGGCCGCGCCCTGGTCCCGCGGTGCGAACAGGGTGCTGTCGACTCCGAGCCCGATCACGGCGATGCGTTCCTCGCGCACGCGCCAATGACGGACGATGCTGCGCTTGAGGTGCTGGGTCTCGGCAATGATGAGGGGTGCCCCGCGCAGGTGATGACCGGCGATCCGCTGCCCGACCTCGATCCGCCAGCGCTTGGCCAGGCTGTTGGCCGAGTTATGAGCCGCGTTCGGAACGAAATTCTCGAT
Organism: Geminicoccaceae bacterium; assembly: GCA_050729115.1. GTDB lineage: Bacteria > Pseudomonadota > Alphaproteobacteria > Geminicoccales > Geminicoccaceae > JBKPNX01. Next base: position 11,473 of record JBOHKK010000067.1, on the reverse strand, counting down.
CGGGACTCCGAGCCGGCCCTGGCGGCGACAGAGCGTCGAGAGATAGCCCGAGAGCAGCCAGCTTTTCTCGAGGACCACGTCGAACGCGGGCAGCGCGGCATGGACGAAGCGTCGCAGGTCACGCAGATAGGCGAAGAACTCATGATAGCCGAGGCCCCGCATCGCGGCATCGTCGACAATGGCGGCGGCGCGCCGGGCGTCCGGCTGAATTTCGAGGACGCGCAGATCCGCCGGCGCGTGGTCGTCCAGGACGTTGCGAAACGCCACCGTGACGTCGGCGTGTTGCGCCAAAGCGCCGGCGAGGCTCAAGACGTTGCGCGTCGGGCCGACCGTCGACAACAGGCTGTGCCCGGGGGCCACGTAACAGACGGAGAGCCTATGGCCACCTGCCATCGCTGCGATCAACCACCACGGCGACGAGCGGAAGTCCCCGCCCGCCCCCTCGGTGCGGCAATAGGCATCCAGATGCTCACGCTTGACCCCCGGCGAGATGCGGACGTTAGTCACAGCCTCGCTGCCTGGCAAGCGGCGCGTGGTCGGCATCGATGTCTTGAGCGGCGGCACCTGCTGAGACAGACTGCACTCGCGCGGGACTGGCCCCGGTCGATTTTCGTCTGAGCCGACGTTGCAGGTGCAAGAATGAACTTGGGAGGCCCCATGTCGCCACCGACCACCTACGAGCTGTTCGCGATCAAGTACGCCGCGCTCGATCGTCCGGCGCCCGAGAATTTCGTCTTTCGCGACGTCCACGACGGCCCGATGCCGCTCGACTTCTTCCTCTGGGTGGCGCGGTCGCCCGAGCGGACCTTCGTGATCGACACCGGGTTCAGCGAGGAGACCGGGGCCCGACGCAACCGCACGATCATCCGCAACCCGCGCGACGGCTTGGCCGCGCTCGACATCGACGCCGCGCAGATCGACGACGTGATCGTCACCCATATGCACCACGACCACGTCGGCAACTTCGAGATCTTCCGGCGCGCCCGCTTCCATCTCCAGGACCGCGAGATGGCCTACGCCACCGGGCGGCACATGTGTCACACGCGCCTGCGGATGCCGTTCGACATCGAGAACGTCACCGGCATGGTGCGCGAGGTGTACCGCGGCCGAGTCGCGTTCCACGACGGCGACGACGAGCTCGCCTCCGGGATCAGCCTGCACCTCGTCGGCGGCCACAGCGACGGCCTGCAGTTCGTGCGCGTGCACACCCGGCGCGGCTGGGTCGTCGTCGCGTCCGACGCCATCCACTTCTACGCCAACGTCGAGACCGGGAACCCGTTCCCGATCGTGTTCAACGTCGGCGACATGATGGAGGGCTGGGCGCGGTGCCGGCGGCTCGCCGACAGCGAGGACCACATCATCCCCGGCCACGACCCGCTGGTGCGAGCGCGCTATCCGGCGCCGTCGGCGGAGCTCGAGGGCATCGCGGTCCGGCTCGACGTCGAACCGTCGCCCGGCTGAGGCTCCGTCACGCGCAGGTCCACCGGCCGGCGCATCTCCGGCCAGCACCAGGCCGTGAGGCCGAGCGCGATCAGGCCTTGGATCGCGATCAGCGCCACCGCGGTGGCGGCACCCAGCCAGTCCGCGAGCACCCCGACGTACAGCATGCCGATCGGGCCCGCACCGATCGCCACGGTCACCAGTCCCATGACCCGCGAGCGCACCGCCGCCGGCGCAGCGAGGAACACGATGGTCGTCTGCATCACGGCGAAGCCGGCGATGCCGCTGCCGCAGATCAGGATCAGCACGAACGACAGGGGCAACCAGGTGGACAGGGCAAAGGCGAGCACGCCGAGCAGGAACGCCGCCGACGAGCCGGTGTAGATGCGGGTGTACTGGCGCGGGTGATCGTAGCGGGCGACGAGCAGCGCGCCGATCAGGGCGCCGAGGCCCTCGGTCGACATCATGACGCCGATCAGCACCGGTGACAGGCCGAGCGCGCGCTCGCCGATCACCGGCACCATGGTGATGTAGGCAAAGCCCCAGAAGTTCACGATCACGGTCACCGCGAGCGCCCCGACGATCAGGCGCTGGGCGCGGGCAAAGCGCCAGCCTTCGCCCAGCATGGTGAGCAGGGAGGCGCCCGGGGTGCCCGAACCGCCGGCGCGGTAGGTGATCGGCAGCACCACCACGACGCAGGCCAGATACAGGACCGCGCCGAGCGCATAGACGCCGTACAGCCCGATCGTCGCGATCAGCACCCCGCCCAGCGCCGGACCGACCATGCGCGTGGCGTTGCTGGTCGCCGACTCCAGCGCCATGGCGCGGCTCAGGCGCATGGTCCCGGCGATCTCGCCGAGCATGATCCGGCGCACCGGGAACTCGCTCGCCCAGAACATGCCGTTCAGGAAGGTGCCAAGCGCGATGTGCCAGAGCGCGATGTGGCCCAGGAACGCGACGAGCGCGAGGATCGCGGCGGCGCCGGCGAGCACGAGCAGACCGCCGATCAGCAGATGCTTGCGGTGGTAGCGATCGGCAAGGGCGCCCGCCGGGATGCCGAACAGGAACATCGGCGCCATGCGCAGGAACATCATGAGCGCCACCAGGAACGGCGAGCCGGTGGTCTGCAGGACGTAGACGCTGACCGCGAGAAGCTCCAGCCAGCGCACCACCCCGACGATTCCGCCGCTCAGCCAGATCCGGAGGAACGCCGGATCGCGCAGCAGCGGCTCGCCTTTGCCTGCGAGCGCCGGCGCGTTGTTGGTGCTCGTCACGATCTCATCCGTTCAGATTGCGCGCCAGAAAAGCGGGCAGAGGGCGGAAAAGTAAAGACGGCTCGCGCGCGCCCGTCCTAGAACGGTCCCCGACCCGGCCTGACCCGACCCGCTGAGCGAAGGACCAGCCATGGCAGACGCCTCTGAGATCATCGCGGGTTTTGGCTTCGCCACCGACGACGCCTTGCCCGACCTGTCCGACCTCGACGATCAGCTGGCCCGCCTCGAGAGCACGGGGGCGAGCCATTGCGAGCTGTCGCTCTACGAGCTGGACCTCGTGGTCGGCGGGCGCGTCCTGCCGGAGCGCCGGCGCCGGCTCGAGCAGATCTGCGCGCGCCGCTCGCTGCGCTACACCGTGCACGGCGCGCTCGCGGTCAACTTCATGGACGAGGCGCATCTTCAGCTGCACAAGGCGGTCTGTCGGGCGATGCTGGAGCTGTGCGATGCCGTCGGCGCGAGCGTGATGGCGCATCATCCGGGCACGGTGCCGGTCGGGCCGGCGGCGCATCTCGAGCGCCTGCACAGGATCGAGCGCGCGGCGCTGTCTGAGATGGGCGAGGTCGCCGCCGGCTACGGGGTCAGGATCGCGGTCGAGAACCTGTTCGTCGAGGACAGCAGGACCTATACCCCCGACCCGATCCGCCTGGCCAAGGAAGTCGCCGCGATCGACCATCCGAACGTCTGCGGCCTGCTCGACTTCAGCCACGCCTACATCATGACGCGCTTTCGCGGCATGGACTTCCTCGAAGCGCTCGAGGCGTTCGCGCCCCAGGTCAATCACCTCCATGTGCACGACTCGTTCGGCCGGCCGACCGGCATCGACGAGTTCTACCGCTTCGCCGAGCAGATCGCGTTCGGCATGGGCGATCTGCACCTGCCGATGGGCTGGGGCGACCTCCCCTGGGAGGCGATCCTGCCGGAGCTGTCGTTCCGGCCGGGCACGGTGATGATCGTCGAGCTGCCCAAGCGCCATTGGGCGGAGCTCGACGACTGCGCCGCCACCGCGCGGCGCTTCATGGACATGGTCAACGGCACGCCGGCCAGGGCGGCCTGAGCCGGCTCAGTCGTCGACCTCGACCTCGAGGCCGAGGAGCAGAAAGCTCCAGGACTTGCCGTGCGAGTCCAGATTCAGGGATTCGTTGACCCCGCCCTCCAGCGCCTCGTCCATGACGAAGTTGAGGCCGCCGAGGTGATCGAGCTCGAAGCGCCGGATCGGGCCGCGCAACAGGTTGCCGAACTCGGCCCCGAGCCGCTCGGGCGTGAGCTGCGCCTCGATCGCCGCGTAACGCCTCGGCTCGTAGACGAACACCGCGACGTTCGACCGGTTGCCCTTGTCGCCGGCGCGGGCGTGGGCGATCTCGCGCAGGGGCACCCGTCGGGTCATCATCGACCCCTCGCTTCGGCCCTCACGCGCCAAGCTTCGAAGACATCGCCACCAGCTGCGCCCAGACCGCGTAGAAGCCGCCGAGCATGACGGCGACCATCACCCCGAGAAGGGAGAGCATGAGGGTCAGCTTGGTCTCGATGCGTTCGATCCGGCGGTCGAAGTCAGCCACCGCCGTGGCCGCGGCACGCGCCTTTTCATCCGGCACGTCGGCGGCCCGAAGGGCATCGTAGAGGTCGGCCAGGATCAGCTTCGCCATGAGGTTCGCTCCGCCACCGCTTCCTCAAGATAGTATCATGCCTCGATGATCTCGATGCGCGGGCGGATCCGCGCGCGGTCGATGTACGCGCTGTGGGTGATCACCGACGGCGTGATCTGGCCGCGGTAGCCGCCGCCGCCCGCGGGGCCGCAGCACAGCAGCGATTCGACCTCCCAGAGCAGGAGCTCGGCCTGCTCGCGCGAGCGCGCCCGCAGCGCCGCGCGCAGGCGCACGTCCCGGGCTTCGCTCGGGTACGCGAGCGCCGAGGCGTGCAGCGCGCTCACCCCGATCAGATCGATCCGAAGCGGGGCGTTGTAGCCGTGCAGGCCGCGCATGCGCTCCTCGACGATCGCGCCGGCGAGCGCGGCGCGTGCCTTCGCCCCCGGCCCGGCGTAGGAGATGCCGGCCTCGGCGAGCAGGCCGCCATCGAACGCGACCGTGACCTTGAGCTGCGCCGGGCGTGGCCTCCCGTCCGCGCCGCCGACCGCCACGCGATCGGCCCCCTCGTCCCGGATCTCGACCCGGCTGAAGTCCGCGACCACGTCGGGCGTGACGTAGGCGGCGGGGTCGTGCACCTCGTACAGCAGCTGCTCCTTGACCGTGCGCTCGCTGACCAGGCCGCCGGCATCCGCGAGCTTGGTGATCACCGCGCGGCCGTCCGGGGCGACCTCCGCGATCGGAAACCCGACGTAGGCGAGACCCGGCACCTCCTTGCGGCCCGGGTCCGCGAAGTAGCCGCCGGTGACCTGGGCGGCGCATTCCATGAGGTGGCCGACCAGGGTGCCGGCGCCGAGCATCGGCCAGTCGTCCGCGGCCCAGCCGAAGGCGTGGCGGAGCGGCGCCAGGAACAGGCTGGGATCGGCGACCCGGCCGGTGATCACGACCTCGGCGCCGGCGTCCAGCGCCGGGAGGATCGCATCGGCGCCGAGATACGCGTTGGCGCCGACCATCGGCCGGCCGACCTCGCCGACCGTGATGCCGGAGTCCGGCAACGGCGTCGCCTCGCCGATCAGGGCGCTCACGTCGTCGCCCTCGAGCGCCGCGATCCTCAGCCCGCGCAGGCCGAGCGCGCGTGCGACCTCGGCCGTCTTGGCCGCGGCGCCGCGCGGATTGGCGACGCCCATGTTGGTGATCAGACGGGTGCCGTGGGCGACGCAGAGCGGCAGGACCGCGCGCAGGCGCCGCTCCAGGAGCGGGTTGTAGCCGGCCTCGGGATTGGCCATGCGATCGCGATGGCCAAACGCGAGGGTGCGCTCGCCGATGCACTCGAAGACGATCGCATCGAGCCGCCCCCTGGCCACCAGATCCACCGCCGGCTCGAGGCGATCCGCCGAGAACCCGGCGCCGGTGCCGAGACGGAGGGAGGAAGATGTCGACATGGCGCCCGAGCTTAGCACGCCGCGCCGCCGGGCCCACCAGCCGGTGTCTACGCCTCGATGATCGCGACGTCGTACGAACGAAGCCGCGCGTCGCGGCTGATGAGCGTGAGACCCTCGGCCAGCGCCTGTGCCACCAGCATGCGATCGAAGGGATCGTCATGATGGCGGGGCAGATCACCGGCGGCAAGTGCATGATCGGCAGTAATCGGGACTACGCGAATGCCGCCACGGCTCAGAGTGTCGAGTAGGATCGGGGTTTCGAAGCGCAGCTTGCCCAGCGCACGCTTGATGGCCGCCTCCCAGATACTGGCCACGCTGACCGCCACGTCGTGACCTGGATCCGTGATCGTCTCCCGGATATCGGCCCGAAGTTTCGGATCGTCGGAGATCCACCACAACAGAATGTGAGTGTCGAGCAGATACTTCACGGTCGCTCGCCGCGGAACGCGGCCATGATTTCCTCGGGCAAGGGCTCGTCGAAATCATCGGCGATCCAGATCTTGCCCTTCATCAGGCCCGGCCGCCGCGGCTCGCGGCGTGGCTCGAACGGCAGCAGGCGGGCGACGGGTTTGCCGGCCTTGGCGATCACGATCTCCTCGCCGGCCGCGACCTCGTTCACGAGGCGTGATAGATGGGTCTTGGCCGCATGTATGTTGACCGTGCGCATCGTAGGGCTCCTTGACCAGACTTAGTTTAGTTCCGGATTCGAACGTTGCAAGGCCAGCGAGAAGGAAGTCAGGTTTCTGGCATGGAGCACGAGCATTCCGCGCAAGCGATCGCCAAGCGCCTGTCGCGTGCGCCGGCCGTGAGCTATCTGCGGGACTGGGTGTACGGCGGCATCGACGGCGCCATCACCACCTTCGCGATCGTCGCCGGCGTGGTCGGCGCGGAGCTGTCGAACCGGGTGGTCCTGATCCTCGGCATCGCCAACCTGGTCGCCGACGGCTTCTCGATGGCGGCGAGCAACTACAGCGGCACCAAGACCGAGCACGAGGAGCACGACCAGCTGCGCGCGATCGAGGAGCGCCACATCGACGTGGTGCCGGACGGCGAGCGCGAGGAGATCAGCCAGATCTTCCGGGGCAAGGGCTTCCGCGGGGCGGACCTGGAGCGGGCGGTCGACGTGATCACCGCCAACCGGGAGCGCTGGGTCGACACCATGCTCGCCGAGGAGTACGGCCTGCCCAGGGCGGTGCGCTCGCCGCTCAAGGCGGCCGCGAGCACGTTTGCATCCTTCGTGCTGTGCGGCGCGGTGCCGCTCCTGCCGTTCGTCTTCGGGGCGACCGCGGGCTTTCAGCTGTCGATCGCCATGACCGCGCTGGTGTTCTTCCTGATCGGCTCGACCAAGAGCCGCTGGTCGGCGGTCAGCTGGTGGCGCTCGGGCGGCGCGAACCTGGCGATCGGTCTCGGCGCGGCCGCGCTCGCGTTCCTGATCGGCCACGGCCTGAAGACCCTGATCTGAGCCGCAGCCGTTCGATGACCGCCCGACCCGACGCCGTCCCCGGACACCGCCCGGGGCATGCCCATCCGGCGACGCGGACCGCGGCGGGCATCGGCCTGGTGATCCTGGCGATCGGCCTGTTCACGCTGATGGACGCGATCGGCAAGGGGCTGATGGCGCGCTACCCGGTGCCGCAGGTGGTCTGGGCCCGCTATTTCTTTCAGCTCGGCTGGATGCTGCTGCTGATTCCGGGCATCGGGGTGAGTGGCCTGGTGCGCACGACGCGGTTGGGCATGAACATCGTCCGCGGCCTTCTGCTCGCCGTGTCGACGCTCTTCATGTTCACGGCGATCAGCTTCGTCCCGCTCGCCGACGCCTACACCATCACCTTCATCGCGCCGCTCCTGATCACGATATTCTCGATCCCGTTGCTCGGCGAGCGGGTCGGCTGGCGGCGCTGGAGCGCCGTGCTCGCAGGCTTCGCCGGGGTGCTGATCGTGATCCGGCCGGGCGTCGGAACGCCGCACTGGGCGCTGCTTCTGCCGCTGCTGACCGCTGTGGGCTTCGCGCTGTACCAGATCCTGACGCGCAAGGTCAGCGCCGTGCCCGGCGAAACCTCGCTCGCCATGCTGTTCTACCTGGCCGGCGTCGGCACCGCCGTCATGACCGCGGCGGCGCCCTTCTTCTGGCACACGATCGCGCCGCTCGACTGGTTGCCGATGGCCGCCATGGGCGCGCTCGGCGGGCTCGGCCATCTCATCCTGATCCGGGCGCTGACCATCGCGCCGGCCTCGCTGCTCGCCCCCTTCGTCTACACTCAGATCGTCTGGGCGCTGCTCCTCGGCTATCTGGTGTTCAGCGACGTCCCCGACGTCTGGATGCTCCTGGGCGGCGCGGTGATCGTGGCCAGCGGCCTGTACGTGTTCTACCGCGAGGCGGTGCTCGGCAAGTCTTGAGGCGGCAAAGCGCAGCCCCTTATCCCTTGCGCGCCAGAAGGATCGGCCTGCCGCGCTCGCTGGTGTCGACCAGGTCGACCTCGGCAAAGCCGGCCTGGCGCAGGCGCTCGCGTTCGGTCTGGCTGCTGTCGTGACCTTCGAAGACCACCTCGTCGAAGCGGCCGAGGAACGCCAGGAAGCGCGCCTTGTCTGGGATCCAGTGGAGCACGCTCAAGGCGATCACCACGTCCGGCCGGAAGGCTTCGAGCTGGTCCTCCCAACCGGGGTCGCGATCGAAGTCGATCCGTCGGAATTCCGGCGTCACCCCGAACGCGGCGGCGACCTTGGCCGCCGCCTCGAGGATGTTCGGGTCGGCATCGACCGCCAGCGCCGCGCGCGCGCGCCTCCTTGAGCGCGAACGTCGACAGGAGGGCCATGTTGCAGCCGAGCTCCAGAATGCGCCGCTCTGCATACGTGGTGACGTGACGCAGACGGTCCCAGCGCGCCGCCCAGGGCCGCTCGCCCGGAAACCGGATGCCCTTGAGCTCGAGCTCGTAGTAGGCGACCTGCTCCCCGGGCGAGCTGGCGCACGCGGCTGCGGCGATCCGCCAGGCCCGATCCAGGGCCCGAAGCTCCGGACCGGCGTCCGCCGGCAGTGGGACGAGCGCCGGCAACTGGCGGCGGATGCCGCGCAGGGGCCTGCCGCGCAGCGCCCGGATCAGCCGCGGCGACAGCCTCGCCTGCAGCCGCTCGCGCAGCGGCGCCAGCAGCCCGTTGCACACCGGGACGCCTGCGACCGAGAGGCCAAAGCCGGCGAGCACGCATTCGAGGAAGCCACCCCGGCTCGCCTGATCGAAGTCGACGAGATGAACGCCGCCATCTCGTGCGACCATGATGTTGTCGGGCCGCAGGTCGTTGTGACGCACGCCCCGGCGCGCCAGCGCCCACACGATCGGGATCAGGCGCAGCATGATCAGAGCAAAGCGTGACCAGGGAGGCTCGAGGCGGCTGAGCGGCTCTCCCGGGACCTTGCGCAACACCAGCATCTGGAACTCGCCACCGCCGATCAGCTCCAGCGCCTCGGGCACGCCGGCAACGCCGCGGCAGCGACGCAGCAGCTCGAACTCGCCGCGCAGATCCTGTCGCCGCGGCCGCGGCGTTCCTCGACCATGGGCGATCTTGTAGAACCGATCCGCGGCGGCGGCGAAGGTGCGCTCCGGCTCGAGCGGGCCGGCCCAGGGCCTGGCGTCCTCCGCCAGCGCCCGCAGCGGGCGCCACGCGACCCGATCGCTGGCGGCATTCCGGTTCCGCATGGCCGGATCGATTAGCAGAACCGTTGGCCTCTTTCAACTCTTGCGTTAGCATCACCTGTATGCCCTGCCTGATCTCGGTGATCACGGTCAATCGCAACGACGCCGCCGGGCTGCAGGCGACCGCCGAGAGCGTGGTCGCGCAGGCGCGGCCGCCCGATCAGTGGATCATCGTCGACGGCGGCTCCACGGACGGCTCGATTCAGGTGATCCGGCAGTTCGAGCCCTGGATCGACTGCTGGTCCAGCGCGCCCGACCGCGGCGCCTACGACGGCATGAACCGGGGCCTGCGGCGGGCCGCGGGACAGTACCTGGTCTTCATGAACGCGGGCGACCGGTTTGCCCGACCGGACACGCTTGCCCGGATCGTCGCGACGTTCGGATCGCGACCGGATGTGGACCTGCTGTTCGGCGGCACCATTCTGGCCCTGCCGTCCGGCCGGCGCGTCTATCGGCCACCGCATCCGGCAACCCGCTTACCCTATGGCCTCCCCGCCTACCACCAGGCGACGGTGATCCGCCGCATCCCGCACCTGATGGCGCCCTACGATCTCGCGCTCCCGATCTCGGCCGAGTACGGGACCATCGCGACGTTGATCAGCCGCGGCGCCACCAGCGCGCGGCTCGACCAGCCGATCGCGATCCGCGCCTGCCACCCAGACAGTCTTTCGGAGCGGGCGACGCTGCGCCGCTTCGCCGACTTCGTGGCGGTCCAGCGCCAGGTGATCGGCCTGCGGCCTCTGGCGGTCGCGGCGCATGTGGCGCGCCTGGCCATGATCCATCTGGCCTATCGCATGGCGCGCGACGCCCGTGCCCCGAGGCGCGCTCAGGAGGGAAGCCCATCCTCCGCAATATCAACCGGTTAGCAAGATCGACTACAGAATAGGATCAGTTGGGCAGGGCTCGAGACTTGAAGTAAGACATAAAAAGCCCTTGTCGTCGTCGGTTAATCTGTGGAAGATGTCATCGCATGTAGTTCTCCTTGAGGTTGAGATCGGTGAAGATCCTCATCCTGAGCCTGAACTTCGCTCCGGAACCTACCGGTGTAGGGCGATGTACCGCCGATTTCGCCGCATGGCTGCGCGATCGGGGCCATCACGTGCGGGTGATCACCGCCCCGCCATACTATCCGGAATGGCAGATCCACGACGGCTACAAGGGCTGGATGTGGCGGCGCGAGGCGTTCGGCGCCATGCCGGTGCTGCGCTGCCCGCTTTGGGTGCCGGCCGCGGTCACGCCATGGGCGCGTATCCTGCACCTGCTGTCGTTTGCCGCGAGCAGCCTGGTGCCCAGCCTGTGGCAGGCGGTGCGCTACCGGCCGGATCTGGTGTGGGCGGTGGAGCCGACGGCATGCGCCGCGCCGGGCGCTCTGCTCGCGGCGAGGCTGTGCGGCGCCCGGGCATGCCTGCACGTGCAGGATCTGGAGGCGGAGGCGCTTTGCGCTCTCGGCCTGGTGGCACGGCCCCGCCTGCGTCGCCTGCTGCGCCGCGGTTATGGTTGGCTGGTACGCCGGTTCGATCTCGTCTCGACCATCTGCACCCACATGCGGGCGCGCCTGAGCGGCTACGGCATCGCCGCGGAGCGCCTGTGCCTGTTCCCGAACTGGGTCGACACCGACGCGATCCGGCCGCTTTCGGCGCCGAGCATGCTGCGGCGGCAGTGGGGCCTCGCCGACCATCACGTGGTCGCGCTGTACGCCGGCAGCATGGGCGAGAAGCAGGGCCTGGAGGCCCTGGTCGAGGTCGCGCAGCGGCTGCGGCCTCACCCGGAGGTGCGCCTCGTCCTGTGCGGCGCCGGGGGCGCGCGCGCTCGGCTCGAGCGCCAGATCTCCCCTTGCGCCAATGTCACCCTGGTGCCGCTGCAGCCCGAGGCGCGCCTGAACGAGCTGCTCAATGCCGCCGACATCCATCTTCTGCCGCAGCGTCCCGAGGCCGCGAGCTTCGCCCTACCCTCCAAGTTCGCAGGAATTCTCGCCAGCGGCCGCCCGGTGGTCGCGCAGGCGGAAGGCGGCGAGCTGGCCGCCGCGACCCGCCGCTGCGGCATCCTGGTGC
>JBOHKK010000066.1:0-20974 GCA_050729115.1 Geminicoccaceae bacterium | reverse complement strand
TCGCCCGCCGGGCGCGAACCGCGCGCGCGCCGCCGCGGCCGCGAGCGGGACGGGCGCCGGGTGGTCGTCGGCAAGGCGTGCGCGGCCGGCTTCGGGGGCGAGATCGAGCTTGCGTGCCACGGGTGGTCCGCCGTCACCTGGATACGGGTCTTGATCAGCGCCTCGATGTCCTGCAGATAGGCGCGCTCCTCGGCATCGCAGAACGAGATCGCGATGCCGCTCCTGCCGGCGCGGGCGGTGCGTCCGATCCGGTGGACGTAGCTCTCCGGGACGTTCGGCAGGTCGTAATTGATGACGTGGGTGATGCCCTCGACGTCGATGCCGCGCGCCGCGATGTCGGTCGCCACGAGCACGCGGCCCGCGCCGCTCCGGAAGCGCTCCAGCACCCGGGTGCGCTCGTTCTGCGATTTGTTGCCGTGGATGGCGTCGGCCGCCACCCCGTCCTTTGCGAGCTGCCGCACGACCCGGTCGGCGCCGTGCTTGGTGCGGGTGAAGACCAGAGCGCGGCTGACCGCGCCATCCTTGAGCACGCGGCCGAGCAGCGGACGTTTGTCCGCCTTCTCGACGAACATCACGCGCTGCTCGACCAGCTCGGTGGTCGAAGCCACCGGGTTAGCTTCGACCTTGACCGGATCGTTCAGGATGCTGCCGGCGAGGCGCACGACTTCGGGCAGCATGGTCGCCGAAAAGAACAGCGACTGGCGCTGCTTGGGCAACGCCCCGATCACTTTGCGGACGTCGTGGATGAAGCCCATGTCGAGCATGCGGTCGGCCTCGTCCAGGACGAACACCTCGAGGCGGTCGAGCCGGACCAGGCCCTGGCCCATCAGGTCGAGCAGGCGCCCCGGCGTGGCGACCAGAACGTCGACGCCGCGCGCCAGCGCCTTGACCTGGCGGTCCTGGCCGACGCCGCCGAACACGACGGTGCAACTGAGCTCGAGATATCCGCCGTAGGTGGCGAAGCTGTCCCGGATCTGCGCCGCCAGCTCGCGGGTTGGCGTCAACACCAGGACGCGGCACGCCTTCGGCCCGGCCCGGCGAGAGTCGCCCGAGAGCCGGTGCAGGATCGGCAGCGCGAACGCCGCGGTCTTGCCGGTGCCGGTCTGCGCGCAGCCCAGCAGGTCGCGGCCGGCGAGGAGATGGGGGATCGCCTTGGCCTGGATCGGCGTCGGCGTGGTGTAGCTCTCGGCGCGGACGGCGCGCAGCAGCGGCGCGCTCAAGCCCAGATCGGCAAAGGAGGTCACGTGACAGTCGCTTTCTGGATGGCCCGGCGCCGGCTGGCGGCGCGGGTCGGTTCAGGCCATCCCGCGCGCGGCCGAGGCAGCCTCTCAGTTGGTCGGAAGACTCGGGAAGCGGGGGCCGGCTCGAAGGCCCGTGGCCCACCTTGCGCGCTCGCGAGAGATCAGTTCGATTTGTTGCAACGGTAGATGTGGGTTTGTCCAGCTGCAGTCAAGGTGGAAGCTCGCGATCTCGTCTTCGGACGGCGCGATGCGATCGTTCCGAGGCGCGGTGGCGAGGCAGCATGGTGCACGCAGAGGCCCTTCGACCAAAACGTTGCCGATGACGGCGCACGGGCGTGCCGGGACCACTCGCGGCGTCGGAGGCGCACCATATTGTTATCGTGACCATGCCGATGAGTGGGGAGACAACGGCGATGCCGACGTACGCGTATCGGTGCGAGCAGTGCGGCGAGACCTTCGAGCAGGTCGAGACCATGTCCGAGCACGGGACGACCAGGCCACCGTGCCCCAAGTGCGGCGGCGACAAGATCGCAAGCGTCCCGACCAGCTTCGTGGCGATGACCGGCAAGAAGAGCTGAGATCGGTTCCCCGCGGGCTCCCTGCGGTCGCGGGGGGATCCTTCCCCGATCGTAGCCGCCTTCGAGCTCGTCAAGCCGCAAGGTCGGTCGCGGCGTAGATCACGTCCACCTCGAGCCGGACCGGCGGATCGTCCAGCTCGATCACGCCTGTGCTGGTAAAGCGCTCGCGCCAGAGGTCGCCGGATCGGCTGTGCACCTGCACCGCCCGCTCGTCCTGCGAGAGCACCAGGTAGTGCTTGAGGCTCGCAATCTTGCGGTAGCTGAACCACTTGCGCCCGGCGTCGTCGGCCTCGCTGGAGGGCGACATGACCTCGACGACGATCACGGGTTCGGCGATCACCGGGGTCGAGAGGTCGATCGGCGCGCACGTGACCACGACATCGGGAATCGCCGAGATCTCGTCGGTCAGGATCTGCGGGCCGTCGACCAGCGCCGTGCATCCCAGATCGGCCAATGCCTGACGTAACGCGAAGCCCACGTTGTTCTTGATGATCGCGTGCTTCATCGACGCCGGCGCCAGCAGCCGTGGCTGGCCACAGATGAACTCCCAGCGCTCCGGCTGGCGCGCGTGCCAGGTCTCGAACTCGGCAACCGTCCGTGGCCAATCCTCTCGAGCGCTGCTTCGGCCATGGTCCCTTGCCCCCCTCAGGTGAAGGACGTCTGGATGATCAGTGCGGCGACGCCAGCGATGACGATCCGGTCATTCACTCGAGCATCGTGATCTGTGCCATCACCTCGGCAAGACAGGATCCGCTGCGGGTTAACGCATTGTTAAGGCTGCGCGGCGATATCGGAGCGTCGAGGATAATCCGAGAGATGCGCCATGGCCAGCAACGTCCTGCAGCACGCCAAGATCGACCCCCAGTTCAGCCTCCCTCACAGCCTGCACGCCGCCCTCACCCGCCACGGCAAGAGCCCATGGAGCCAAGCGCGGGAGATCTGGCGGCTGCGCTATGGCCCCGGCAAGCTGCGGCCGGACGAGTACTACTACTACGGGCTCTATGACGACCGGCGCTTCACGTCGGCGGACAAGGCGCGCTTCCTCGGCCGCTCGGCCCAGGACCGGATCATCCGCCAGTGCAACGCCGCACAGTGGTGGTTCATCGCCCACGACAAGCTGGTGTTCTATGCGCTGATCGCCGGCCTCGGCCTGCCGATTCCGGAAACCCGCGCGCTCTACCACGGCGGGGACCGGTTCGCGGCGGTGCCCGTATTCGCGCAGCCTGCGGCCTTGGCGGCGCACCTGCGCAACGCCATGGCCTACCCGTTCTTCGGCAAGCCGGTCGCCGGCATCCGCAGCGTCGGCGTCGCCGCGGTGGAAAGCTATGATCCGGCCGGCGACGCCATCGTCCTCACCGGCGGCAAGTCGGTCGGGGTCGATGGCTTCGTGCGCGAGCTCGAGCCCTATCGCGAGCAGGGCTACCTGCTTCAGGAGGTGTTGCGGCCGCATCCCGAACTCGCGGCCTTGTGCGGCGCGCGCGTCTCGACCGTGCGCCTGGTGGTGCTGCTCGAGGACGGTGGCCCGGCGATCTTTCACGCCTTGTGGAAGATCCCGGTCGGCGACAATCCGGCGGACAACTTCTGGCGCCCCGGCAATCTGCTCGCCGGCCTGGACGCCGAGACCGGGCAGGTCAGGCGCGTGATCCAGGGCACGGGCTCGGACCAGGTCGAGCTCGACCGCCATCCGGACACCGATCAGCCGCTCGGCGGCGCCACCCTGCCCGACTGGCCGGCGCTCACCGCGCTGTGCCTCGAGGCCGCCCGGGCGTTTCCCGGGCTGCGCATGCAGGCCTGGGACGTCGCGCCGACCGACCGCGGCCCGGTGCTGGTCGAGGTCAACATCGGCGGCGATTTCAACCTGCCCCAGCTGGCCCACGCCACCGGCCTGATGGACGAGCGCTTCCGCGCGTTCCTCGACCGCTGCACCAACGGCGCCACCTGAGGGCCAGAGCCGCGGGAGTTCGGCGCGCTCACGCCTCTGCCATCGCGGCGCTCGCCCGGCGGCCACCCCACGCCGCCGCCGGAGCCGTCATGCCCGGCGAGACGACGCCGGCCCGGCGCCGGAGCAGCTTGACGAATGTCGCCTCCCATCAATATGGTCAATAGGAAGAGACCATCTTCGGGGCCACCATGGACGACGTTCTGCGGGTGAGCGCCAGCGAGTTCAAGGCGCGTTGCCTGGCGATCTTCAAGGACCTCGAAGCGCGGCGCGTCGCGCGCGTACTCGTGACACGGCGCGGCCATCCGGTCGCCGAGCTGACGCCACCGCGCACCCGGCTGCCGACGCTCTGGGGCGCGCACCGCGGCTCGGTCGAAGTCGAGCCCGGGACCGACCTTACCGCGCCGGTCATCGACGAGGCGCTCGACGCTGCGGCGGGAGTCCTCCACCGCTGATGGTGTTGCTCGACACGCACGCGCTCCTTTGGCTGGACAGCGGGGCGCCAATGACGCGGGAAAGCCTTGCCTCGATCGATGATGCCGCCGGGCGCGGCGAGGTCCTGGTCTCTCCGGTCTCCGCCTGGGAGATCGGATTGCTGGTGCGCAAGCGCCGGATCCGCCTGGATCTGGAGCCGCTCCCCTGGTTCGAGCGGTTCCTCAGCTTGCCTGGCGTCCGTCTGATGCCACTTGGCATAGCCGCGGCGATCTCATCCTCGTTCCTGGCCGAGCCGTTCCACGGCGACCCCGCCGACCGCCTCTTGGTCGCGACCGCCCGCACCCTGCCCGCTACATTGATTACCCGAGATGCGAAAATTCTGAGCTATTCCGAAGCCGGTCATCTCCGAGCGCTGGCCTGTTGAGCGCCAGTATTTCCGGGCAACCGCCGCCCCTGCATCGATGGCTTGTCGGATCGGTGTCATACCGATCCCACAAAGTCCTGACCTTCGGGATCGGTATCGCGCGCGGGGTTGGTTGGTCGGCCGCGCGCCCGAAAAGAAGGATGATGCCGGGCGAACAAAGGTTCGAACTTTGTGAGCCCGGTGTCAGTCGACCGACCAGTCGAACGCGACGTCGCCGGCAAAGGCGAAGTAGCTGAGCCTGAGCCCGTAGAGGCCGGTTTCGGGGACCGGAATCCGAAACCTGCCGGCCCGGTCCTTCCGGACGCGCTCCGACCAGACATGTTCGGGCCAGAAGCCCCAATGGTAGCGGATCAGGCGGAACCCGACGCTGCCTTCGATCTGGTCGACATCGAGCTCGACGATCACGTCCTCGCCGCCGAGCGCGGGGAACATGCCAGTTGAATAGTTGCCTTTCTCGGCGGTGATCCAGTGGTCGGTGAGGTTGCGGTGGAAGCGCTCGACTTGGCCGCTGCGCAGCAGGCGCCAGCTTCGAGCGCCACTGCCAGTGAGGCCGGCCAGGAGATCGGGCACGAGCCAGTTGCCGGCGAAGAACAGGATCAGCAGGCTGACCAGGACGTAGCGGAACGGCCCTTTGATCTCGATGCGGTGCGCCATGACGGCCCTGTTCTACGAGCCTTCGGTAAGCGGAACATAAGCCTCCGCGCGCCTTGCGGCGCTGGCGCATCTACGGCCGCTCGTCCGCTGAGCGCAGGGCGTCAGCTCGGCAGCGGGAGGCCTTGCGCCTGGAGCGCCGTGGTCTGGCGGCGCGCCAGCGCGTCGAGGTCGAAGTCCGAGATCAGCTCCATGAACAGCTGATGCCAGTTGATCTCGGCCTGGAGATGCATGAACACCGAGCCGAGGCCGATCGCGGCGCGGTCCATCAGCACGAACTCGCGCGGCGGCGTCACGCCGCCGATCTCGCGCAGCCGCTTTTGCACGTTGAACACCACCCGGCGGCCCTGGCTGCCCGAGTTGGTCTCCTCGATCAGGCGCGGCCGGTCCTCGAGCAGCGGCGCGTACACGAACGCCGCCCAAAGATTGAGCGTCTCGATCACCTCGTGACGCAGATCCTCGAACCCCCAGGTCTCGTACGCGTGCACCGCGAGGTCGCGATCGCCGGTCTCAAGCGCCCGGTACAGCTCGATCACGCCCTGCACCAGGCTCGGCCGGAACACCCGGATGCAGCCGAAGTCGAGGAGGTTGATGCTGAGGTCCGGCCGCGCCGTGTAGTTGCCGAGATGGGGATCGCCGTGGATCACGGCGTACTCGTAGAACGGCACGTACCAGGCGCGGAACATGTTGTACGCGATCCGGTTGCGCGCCTCGATCGGCGCGTCCTTGAACTCGAGCAGCGGCCGGCCGTGCAGCCAGCCCATGGTGAGCAGGCGTCTGGTCGAGAGCTCGGGGAGGACGTCCGGCACGTGCACGTCGGCCTCGTTCCGCAGCATGTGGGCATAGAGCCCCATGTGCCTGGCCTCGCGCTCGTAGTCGAGCTCCTCGCGCAGGCGCTCCGCGAGCTCCTCGTAGATGCGCTGCGGGTTGATCGTGCGGTCGTAGCGCCGGTAGATGCTGAAGATCAGGCCGAGCTGCGACAGGTCCGCCTCGACCGCGCTCTCGATCCCCGGATACTGCAGCTTGCACGCCAGGAGCCGGCCGTCGTGGGCGGTCGCGCGATGGACCTGGCCGAGCGAGGCGGCGGCCGCGGCCTCGAGCTCGAACGTCTTGAACCTGGATTGCCACTCGGGGCCGAGCTCGGAGGCCATGCGCCGGCGCACGAACGGGCGGCCCATCGGCGGCGCCGCCGACTGCAGCTGGGCCAGCTCGACGGCGTATTCCTTGGGCAGCGCCTCGGGGATGGTCGCGAGCAGCTGGGCGACCTTCATCAGCGGCCCCTTGAGTCCGCCGAGCGCCAGACGCAGCTCCTCGGCGTGCTGCGGCTTGTCGATCGGCAGGCCGAGGAAACGGGCGCTCGCGAGGCGCGCGGCCAGCCCGCCCATGGTCCCGGAGACCCGGGCGTAGCGCCGCATGCGGCCGGAGAACGTGTTCTCGGCGCGGCGCGCGGGACCGTCGGCCATGCTCAGGCGGCCAGCTCGGCGTCCAGCTGCTCGATCATCGCCTCGACGACGGCGAGACCCTTGGCCCAGAATTCGGGGTCCGCGGCATCCAGCCCGAACGGCGCCAGCAGCTCCTTGTGCCGGCGCGTGCCGCCGGCGCCGAGCAGCTCCAGATAGCGCGCTTCGAAGCCGTCCGGTTGCGCCCGATAGACGGCGTAGAGGGAATTCACCAGGCAGTCCCCGAAGGCGTAAGCGTAGACGTAGAACGGCACGTGGACGAAGTGCGGAATGTAGCTCCAATAGACGCGATAGGAGTCCTCGAAATGGAATGCCGGGCCGAGACTCTCGGTCTGAATCTCGAGCCACAGCGCGCCGAGCTCGTCGGCGGTGAGCTCGGCCTGACGCCGGGCGTCGTGGACGCGCCGCTCGAACTCGACGAAGGCGATCTGCCGGACCACGGTGTTGAGCCCGTCCTCGATCTTGCCGGCGAGCATCACCCGCCGCTGCACCGGGTCGGTCTCGGCCTCGAGCAGGGCGCGGAAGGTGAGCTGCTCCCCGAACACCGAGGCGGTCTCGGCCAGCGTCAAGGGCGTGCCGGCCATGAGCGGCCCCTGCTGTGCGGCCAGCGTCTGATGCACGCCGTGGCCGAGCTCGTGCGCGAGCGTCATGACGTCGCGCGGCCGCCCCTGATAGTTCATCAGCACATACGGGTGCACGCTCGGCACCGTCGGATGGCAGAACGCGCCGGCGTCCTTGCCCGGGCGCAGCGCGGCGTCGATCCAGCCGCGCGCGAAGAAGCGGTCGACGATCTCGGCGAGGCGCGGCGAGAACCGGCGATAGGCGTCGAGCACGATCACCTTGGCATCGGCCCAGGCGACCCGCCTGTCGCTGTCCTCGGGCAACGGCGCGTTGCGATCCCAATACTCCAGGCGCTCCAGGCCAAGCCAGCGCGCCTTGAGCGCATAGTAGCGATGCGACAGGCGGGGATAGGCGGCCCTGACCGCGGCGATCAGGGCGTCGACCACCTCGTCCTCGACCTGATTCGCGAGGTTGCGGCTGGAGATCGGGCGCAGGAACTTGCGCCAGCCGTCCTCGAGCTGCTTGTCCTTGGCGAGCGTGTTGGTGACCAGCGCAAAGAGCCGGACGTTGCGCCCGAGCACGTCGGCGATGGTGCGCGCCGCGCTCTCCCGCTTGGAGCGGTCCCGGTCCTGGAGCAGATCGAAGATCTCGGCGCTGGTCAGCTGTCTGCCGTCGTAAGGAAAGCGCAGCGCCGCCATGGTCTCGTCGAACAGCCGGTTCCAGGCGCGCCGGCCGGTGATCGCTTTCTCGTGCAGCACCTCCTCGATCGCATCGTCGAGCTGATGCGGCCGAAAGCTGCGTACGTCGCGGATCCAGGGCCGGTAGTGGGCGAGCCTGGCCGAGGCGGCGAGCTTGGCCTCGAGGTCCGTGTCCTCGATCCGGTTGAGCTCGAGGGTCACGAACAGGATCCTGGTGCCGACCGCAGTGGCGCGCTCCTGCACGGTCTGGAAGAAGCGCCCGATCTCCGGGTCCTCGGTGTTCGCGGCATGAAGCAGCTGGGCGTAGCTCGCCGCCCGCCCGAGCCGCTCCTCGATCTGCTCGTAGCGGGCGATCAGCTCGGCCAGATCGTCGCCGGAAAGCTCAGCGAGACGGCCCTTGAAGTCGCCCTCGAGCGCCGTTGCCGCCTGGTCGGCGCCCGCGAGGTCGGCTTGGACCTCAGGCGCATCCGGCGCCGCATAGAGATCGGACAGATCCCATTGCGGCAGCGGCTGTGGCTGCTGCTCCCGCTCCGTCCGCTCGGCCCGCTGACGCGGCTGCTCCATACCCTGCTCCCGATTGGACCCCTGCTCCCGATTGGACCCTTGCTCCCGATCGGCCCCAGGCTGATATAGCAGCCGACTCTGGCCAATCCAGACAAATCCCGATATCAGACCTGCGCGCGATGAGCGGCGGGCCGCTGATCGCGCGCTGATTGATCGGCAGCCGTATCGCGGAGCGCGCATGCCCGCACCTGATCTCGGATCGAATCTGCTCGAGCTGTTCGAGAGGACGGCCGGCAGGTGCGCCGCCGCGCCATTCCTTTGGGCCAAGCGCGGCGGGGCCTACCAAGCCTGGTCGTGGCAGCGGGTGGCGCGCGAAGCGCGGGTTCTGGCCCGTACGCTTCGCGCCAAGGGCGTCGCACCCGGCGACCGCGTCCTGCTGGTCGCCGAGAACCGGCCGGAATGGGCGATCGCGGATCTCGCAATCATGGCGGCCGGCGGCGTCACGGTGCCGGCGTACACGACCAACACCACCGCGAACCACGCCTATCTGCTGAGCCACAGCGAGGCGGTCGCGGCGGTGGTGTCCAGCGATCGGCTGGCCAGACGGCTCCTGCCCGCGATCGCCGATGCGCCGGCCGTCAAGCTGGTGGTCAGCATGGAGCTACTCGGCGAGGTCGATCATTTGCGCATGCCGGTTCTGTCATGGGCCGAGGCCCTGGCGCTCGGCGAGCAGACCGCGGATGCGACGTTCGATGCCGCGGCGAGCCTGGCGCGGGACGACATCGCCTGCTTCATCTACACCTCGGGGACCGGCGGCAACCCGAAGGGCGTCATGCTCAGTCATGGCAGCATCCTGGCCAACGTCGCCGGCGCCCACGGCGTCCTCGAGACGCTCGGCCTGAAGGACGACGTGTTCCTGTCGTTCCTGCCGCTCTCCCACGCCTACGAGCATACCGCCGGGCAGTTCCTGCCGATGGCCGTGGGCGCCCAGATCTACTATTCCGACGGTCTGGAAGCGCTCGCCAGCAACTTGGTGGAGGTGCAGCCGACCATCGTCGCCTGCGTGCCGCGGCTGTACGAGGTCATGCGCCAGCGCATCCTCAAGACGGTGGCGCGCCAGCAGGGCCAGCAGGGACTGAAGGCGCGACTGTTCGCCCGGGCGGTCGCTCTGGGGAGCAAGGCCTACGAGCGGCCCGGCTCGCTGAGCCTTGCCGAACGCCTGACCAATCGGCTGCTCGACCGGCTGGTCCGCGCCGCCGTGCGGGCGCGCTTCGGCGGGCGGATCAAGGCGCTGGTCTCCGGCGGGGCGCCGCTGAACTACGATGTTGGGCTGTTCTTCACCGCCTTAGGCGTGCCTCTGTTCCAGGGCTACGGGATGACCGAATGCGGCCCGGTGATCAGCGTCAACGGCCCGGGCCAGGTCAAGCTCCACACCGTCGGCCGGCCGATCGCCGGGATCGAGGTCGAGATCGCCGATGACGGCGAGATCCTGGTGCGCGGCGAATCGGTGATGCGCGGCTACTGGCGCGACGAGGCCGCCACCCGCGAGGCGCTGCGCGGCGGTTGGCTGCACACCGGAGACATCGGCGTGATCGATCAGGACGGCTTCCTCCAGATCACCGACCGCAAGAAGGATCTGATCGTCAATTCCGGCGGCGACAACGTGGCGCCGCAGCGGGTCGAAGGCGTCCTCGCGCTGCAACCCGAGATCGCCCAGGTGATCGTGTACGGGGATCGCCGGCCCCACCTCGTGGCGTTGATCGTCCCCGATTCCGAGGCCGCCAGGGCCTACGCCCGCGCGAACGGGCGACCGGCAGCGCTGGAGCAGCTGGTCGAGGACCCCGGCTTTCAGCGGACGATCGGCGCGGCGGTCGACCGCGCCAACAAGAGCCTGTCGGTGATCGAGCGGGTGCGCCACTTCCGCCTGCTGCCCGAACCGTTCACGATCGAGAACGGCACCATGACTCCGACGCTCAAGCTGAAGCGCCAGCTGATCTATCGGGTCCACGAGGACCTGTTCGAGGGCCTGTACCAGGCGCAGCACTGAGCACGTTCGGCGCCGGCGTTCCGGCGGCAGGCGACGACCGCGCAGTCCTCGGGCAGCGGCAGCGGCGGCGGCAGGCGCACCGATGGGTTGCCAACCCCGGCCACGACGGAACATGCTATGCAGGGTCGGTCATGCGCGCCTGCGGGGCCCTCGAGAGACGTTGACGATGCGCACCTTGCTGCTGATGCGGCACGCCAAGTCGAGTTGGGATCGGCCGGACCTCGCCGACGTCGATCGGCCGCTCGCGCCGCGCGGGCAGGAAGCCGCGCCGCTGATCGCGCGCCACATCAAGGCGCAAAAGTGGCGGCCCGACCTGGTCTTGTGCTCGCACGCCGAGCGTGTGCGCGCGACCTGGCAGCTGATGGCCCCGATCCTGGGTCGCTCGATCGAATGCCGGACCCTTCGCACGATCTATCTCGGGGCGCCAAGCCGGCTGCTCGAGGCGTTGCGCCGGGCCACCGACGAGGTCGAGACGCTGATGCTGATCGGCCACAACCCCGGCCTCGGCCGCCTTGCGGTCAGCCTGTGTGGGGCCGGCCCCAAGAAGGCGCTGGCGCGGATGCAGACCAAGTTCCCGACGGCGACGCTTGCGGTGATCGGCCTCGAGGTCGATCACTGGAGCGAGATCGCTCCGGGGGGCGGCCGCCTGGAAGCCTTCGTGCGACCGAAGGATCTGAGATGACGCCGGGCGCCGGCATGGCTGCGGCGGCACGTCCCGCGGAACGCGCCCGATGAGCCTGATCGCGCTCCTGGGGCTGGGCTATCTCGGCGTGGTCGGCTTCCTGTACGTGTTCCAGACGTGGCTGATCTTTCCCGGCGCCCATCTGCCGAGCCAGCGGCTCGACGGCCCGCGGCAGCCGGAGCGGCTCGAGCTTCCCGTCGGCGATGGCGCGGTCCTGCACGGCATGCGCTTCCCGGGATCTCGCCCCGATGCCGACCTGCTGATCGGCTTCGGCGGCAATGCTCAGGACGCGGAGATGCTCGGCCAGGACCTGGCGAGCGACTTTCCGGAGGTCGACGTCGTCGTGTTTCACTACCGGGGCTTCGGGCCAAGCACCGGCAAGCCGAGCGAGGCGGCGCTGCTGGCGGATGCGCTCGCCATCTACGATCTGATGGTCGCGCGGCTCCAGCCGGCGCGGACCTTCGCGATCGGGATCTCCCTGGGGTCCGCGGTCGCGGCGCATCTGTCGAAGGAGCGAGCGCTCGCGGGCCTGCTCCTGATCACGCCGTTCGACTCGGTCGAGGCGATCGCCAAGGAGAGCTATTTCTGGGTCCCGGTCGGCCTGTTGCTGCGCCACCGTTTCCCGAGCGCCGCGTTCATGACCGGCAATCCCACGCCAGTGGCGGTGATTGTCGCCGCCGAGGACCGGGTGGTCAAGCCGCGCCGCACCGAAGCGCTGATCGCCCGCCTCGAGAACCTGGTCTTCAGGGCGACCGTGCCCGGCGCCGATCACAATACGCTTTACCACGTGGAGGCCTACCCGACGA
The DNA here is from genome assembly GCA_050729115.1 of Geminicoccaceae bacterium. Lineage (GTDB taxonomy): Bacteria > Pseudomonadota > Alphaproteobacteria > Geminicoccales > Geminicoccaceae > JBKPNX01. Next base: position 8,948 of record JBOHKK010000066.1, on the reverse strand, counting down.
CGCTGCGCGCGGCGTTCGGCGCGCTGCGCAACGCCGCAGCGCCAGCCGCCCGGGCGGCGCAGTGACGAGCCGCTCCGGCGCCTTGTGCCCGGCACCGAGACCGGCTGCCGCAAAGGGCGGATGAGCCATCGCCGCGGGCCGGACAAAGGCGTTGGGTTTCGCCTGCGGCTCACCCAACCTACGCTCTGAGGTCGCGCTCATGGCCGGAATCTTCGGCACGCCAACGCCATGCCGCAGCTCAGGCTCGTAGGTCGGGTGGAGCGCAGCGCAACCCGACGATTGCCGCAAGGGACGCGATGTCGGGTTTCGCCTGCGGCTCACCCATCCTACGTTCTGGGTCGCGTTCGTGGCCGGAATCTTCGGCACGCAAACGCCGTGCCGCAGCTCAGGCTCGTAGGTCGGGTGGAGCGCAGCGCAACCCGACGGCCGCACCCCGCGGGCCGGAAGGCGTCGGGTTTCGCCTGCGGCTCACCCAACCTACGCTCTGAGCATGGCAAGGGCGCTGGTCTCGGTCGCGTCGATGCGCGTCCGCGCTCACGCCAGGCACCGGGCCACGGCGTCCAGAACGTCCTCGTCGGAATACGGCTTCTTCACGATCGCGCACGCGAGATCCGGCACGCCTTCGGCCTGGATGACCGAGTCGGGAAATCCGGTGGTGATCAGGATCTTCAGCTTGTGCGCTCGCGCGAGCGCGGTTGCCGTGTGAACGCCGTCGACGTCGATCTCCAGCATCATGTCGACGATCGCCAGGTCGGGATGATGCTGCTCGGCCAGCCGATCGGCGCCGTCGGTTCGACTGGCGACGCCGACCACGTCGTAGCCGGCCTTCTCGAGCAGGAGTCGAAGGCGTTCCGCGGCGAGAAAATCGTCTTGCACGATGAGAATTGTGGCCGATGCCATCGTCCGACGCCCCCCTGTCCGATCAAGCTCGTCCTCGACGATAGCCCGACCGTCAGCGCAAGGGAATGCGGAGATGACAGCGCAAGCCGCTGCGCTCGAAATCGAGCTCTGCGCTGCCGCCGAGCTCATGGGCAATGCTGCGTTCGATGATGACGGCGCCAAAACCACGGTCGGCGGGCAGCGTGACTTCGGGGCCGCCGGATTCGACCCATGACAGCCGCAGTTCCTGGCCGTCGATCGCGGCATGGACCGCGACGCGGCCCCCCGGCACCGACAGCGCGCCATGTTTGGCGGCATTGGTGGTGAGCTCGTGCAGAGCGAGGCTGAGCGTCTGGGCGGCGCGGGCGCTCAGGTGCGCGTCCTCGCCGACGATGCTGACCCGGGCGCCATCGCCACCGGCATAGGCCCGGAACTCGTTCTTGATGACGTCGTGCAGCGATGCGCCGGTCCATTTGTCCCGGGCCAGGAGATCGTGCGCGCGCGCCATGGCATGCAGGCGACCGACCAACGTCCGGGTGAAGTCGGCCACCGACACGGCGTCGCGCCTGGTCAGGAGGACCATCGCCTGAATCGTGGCGAGCAGATTCTTGGCGCGGTGGTCGACCTCGGCGGTCAGCAGCCGCTGGCGTTCTTCCGCGCGCTTACGGTCCGTGATGTCACGCACGATCCCGGTGAAGTACCGCTCGCCGTCCATCTCGAATTCGCCGACCGACAGGAACAGCGGAAACTCCGATCCATCCTTGCGCCGGCCCGTCACCTCGCGGCCGCCGCCGACGAGCCCCGCCTCCGCGGTCCGAAGATGCCGCGTGAGGCGATCGTCGTCGCGCTCGCTGTCGAACGCCGGCATCAGGATCCGCACGTTGTGGCCGATCAGCTCGTCGTGCCGGTAGCCGAACAGCCGCGTCGCCTCTGGATTCACGGATTCGATGGTCCCGCGCGCTTTGATCGTGATGATGCCGTCGGCGGCATTGTCCACCACCGCCCGCAACCGCGCCTCGCTGGCCTCGAGCGCGGCCCGGCGTTGCTCGAGCGTGCTCGTCATGTCGTTGAAGCTGGCGGCGAGCTGGCGGAGCTCCGGGCTGCCGCGATCGGTCGTGGCGCGCGCCGAAAGATCGCCTCGCGCCATCCTGCCCACCACCCGTTGCAGGCCCGCGACCGGGCGCAGAATCCACGCCTCGCCGCCGATCAGAGCGACCACGGCGGCCAGCGCGAAGGCGAGCGAAGTCCACGCGATCTGGCGCCAGAACTCGCGATCGGCCGCGCGATAGGCCTCCTGCCACGGCAGTCCGACCACCGCGAACAGATCGGCCGAGGCGAGGAGTGGCGCAAAGCCGTAGAGGCGTTCGCTGCGATCGATGCCGACCGCTTCCATCACACCTTGACGCTGCGCCAGCATTGTTTCGGTGAAGACGGCCTCACGCGCCCGCCGCCCGATCGACTCGGGCGCCGGCGGCGCCCGGGCGAGCAGGACGCCGTCGCCATCGACCAGACTGATCGTGCCGCCGCTCGGCAGCGCCGTCGCCGACAGGTCCCTCGACAGTCGTCCGAGGCTGAAGGCGAGGACCACGACCGCGCGCACCTCGCCCGCAGCGTCCAGCGCGGGATAGGCGAAGTTGAGTTGCGGCCGGCCGGTCTGGCGCCCGATGATGTGCCCGCTGATCGCCAGCGACTTGTCGCGCAGGGCCTGTTGAAAATACCGACGGTCCGCGAAAGTGATGCCGGTGAACCCGCCCAGCCCCGAGCAGAACGGGACGCCGTCCGGCGCGACCACGCCGATGGCGATGATGGTCGGAAACTGTACCAGAAATTCGGCCATCCGCTGGTCGCATTCCGGCGCATTGCGGTTCTCCACTTCCGGCAGCTGCGCTGCCGCCGTAAGCAGATGACGCGCGCCTTCGATGAACTGATCCTGCTGGGCCGCAGCCAGCCGGGCCAGATCCAGCGCCTGCTTCGCGGTCGCGGCCTTGAGCTGCTCACGGTCCTGGACCAGCCCCTGCACCTGGAGCGCGAGCACCGGCAGCGCCGCGATCAGCACCAGGATCAGAAGGCGGACGCTCAGCTTCATCGTCATCTTGTTCCAGCGACGATCTCCGCGATCGCATGCGGCGAGAGCGGCGGCGCTGTTTCACACCGAATTCCGCAGCTACGCAATCTCATCGAGACGCTGAACCTTCCCGGCCGTAAGCACCCGTCACCTCACCTCGGCGTCATCCGGATGAGCGCCGGCGCCGCAATCTCCGGCCAAGGAGAGAAACGGGATACGGCTGATTCCATCCCGAACGGACGACAGACCCGTCGCGTGTAGGCGCCCGAACCTTTCGGTTGCCTTGAGACCGAGGTGGCCCGGATAGGGCAGGGCAATCGATCAGCGAGACCAGCTCGCCTTTGCGCCCGTCCATGGTGACGTAGGACACGGCGAGGAACGCCTCCCGCGTCCGGTCGACCTTGAATACGCTCGCGGGATGGATCAAGGCGGGTCAAGCCGTTCCCGTTCGACGATTTGGTCGAACCATGCCTACAACAAGAGCAAGCCCGCGGTCGACGTCAACGATCGCCCCGGCGCCATCGCGCCGACCCAGCGTCGCCGCCGGCCGGCTGGGCTGAAACGTTTGAAACCAAGATCCGGCGCCAAGACATCGCCTTGAAACAAGCCAGAGCTACCGTCCGCCCCTCAATGCCCCGGGCATTGCCGTCCGGGCATTGCCGTCCCGGGGCCGATCGATGGAGCGGGTGCCATGACCCCGGAGCAAGTCCAACTCGTGAGGAGTAGTTTCGCCAAGGTGGCGGCGATCAAGGACGCGGCGGCGGCGCTGTTCTATCGCCGCCTGTTCGAGCTCGACCCCGGCCTCCGGCCGTTGTTCAAGGGCGACATGGCGGCCCAGCGCGCCAAGCTCATGGCCGCGCTCGGCGCCGTGGTCGGCTCGCTCGACCGGCTGGAGAACATCCTGCCGCTGGTGCGGGCGCTCGGCCGCCGGCACGCGGCCTACGGCGTCCGGCCCGATCATTACGCGACGGTCGGCCAAGCCCTGATCTGGACCTTGGAGCAGGCGCTGGGCACCGACTTCACGAGGGACACGCGCCGCGCCTGGACCGACGCCTATGGCCACCTCGCCTGGGGCGATGATCGCCGCCACGGAAGAAGACCAGGTTCACGAGCAGGCGGCATAGGCGTTGCGCACAGGACAAGCAAACGGCCGACGTGTCCCGGCGCTCTCCTCATTTGATCCCGGCCTCGGTGACCAGGCGCTCGAACAGGATCACCAAGCCGTAAAGCGCGGGCGCGCGCGGTCAAGCCACGCCCGCGCTCAGCTCGGCAACTTTCGTGCGGTCTCGGTGATCACCTGCCAGGCGCGGGCGACGTGGGCGTGGGTGGTGTAGAGCTGGCCGATCGCGAAGCGGATGACGTAGCGGCCGCGCACGCGGGTCTGGGTGAGGTAGAGCCGGCCGTCGTCGTTCAGCGCATGGAGGAGCCGCTCGTTCAGAAGGTCGAGCGCCGCCTCGTCGTCGATCTTGCGCGGGCGATGGCGGAAGGTGAGCAGCGCGAGCTTCGGCGGCGTGACCAGCTCGAAGTCCGGCTCGGCCCGGATCTGCTCGGCGAGATCCGCGGTCCAGGCGATGTGGTCGCGCAGCATGGCCTTGAGGCGCTCGACGCCGTAGCTGCGGATCACGAACCAGAGCTTGAGCGCGCGAAAGCGGCGCCCGAGCGGGATCGACCAGTCGCGGTAGTCGATCACCGCCCCGGTCTCGCGCGACTGCAGGAACGGCGGCAGGACCCCGAGCGTGCGCACCAGGGCGCCCGGGTCGCGCACGAAGTGGGCCGAGCAGTCGAAGTTGGTGAGCAGCCACTTGTGCGGGTTGAAGACGAAGCTGTGGGCGTGCTCGGCGCCGTCGATCATCCAACGCTGCTCGTCCAGCAAGAGAGCGCTGCCGGCCCAGGCGGCATCGACGTGGAGAAAGAGGCCGTGCTCGCGGCAGACCTCGCCGATCGGCCGCAGCGGATCGACCGCGCCCACCCCGGTCGCACCCAGGCTCGCCACCACCCCTGCTGGCACCCGCCCCCTTGCCCGGTCCGCGCGCACCGCCGCATCCAGCGCATCGGGCCGCATTGCGAACTCGGCATCGGTCGGGATCAGCCGCAGGCTGCGGCGGCCGAGCCCGGCGATCCGGATCGCCTTCTCGACCGAGGAATGCGCCTCCTCGGAGGCGTAGAAGACGAGCGGCGGGCAAGCGCCAAGGCCATTCTCGTTCGCCTGCCAGTCGGTCGCCCGCTCGCGCGCCGTCAGGATCGCGCACAGCGTCGCGCTCGATGCCGAATCCTGGATCACGCCCGTGAAGCCGTCCGGCAGGCCGATCATCTGGCGCAGCCAGTCGAGGGTGCGGGTCTCGAGCTCGGTCGCCGCCGGCGAGGTCTGCCACAGCATGCACTGGGCGCCGAGCGTCGCGGTCAGCATCTCGGCGAGCACCGAGGGCGGGCTGGAGTTGGCCGGGAAGTAGGCGAAGAAGCTCGGGTGCTGCCAATGGGTCATGCCCGGCAGCAGGATTCGCTCGAAGTCCGCGAAGATGCGCTCGAGCGGCTCGCCGAGGGCGGGGGGCCCGTCGGGCAGCTGCGCCGCGATCGCGCCCGGCCGCACCTGCGCCCGCACCGGATGGCGCTCGACGCTTGCAAGATAATCCGCCATCCATTCGACCAGCGCGTGGCTGTGGCGGCGAAACTCCTCCAGGTCCATGGCGTTCCCCCAAGAGACGTGGTGGCCGATCGCGACCTTGGTCACCATGTGTGATGCGGGAGATGTGTAGCATGGACGAGAAGCCGCAGTCGCCGCGCATCGGCCATATTTCGTGGGGCCGGCTCGAGGTCGAAGGTGAGGGCACGTTCAAGGACGCCAAGCTGTACCCGGGCGGGGCGCGCGAATGGGACTGGCGCGAGACCGGCACCCGCCACGTGCCCGGCATCCAGCCGGCCGACGTCGCGGAGCTGCTCGAGTACGGCGCCGAGGTGGTGGTGCTCACGAAGGGCGTGCACGAGCGCCTACAGGTCTGTCCCGAGACGCTGGCGCTCCTGAAGAACCGAGGAATCCCCGCGCACGTCCTGCCGACCGAGGACGCGGTCCGCCTGTACAACGAGCTCGCGGCAGGACACCGGGTCGGCGGCCTGTTCCATTCGACCTGCTGAGCGCGTGGGCCCGCCCGCGCCCGCGACGACCTTCCTTGGGGCTGGCGCGCCTGGGGCTGGCGCGCCTTGGGGCTGGCGCGCCGCCGCCGATCTATGCTCAAATCGCACCGGAGCGGATGCAGCTCGGGAAGCTGGCCATGGCGACTGCTGTCATGATGCCGGCTTCCGGCGGCTGAGGCGCGGCCGCCTGCGTTTCCTGTCTGCAGCTGCGGGAGGTCCATCGTGAGCGCACATCATCAGCACCATGGTCATGCCACCGAGCCGCCCTCCGACGTGGCGCTGCGGGTCAAGGCGCTCGAATCGCTGCTGATCGAGAAGGGGCTGGTCGATCCGGCCGCCCTCGACGCCCTGATCGACACCTACGAGCACAAGGTGGGCCCGCAGCACGGCGCCAAGGTCGTGGCCCGGGCGTGGAGCGATCCGGCATTCAAATCGTGGCTGCTTGCCGATGCGACCGCGGCGATCGCGACCATGGGCTACACCGGGCGGCAGGGCGAGCACATGCAGGTGGTGGAGAACACGCCCGAGGTGCACAACCTCGTGGTCTGCACGCTGTGCTCCTGCTACCCCTGGCCGGTGCTGGGCCTGCCGCCGGTCTGGTACAAGTCGCCGCCGTACCGCGCGCGTGCGGTCGCCGATCCGCGCGGCGTGCTCGCCGAGTTCGGGACGGCGCTCGGCGACGACGTCGAGATCCGGGTGTGGGACTCGAGCTCGGAGGTGCGGTTCATGGTCCTGCCCGAGCGGCCGGAGGGCACCGAGGGCTGGAGCGAGGTCGACCTTGCGACGCTCGTGACCAGGAATGCCATGATCGGGGTCGAGCAGGCGAGGTCGCCTCGCGACGGAGCGCGCGGTCGATGAACGGCGGGCACGATCTCGGCGGCATGCACGGCCTCGGGCCGATCAATCCGGAACTCGAAGCGGCCGAGCCGGTGTTTCATGCCGACTGGGAGAAGCGCGTGTTCGCGCTGTCCCTCGCGGCGGGCGCGCTCGGCGCCTGGAGCATCGACATGGCGCGCCATGCCCGCGAGCGCCAGCATCCGAGCGACTACCTGCGGCACACCTATTACGAGAACTGGCTGGCGGGGCTCGAGAAGCTGCTGGTGGAGCGGGGCCTCGTCTCGGCCGAGGAGCTCGCGAGCGGCAAGGCCGCGGGGCCCGCCGCCCTGGCCGTGCGCCGCCGCGTGCCGACGGCCGAAGACGTCGTGCGCGTCATGGCCAAGCGGGTCGATGTCGCGATCGACGCGCCGCCGCGCTTCGCGGTCGGCGACCGGGTGCGCGCGATCAACCGGCACCCCACCGGCCATACCCGCGAGCCGCGCTACGTGCGCGGGCGCGCCGGGGTGATCCACGAGCACTACGGCGCTCACGTCTTTCCGGATCTGAGCGCCGAAGGCAGGCGGGAAGGCCGCCACCTCTACAGCGTGCGCTTCGAGGCCAAAGAGCTCTGGGGCGACCCGGCCGCGCCGAACGGCGCCGTCCACGTCGATCTCTGGGAGGACTATCTGGCGCCAGCCGGATGAGGTGGCCGCCGGGGTCGCGGCGGTCGTCTCGCTGCAACCCCTGGTCGTGCCGGGGGACAGAAGTGGCAAACCGATCCCGGCGTCCCCATATCAGGATCAGTCAATTTCCATGCGGGACAGGACGCTTCTCCGCCGCCCTCGCAGCGACGGCCGGGCACCTCCCCAAATCGAAACTGATCACGCCTGTGATCCCACAGGTCGTTCTCGCCGGGGAGCATGTCATGCCAAGCGGTACGGTCAAGTGGTTCAATCCCGCCAGGGGCTTCGGTTTCATCCAACCCGACGACGGGTCGAAGGACGTGTTCGTCCACATCTCGGCGCTCGAGCAGTCCGATCTCGCCCAGCTGCTCGAGGGCCAGAAGGTGCAGTTCGAGGTCGAGCGTGGTCAGAACGGCAAGCTCGCGGCAACCAACTTGAAACCGGAATGACCGGGGGAGGCGGTGCCCTCCGGCGGTGCCCCGCCGGAGCCGAGACCAACCATGTCAAAGGAAGACCTGCTCGAAGCCCAAGGCGTGGTCACCGCGCTCCTGCCCAACCTTATGGCGCGCGTGCTGCTCGACAATGGCCAGGAGATCCTCGCCACCAGCTCGGGGCGACTGCGGCGCAACCGCATCAGACTGCTGGTCGGTGACCGGGTGACGGTCGAAATGACGCCCTATGACTTGAGCAGGGGCCGGGTCAATTTCCGGCACAAGGACGAGCGCAGCGCCGCGTCCGCGCCGCTCACCTGGCCGGGGCCGCCGCGAGGTCGCCGGTAGCAACGACTGATGAAGGAAGTCAGCAGCATGGATCTGATCGCCCGATTGCCTTCCTTGGAGGACACTGCCTTGGCGGTGCTCCATCAGAATGCGGAACGATTGGAGCAGACCGGGACGTCGGCGCAGAAATCTGCTGCCGCGGCGTTGATTCCGGCAATCGAGGCGGAATTGGCCACCCGGCGCGAGGCCAAGCGTGTCGAGCTGGCGGCCCGCCGCGCGGCCAAGGCGGCGGAGGGCGGGGCGCAGCGGGCGCCGGCGAAGCGAACCGCCAAAAGCAAGGTCTGATTCCGGGCTCACAAAGTTCGTCGCCTGACCACTTCCGATGAAGGCGACCGCCTTTGCGCGGTAAGCGCGCCCTCGCGCTGGGCAGAGGGCACCCTCTCGTGCCGTGTCCGCATACCGAGGTGGCGGTTTCAGCGGCCAGCCGGGCAGGCCGAACGGCAGCCGAAGCTCGATGCGCGCCGGCCTGCCCGCGCCGCGCCGAACAAGCCGAGGTCGAGCGCGCCTAGTGCAGTGACGCAAACGGAACGTACCTTTGTTGTCATGCCCGGACTTGATCCAATGCTGTCCGGTTGACGAGGGCCGCCTATCGTTAGG
>JBOHKK010000065.1:0-20986 GCA_050729115.1 Geminicoccaceae bacterium | reverse complement strand
CAACCACCCAGCGATGGTACCCTTGGGGTGGTTGGGAGGGGGAGCGGGCTGGTGCGAGCTGATCGAAAAATGCGCTAGCCCCTTTCGCACATTGGTAACCAACCTGAGGTACGAGTTGCCACCGGCGGGGCGATCCCGGCGCATGCAGCCGGAGCGGCGAAGCGCCGGTCGTCATCGCGAGGGCGCGCAAGTGCCCGTGGCGATCCAGGAACGGCATCTGGATGGCTTCGTCGCTGCGCTCCTCGTAATGACGGTACCGGGCGCAATGACGGTACCGGGCGCAATGACGGTACCGAGCGTGGCTTCCAAGTTTCTCTCCAGCGATGGCGGCTCACGATTCTTGGTGCGGGCGAGGACATCGCGTGGCGTCGAGCCCTGGTGGAGCGCCTACTTCCTGGGGCTCAGGGCGCTGTATGGGCCCCGGGATCTGTGGTAAACGCTGCCGATCGCCGCGCCGGAGGCTGCCATGGCGACCAGACTCGAGGACAAGAAGGTCGATCTGCTCGAGCGGGTGGTCGACCGCCTGCACGACAAGCTGGACGACGCGCTCGCCGCCCTCGCCGAGGCGTTCGTGCACCACTACTACCAGGGCGTGCCGCCGGCGGACCTGATCGATCGCGACCCCTTGGACCTGTACGGCGCCGCGCTCGCGCACCTCCGGTTCGGGCAGCAGCGCCACCCCGCTCAGGCCAAGGTCCGGGTGTACAATCCGCAGATCGAGCAGCACGGCTGGCAGTCGACCCACACCATCGTCGAGGTGATCAACGACGACATGCCGTTCCTGGTCGACTCGGCGAGCATGGCGCTGAACCGCCTCGGCCTTTTGATCCACCTCACGATCCATCCGGTGGTGCCGGTGCGCCGCGATGCCGAGGGCGCGATCGAGGCGGTGCTCGGGGCGGCGAAGGGCGACGGCGGCGAGGCGACCTTCGAGTCGTTCATGCACCTCGAGGTCGACCGGCAAAGCGATCTGGAGCGCCTGGAGACGATCCGCGCGGAACTCGAGCGCGCGCTCGGCGACGTGCGCGCCGCGGTCGAGGACTGGCGGCCGATTCTCGGCAAGATCGAGGTGGCGCTGCGCGATCTCGAGACCGGCGCCAAGGCGATCGATGCCGAGGACCTGGAAGAGGCGAAGGCGTTCCTCGCGTGGATCGCCGACCACCACTTCACCTTTCTCGGCTACGGCTGCTACGACCTGGTGCGCGACCGGGGCGGCGATCAGCTGCGCCGGGTCGAAGGCTCGGCGCTCGGCCTGCTGCGCCGGCAGGAGGCCGCCAGCGCGACCTCGCGCAGCTTCGCCGCCCTGCCGCCGGAGATCCGCCGGCAGGCGCGCGCGCCGGTACCGATCATGATCACCAAGGCGAACGCGCGCTCGACCGTGCATCGCCCGGTCTATCTCGACTACATCGGCGTGCGGCGCTTCGATGCCGCCGGCAAGGTGGTGGGCGAGCACCGCTTCCTCGGCCTGTTCACGTCGGCCGCCTACAATCGCAACCCGGACCGCATCCCGTTGCTGCGCCACAAGGTGGCGCGGGTGATCGGGCGGGCCAAGCTGCCCGCGACCAGCCACTCCGGCAAGGCGCTGGTCAACATTCTCGACAGCTACCCGCGCGACGAGCTGTTCCAGACCGACGAGGAGGAGCTGTTTCGGGTCGCAAAGGAGATCCTGCATCTGCAGGATCGCCAGAAGATCCGGCTGTTCCTGCGGCGCGATCCCTTCGCCCGGTTCGTCTCGTGCCTGGTCTACGTGCCCCGCGAGCGCTACGACACCGAGCTCCGGCGCCGCTTCCAGAGCATCCTCCAGGAAGCGCTCGGCGGCACCGAGGTCGAGTGGCAGGTCCAGGTCTCGGAATCCATCCTCGCCCGCATCCACTTCATCGTCCGCACGCCGGAGGGGGTCCCGTCCGCGGCCGATCCCGCCGAGCTCGAGACGCGGCTTGCCGAGGCCGCCCGGTCATGGACCGACCGGCTGTCCGAGGCCCTGATCGACGCCCACGGCGAGGAGGAAGGCAACCGCCTGTTCGATGCCTATGGCGCGGCGATGCCGGCCGGCTATCAGGAGCAGGTACCGGCGCGCGCCGCGGTGCCCGACATCGATCGGATCGATCAGCTGGCGAGCGGCGCGACCGATCTCGCCATGTCGCTCTATCGCTCGCTCGAACACGGCGCGGACCTGCTGTGCCTGAAGCTGGTCCGCAAGGACCATGCGATTCCCCTGTCCGACGTTCTGCCCGTGCTCGAGAACATGGGGCTGCGGGTGATCCATGAGCAGCCTTACGAGTTCGTCACCGCGCGCGCCGGGCGCTTTTGGATGCACGACTTTCGGGTCCAGCCGGTCGAGGCGATGGCGCTGGAGATCGAGCAGATCCGGGACGCTTTCCAGGAGGCCTTTGCCCGGGTCTGGCGCGGCGAGGTCGAGAACGACGGCTTCAATCAGCTGGTGCTGCACGGGCTCGACTGGCGTCAGATCCTGGTGCTGCGCGCCTATTGCAAGTATCTCCTGCAGGTCGGCATCCCGTTCAGTCAGGCCTACATGGAGCGGACGCTGGCGCACAACCCGACGCTCGCGCGCCACGCGGCCGAGCTGTTCGAAGCCAAGTTCGATCCCGATGCCACGTACGATCGCCAGGCCAAGCTCGCCGAGCTCGAGGCCCGGTTCCGCGCCGGCCTCGATGCCGTCGCCAACCTCGACGAGGATCGCATCCTCAGGCGCTACCTGCGGCTGATCCTGGCGACCCTGCGCACCAACTACTTTCAAGGCGGCCCCGGCGGCGCCCCGCACAACCCCTATCTGTCGTTCAAGATCGACCCGGCCGCGGTGCCGGAGATGCCGCTGCCGCTGCCGGCCTGCGAGATCTTCGTCTATTCGCCGCGCGTCGAAGGGGTGCACCTGCGCGGCGGCAAGGTGGCGCGCGGCGGCATCCGCTGGTCGGACCGGCGCGAGGATTTCCGCACCGAGGTCCTCGGCCTGATGAAGGCCCAGATGGTCAAGAACTGCGTGATCGTGCCGGTCGGCGCCAAGGGCGGCTTCGTGGTCAAGCGGCCGCCCCGGGGCGGCGATCGGGCAGCGCTCCAGGCCGAGGTGGTCGCGTGCTACAAGACCCTGATCCGCGGCATGCTCGACCTGACCGACAATCGCGCCGGCGATCGCATCGTCCCGCCCGAGCGCGTGGTCCGCTTCGACGACGCCGATCCGTACCTGGTGGTCGCCGCCGACAAGGGCACCGCGACCTTCTCCGACATCGCGAACGGCATCAGCAAGGACTACGACTACTGGCTGGACGACGCCTTCGCCTCCGGCGGCTCGGTCGGCTACGACCACAAGGGCATGGGCATCACCGCGCGCGGCGCCTGGGAATCGGTCAAGCGGCATTTTCTGGAGCTGGGCAAGGACTGCCAGAGCGCGCCGTTCACCGCGATCGGCATCGGCGACATGTCGGGCGACGTGTTCGGCAACGGCATGCTGCGGTCCGCGCAGACCAGGCTGATCGCCGCCTTCGACCACCGCCACATCTTCATCGACCCCGACCCCGATCCGGCGACCAGCCATGCCGAGCGCCAACGCCTGTTCGCCCTGCCGCGCTCCAGCTGGGACGACTACGACCGCAGCCAGCTGAGCGCGGGCGGCGGCGTCTGGCCGCGCACGCTGAAGTCGATCGAGCCGTCGCCGCAGGCGCGCCGCGCCTTGGCGGTCGACGCCGAAGCGTTCACGCCCGCCGAGCTGATCCGGGCGATTCTGCTGGCCCCGGTCGAGCTGTTCTGGAACGGCGGCATCGGCACTTACGTCAAGGCCGCGTCCGAGCGCCATGCCGAGGCGTTCGATCGGGCCAACGACGGGGTCCGGGTCGATGCCGAGCAGTTGCGCTGCCGCATCGTCGGCGAGGGCGGCAATCTCGGGTTCACCCAGAAGGCCCGCATCGCCTTCGCGCAGAACGGCGGGCGGATCAACACCGACTTCGTCGACAACTCGGCCGGCGTCGACTGCTCCGACCACGAGGTCAACATCAAGATCCTGCTCAATGCCGTGGTCGCGAGCGGCGACATGACCGAGAAGCAGCGCAACCAGCTGCTTGCGGCCATGACCGACGAGGTCGCCCTGCTGGTGCTGCGCAACAACATCCTGCAGGTGCAGGCGATCTCGCTCGCGGAGGCGACGCCCAGCCAGTTGCTCGACGCCCAGACCGCGTTCATCCGGCGCCTGGAGGGGAGCGGCCGGCTCAATCGCGAGCTCGAGGTCCTGCCCGACGACGAGACGCTGGACCACCGCCGGCAGCTGGGCCAGGGCCTGTTCCGGCCCGAGGTCGCCGTGCTGATCGCCTACGCCAAGATGACCTTGTACGACGAGCTGCTGGCGTCCGATCTGCCGGACGACCGGTATCTCCTGGACAACCTGATCAAGTATTTTCCGCGGCCGCTGCGCAAGCGCTTCGCGAGCCAGATCGCGCACCATCGTCTGCGCCGCGAGATCATCGCGACCCTGGTCGCCAACAGCCTGGTCAACCGCGGTCTCGGCGAGTTCGTCGGCGACTTGAGCGAGCGTACCGGCCGCTCCTCGGCGTCGGTGGCGCGCGCCTACATCGTCGCGCGCGATGCCTTCGCCCTGGTGCCGTCGCTCGGCGAACTGGAGCTGGTGGCGTGGCAGATCGGGGCCGAACGACAGATCGCCCTGCTCGGGGCGGCGCGCCGCGCGCTCGGGCGCGGCACCGATTGGTTCCTGCGCAACCTCCCGGCGCCGATCGACATTCGGGCGGCCGTCGACCGGTTCGCCACGGGAACCTCCGAGCTTCTGGGCAATCTCGACAAGGTCCTCACCGAGTCCGACCGCCTGGCGTCCGGGCGGGCGGTGGACGAACATCTCAGCCAGGGCATGGGGGCGGACGTCGCCCGGCGCTGCGCCGCCCTGCCGTACCTGTTCCCGGCCTGCGAGGTGGTCGCGGTGGCCGACAAGGTCGGCAGCGACGTCGTCGCTGCGGGCAGCGTCTACTTCGCGATCGACGCCCGCCTGCACCTCGGCCGCCTGCGCCATCGCCTCGAGCAGACCACGCCGCGCAGCCATTGGGAACGCAGCGCCCTCGCCGGCCTGCATGAAGATCTGGTCGCGCAACACCGCCGCTTGACCATCGAGGCGTTCGGCAGCGGCCGGGTCCAGCCCGAGGTCGCCGGTGACGGCGCCGGCATCGAGGAGCGGGTGGCCGCCTGGCTCGACGCCTCGGTCGCCGGCTTTGCGCGCTGGCAGCGTCTCTTGGCCGAGCTGGAACGCCAGCCGAGCGCCGATCTGGCGATGCTCTCGGTGGCCGTCCGCTCCCTGAACCAGCTGGGCGACAGCGAGAGCCCCCGCGCCGCGTGACGGCCACATGCCCACTGTTGGACACGGGATGGCGCGCGAGCACCACCACGCGGATGCACTCGCCCGGCAGTTCAGCGCGGTACTGGTGGAAGATCCGTCCACTCTTTCTGTTCATGGTTTGGCGGAGGGCGCGCATGGGATCGGCGTTCGGATGACGGCGGGGGGTGGCGGGCAGGGATGGCGAACCGCCGCAGGCGGGCCCTGATTGCCAAGCCTCACCGGCGCCGCTATGGTCCGAGCGCCGCCAGTCCGGTGGCGTTGGCGGTTCGATCCGGATGCTGAGATCCAGGCGCGGACGAATCTTGGTCACTCTCGATGACCGCCTTGTCGGGGTGGATGCGCGCCCGAAACCCGCCGACGATGCCATCGAAGCCCTCTTGTCAGGATCGGCGGATCGGGCGTTCCGCCGGGGAGTGAGGATGAACCACCTCCACGTGAGCCAAACCAAAGAAACCGAACTGTTCTTCAGGCAATGGCTGCGGTCGCCCAAGTCCATGGGCGCCGTCATTCCTTCGTCCCGGGTGCTCGCCCGGGCGGTGACCGAGGTCGTCCAGTGGCGGCCCGGACAGCACGTGGTCGAGCTGGGCGCCGGCACCGGCGCCATCTCCCAGGGCCTGATCGACTCCGGCTTACCGCCGGAGGCGTTGATGATGATCGAGCTGGACCGGCCCCTGTTCGAGTATCTGCGCGGTCGTTTTCCTGCGGTCAGGGTCGTCAACGGTGACGCCACCCGGCTGGCCGACATCGTGCGCCAACAGGGAATCACCGAGGTTGGAACGGTGATCTCCGGCTTGCCGATGGTGACCATGCCGCTCGCGTTCCAGCGCGCGATCATCGGGCAGAGCCTGGATCTGCTGGGCGACCAGGGCTGTCTGCTGCAGTACTCCTATTCTCCCATCTCGCCGATCCCGGCGCGCAAGCTGGGCGTCGACGCCAAGCTGGTGAAGTTCGTCATGCGCAACGTGCCGCCGGCCACCGTCTGGCGGTTCCGCCGCCGTTCCAGCGGACTCGGTGCGGCGAACGGTCACGGCTGATCGTCTCCTGAAACCGGTCGACGCCCTGGCATCCCGCGCCGCAAGCCGCGCCGTGAGCGCTTCGCCGGAGGGCTGAGCGCCGACCGCGCCCGAGCGCCGCGCGGCATCCCGTGAGAAGCCGGAGCCGGCGGGGACGGGCGCATGTGTGATCGGCGCAACAATTCGTGCGGGCTGGTCCACGGCGACTCTGGAGCGGGCCGTTTTCCGGGAACATTCCGCTGAAATAGAACGTTTCGCAAAAGCGTCTTCTATCACGCATGGCCACCATGTTCTATCACGCATGGTCACCATGCGCTGAAGGGAGTCGCTCGCGCGCCCAATTCTGACGTAAACTTAACTTGCGGGGTTGGCGGTGGCGTCGGAACCTCGGTCTCGATGAGCCGCCTGCTAACGTGATTGCGTATTCGAGGAATGTTGGTTGAGAGCCCGAAGGGCCATGGCGTGGGCTGGTATTTACCGGCGGCGCCGGGCAGTGGAGGGTAGGAGCATGGCTACCGTAGACCCGTCTGCAAGCTTCAGCGTGAACCGCGAGTTCATCCGGGAATCCATGAGCACCGCACTCCTTTCGCGCGATCGCGAGCTGTGGCTGGCGCGACTGTGGCGCGAGAAAGGCGACGAAGCGGCGCTTCACGAGCTCGTGATGGCCTACATGCGCCTGGTCATCAGCACCGCCGCCAGGTTCCGCAACTATGGTCTGCCGATGAGCGATCTGGTGCAGGAGGGCGCGGCCGGTCTGATGCAGGCGGCAGCGCGGTTCGAGCCCGAGCGCGAGGTGCGGTTCTCGACCTACGCCGCGTGGTGGATTCGCTCCGCCATGCAGGATTACATTCTGCGCAACTGGTCGGTGGTGCGCACCGGCACCACGGCGGCGCAAAAGGCCCTGTTCTTCAACCTGCGCCGCCTGCGCGCCAAGATCGGCGACGGCTCGGGCGGGCCGCTCGACGAGGCCGGTCGGGCCTTCATCGCCTCGGAGCTTTCGGTCAACATCGACGAGGTGGCAGCGATGGAGATGCGTCTCGCCGGGGGCGATCAGTCGCTCAATGCGACGATCAGTCCGACCGGTGAGGACGAGTGGCAGGATTTCCTCGCCGACGAGCGCCCGAGCCCGGAAGAGACCGTGATGTTCGCGCGCGACAGCCGGACCCGCTCGATCTGGCTGGCGCAGGCGCTGGCCGAGCTGACCGATCGCGAGCAGATCATCATCAAGGAGCGGCGCCTGCGTGACGACGCCCGGACGCTGGAGGAGCTGGGACGGGACCTCGGGATCAGCAAGGAGCGGGTCCGGCAGATCGAGCACCGGGCGCTCGAGAAGTTGAAGACCTCCCTGCTCGAGCGCAGCGTGGAGCGCGACGACGCGGTGCCGCGCGCCTGACGCCGCGGCGCTGCGGCGCGGCTCGCTGATGGGAGCCGCATCCCTGGAGCCGCATCCCTGGAGCCGCATCCCTGGAGCCGCATCCCTGGAGAAGGACGTGGTGCCGGCACGGGAACGCCGCGGCGTGCTGATCGCAGGCGGCGGCCATGCCGGCTTGCTGCTGGCGTTGGCGCTCGATCGCCTGGGGCTTCGCGCGAGCGTAATCGATGCCCAAAGCGTCGATGCCACGCTTGCCGCCCCGTTCGGCGGTCGGGCGCTCGCTTTGATGTACGGCTCGAAGCGGGTGTTCGAGACGCTCGGTCTGTGGGCGCGGCTCGCGGACGTCGCCGAGCCGGTCTGGGGCGTCAGGCTCGAGGACCACAGCACCGGCGCCCGGATCGCTTACGAGGCGGCCGAGGTCGCCGATCACCCGTTCGGTTACGGCATCGAGACCCGGACGCTGCGGCGGCGGCTGCTCGAGCTGGTCCTGGAGCGCCCCGGGATCGAGCTGGTCGCGCCCGCCCGGCTGGCGCACCTCGCGCGCGCCGGCGACCGGATCGAGGCCACGCTCGACGACGGCAGGTGCCTCGATGCGGCGCTGGTCGTCGGCGCCGACGGTCGTGGCTCCACGGTGCGCGCCCGCGCCGGCCTGGACGGCAGCGCGTGGCGCTACCCGCAGAGTGCGCTCACCTTCGCGATCCGCCACAGCCGCCCCCATGAGCAGCGGGTGCGCGAGTATCTGCGCCCGGCGGGGCCGCTTGCGCTGCTGCCGATCGGCCAGGATCTGTCATCGGTCACCTGGAGCGAGTCTGCCGCTCTCGCGCGGCACCTGCTGGCCGGGCCCGCGGACGCGCTCGAGGCCCTGCTGCACGAGCGGATCGGCGGCGCGCTCGGCTCCCTCCGAATCGCCGGCGAGCCCGCTGCCCATCCGCTCAGCGGCCACGAGGCCCGCCGGTTGGCAGCGCCCCGCGTCGCCCTGATCGGCGACGCCGCGCATGGGATCCATCCGATCCACGCGCAGGGGTTCAACCTGGCGGTCCGGGACGTCGCCACGTTGGCCGAGCTGCTGGTCGAGGCCGCACGGGCAGGTCGGGACCTCGCGCACCCCGAGGTTCTGATGCGCTACGACCGCCTGCGCCGCGCCGATGCCCGCCTCGTCGCAGCCATGACCGATGGCCTCAACCGCCTGTTCTCCAATGACCTCGCTCCGGCCAAGCTGGTGCGTCGGATCGCCTGGAGCGCGCTCGATGGGCTGCCGCCGCTCAAGCATCTGGCCATGCGCCGCGGCATGGGCCTGAGCGGCGATCTGCCGCGCCTGGCCCGCGGCGAGTTGCCGCAACCGCTCGGTGCGTGACTGACCCGCATCGGCTCCAGGGGACCTCATGTCCGGCGGGAGGGCGCGCACATGGCCGCCGCAGGGGTTTGGCCTTACGGATCGGCAGAGGGGGATCGCGAACCCCTGTGCTCGCCTCTTCGTCGAGGAGCACGAGCGCTCGCCGCCGGGTCCCCAACGGCGGGGCGCGCGATCACCCACGCCACGTCGATGAACCAAAATCGCTCGTGGAACGTTCTGGGCATGTGGGAGCACGCCGACCGCCGATGATCGATCGGCGGCGTCGCATGATCCCTTGTCTCCCTGTAAAATTTCCGCGGCCCCGATCCGTTGGGGCCGCTCTTTTTTTGGCTCAGGACCGCGGCACGTCCTGGCCGTAGTAGGTCGCCAGGTAGTCCAGGATCAGGCCGCGGTCTTCGGGATCGAGCTCGGCCATGCCCTGCTTTTCGACCATCCAGTCGAGCAGCTCGTCCCAGCGCTGGCGCGGCAGGCGCTGCTGGGTCACCAGGCGGACCGAGTGGCAGACGTTGCAGGTGTAGAACACCGCCTCCTGACCGGGCGCTGCGGCCAGGCCGCCGAAGTCATCCTCCTGGGCCGCGGCGCTGCGGCCGGCCGGAACCACGAGCTCCCAGCCGGCCAGAACCAGGCCCACGATCGCGAGCGCTGCGGCGGCGCTCCTCATCCGCTCACCGTGAGCGCGATCCGGTGCAGCGAGTTGTTGAGGTAGCCCTTGGGATTCCAGGCGATCGCGAACGGCTGCATCACGCCTCGATCGTCGGTCGCCCGCGCCCAGACCTCGTAATAGCCGGGCTCGGGGAAGGTCACCTCCGTCTGCCATTGCTGCCAGGCGTAGGGGTTGGCCGGCTCCTGCAGATCGGCGGCGTGCCAGGTGGCGCCGAAGTCGATGCTGACGTCGAGCGCGCGCACCTGATGATCGCCGGCCCAGGCATGGCCGCGGACCGCGCTCGTGCCTCCTGCGATCTCGCCGTTGGAGGCTGGGAAGGTGATGATCGACTTCACCGGCATCGACTCGATGATCACGAAATCTTCTTCGGGCACCTCGGTGCCGGGCGCGACCGGGTGGCGCGGTACCCGGTAGGAGTCGCCGCCCATCTTCTCGCCGTCGTGGACCTGATCGCGCACCCAGATCCGGGTCAGCCACTTCTGCGAGCACGAGCCGGGCCAGCCCGGAACCACGGCGCGCAGCGGCGCGCCGTTCAAGGGATGGATCGGCCCGCCGTTCATCTCGAACGCGATCAGGTTGCTGGGATCCATCGCCTTCTCGATCGGCACCCCGCGCGAGATCGCGGTCTTGTCCGGGTCGCCGGACAGGTGGCTGTCGGCGCCATAGTGACCCGTGTAGACCGCCGATGGCCGGACGCCGGCCGCCTGCAACACGTCGGCGTAGCGGACCCCGGTCCATCTCGAGCAGCCGACCGCGCCGACCGTCCACTGGTTGCCCGAGGCGGGCGGGTTGAACCCGCCGCGGCCGTTGCCGCCGCATTCGAGCTGGAGCGCCAAGGTCACCACCTCGAACTGGCTCTCGAGGTCGTCGATCGCCAGCTCCAGGGGATTCTCGACCTCGCCGTCGACGACCAGCCGCCAGGTCGCCGCATCGACGGCGTCGGGCGGATTGCCATTGTTGCGGATGAAGTGGCGCGCGGTCGGCGTCACCGCATCGTCGAGCAGATGCGCCGGCGTCTCGGCGTTGACCGGCCGGTCGTTCAGCACGATCAGGCCGTCCTTGCCGGCGATCACGAAGTCCTTGAGGTCATCCGCGAGGGCCGCGGGGATCAGCCCCGCCGGCATGTTGCGGTGGAACGGGATGCTGGCGCCGAGCACCGCGCTCATGGTCGCAAGCCCGGCGCCCTTGAGAAACCCCCGCCGGCCCGGTCCCGCCACGCGGCCGAACACCAGCCAGTCGGCGCGCTCCGGATCCTCGGCATACAATTCGCACAATCCACGCTGTTTGTTGCTCATCTGAGCCTCCCGGCAGCTTGGTTCGTTGGCCGATGATCGGCAACTCTATTGGATGGCCCGAACATGTCCAGGGCACGGCGCGTCCCGTCGGCTGCCGAGAGCGTTGACGGACCTTGCCGCCCTCGCCACTTAGACAGCGAGAGAGTTCCATGGAACGAGCGGAAGAGCGGGCGCATCTGATGCGGCCGCCGCGCGGCGGCGCGGCGGGCAAGGGCGGCGACGTGCGTTCGCGGGCGCGCTCGAGCGGCGCGGCGCTGATCCAGAGCCACCTCCCGGCGTTGCCGAACCGGCCCGGGGTCTACCGGATGCTCGACGACAAGGGCGAGGTGCTCTACGTCGGCAAGGCGAAGTCGCTCAGAAAACGCCTGCCCGCGTATGCCAAGCCCGCGGCGCTGAGCGCCCGGCTGCAGCGGCTGGTGGCGCTCACCCGCGGCCTCGAGGTGGTGACCACCGCGAGCGACGTCGAGGCGCTGCTGCTCGAATGCAACATGATCAAGCGGCACCGGCCGCCGTTCAACATCGTCCTGCGCGACGACAAGTCGTTCCCCTACATCTACGTCGGCAAGATCACCGAGGCGCAGCCGTTCCCGCGGATCGGCCGGCATCGCGGCGCCAAGCGCAAGGACTGCGACTATTTCGGCCCGTTCGCGTCGTCGGGCGCGGTCAACGAGACGCTCGCCGCGCTGCTGCGCGCGTTTCCGCTGCGCTCCTGTCCGGACAGCATCTTCGACAACCGCACGCGGCCGTGCCTGCAGTATCAGATCAAGCGCTGCTCCGCGCCCTGCGTCGGGCGGATCGACGACTCCGCCTATGGGCAACTGCTCGAGCAGACGCGCGAGTTCCTGGCGGGCCGCAGCGACGCGATCCAGGAGCAGCTCAAGGCGGCCATGGCGGATGCCGCCGAACGTCTCGAGTTCGAGCAGGCGGCGGGGCTCCGCGACCGCCTGAAGGCGCTCGCCCACATCACCTCGCGCCAAGGCATCAACGTCAGCTCGGTCGACGACGCCGACGTCGTGGCACTCGCTCAGGATGGCGGTCAGGCCTGCGTGCAGGTCTTCTTCTATCGGGGCGGCCGCAATTACGGCAATCGGGCGTACTACCCGAGCCACGTCTACGACGCCGAGGCGCCCGAGCTGCTGGACGCGTTTCTCGGCCAGTTCTACGCCGAGCGCAGCCCGCCCAAGCTCGTGCTGCTGAGCGACGCGCCGGCCTCGCAGGACCTGCTCGCCGAGGCGCTCGCCGTGCGCGCGGGCCGCAAGGTCAAGCTGCTGCGGCCGCATCGCGGCGAGAAGCGCCAGCTGGTCGAGCAGGCGGCGCTCAACGCCCGCCAGGCGCTGGCCCGCAAGCTCGCCGAGAGCAGCGCCCAGCGGCGGCTTCTCGGCCAGCTGGCGGAGCGGCTGGGTCTGGCGGAGACCCCTGAGCGGATCGAGGTCTACGACAACAGCCACATCATGGGCACCGACGCGCTCGGCGCGCTGATCGTCGCCGGGCCGGAGGGGTTGAACAGATCCGGCTATCGGCGGTTTACCATCAGGAGCAGGGATCTCACGCCGGGCGACGACTATGCGATGATGCGCGAGGTTCTGGGGCGGCGCTTCGGCCGCTTGCAGCGCGAGGATCCGGAGCGGCGAAGTGGCCAGTGGCCGGATCTGGTGATCATCGACGGCGGCGCCGGCCAGCTGGGCGCCGCGCTCGAGGCGCTCGGCGGCTGCGGCGTCTCCGGCGTGCCGGTGCTCGCGATCGCCAAAGGCCCGGACCGCGACGCCGGGCGGGAGACGCTGCATCTGGCCGAGCGGACGCCGTTCAAGCTGGACCCTCGCGAGCCGGTCCTGTATTTCTTGCAGCGTCTCCGGGACGAGGCGCATCGCTTTGCGATCGCGAGCCACCGGGCCAGACGCGGCAAGGGCGTCGGCCGCTCCGCGCTCGATCGGGTTGCGGGCGTCGGCGCCAAGCGCAAGAAGGCGTTGCTCGGCCACTTCGGCTCGGTGCGCGCGATCGAGACCGCCGGTCTGCTCGATCTGGAGCGCGTGCCGGGAATTAGCAAGGCGGTTGCCAGGGCCGTCTACGATGCCTTTCATGAGGCGACCTAGGAGGGCGGCCTGATGCTGACCAACCCGCCAAACCTGTTGACCGGGTTCCGGATTCTGGCGGTACCGGCGATGGTCGCCGCCTTCTGGCTGCCCGGCGGGTTCGGCAAATGGGTGACCTGCGCCATCTTCACCGTCGCCGCGGTGACCGACTACTTCGACGGCTACCTGGCCCGCAGCTGGTCGATGCAGTCGCCGTTCGGGCGCATGCTCGATCCGATCGCCGACAAGCTGCTGGTCGGGGCGGCGATCCTGATGCTCGTGCATTTCGAGCGCGCGCCGATTCTGCCGTCCCTGGTCATCCTGTGCCGCGAGATTTTGGTGTCCGGCCTGCGCGAGTTCCTCGCCGAAGCCCAGGTCGGATTGCCGGTCTCCCGCCTCGCGAAATGGAAGACCACGGTGCAGATGGTCGCGATCGGCTTCCTGATCGCCGGCTCGGCCGCGCCGTGGTGGCTGTACGCCGAGCACGTCGGGTACTACGGCCTCTGGTTCGCCGCCGCTTTGACCTGTGTCACGGGCTTTGACTATCTGTTGGTGGGGCTGCGCCATTCCACGAGCGCGCCGGCCCAGATCAAGCCGGCCGGGGCGCATCCGGCGGCGATGCCGGTGGCGAGCGCTGGCAGGACTGTGAGGGGGCCTTGAGAATCCTCTACTTCGCCTGGCTGCGATCGAAGATCGGGACCGCGCGCGAGGAGGTGGCGCCGCCGGCCGAGGTGACGACGGTCGGGGCGCTGATGGAGTGGCTGGCGGCGAGCCGGCCGGGCTTCGCCGAGGCCCTGGCGGCGCCGGGCATGATCCGCGCGGCGGTCAATCAGGACTACGCCCAGCCGGGTGACCCGGTGCGGCCCGACGACGAGGTCGCGTTCTTTCCGCCGGTGACCGGCGGCTGAGGCGTCTTGTGGTGCGTCCGGCGCACGCGCCATGATCCGGCTCCAGGAGCCGGCATTCGACGTCGGCGCCGAGCTTGCGGCGCTGACCGCCGGGCGCACCGACATCGGGGCGGTCGCCAGCTTCGTCGGGCTGGTGCGGGACATGGCGGACGCGCCGATCACCGCGATGACGCTGGAGCACTATCCGGGCATGACCGAGGCGAAGCTCGCCGAGATCGAGGCGGAGGCGAACGCGCGCTGGCCGCTGCAGGCGAGCCTGATCGTCCACCGCTATGGCCGGATGCTGCCCGGCGAGCCGATCGTGCTGGTCGCGACCGCGTCCGCGCACCGGGCCGCCGCGCTCGAATCCTGCGCGTTTCTGATCGACTGGCTGAAGACCCGGGCGCCGTTCTGGAAGCTGGAGGAGACGCGCGAGGCCAAGCGGTGGGTCGAGGCGCGCAGCACCGACGACCAGGCCGCCGCCCGCTGGCAGCAACGGTAGCGCGTGCGCTGGCGCGGGCGCCACTCGCCTGGCGGGCAGGTCATGGCCGGATCGGGGCCACCACGACGATGGTGGCGTCACTGGCTCGGCTGGCTGCTCGCGGCGCTCGCCATCTACGTCGTTCTCGCCTATCTGGTCCTGCCGTCGCTGTGGCGCCATTACGAGCACCAGCCCGGGCTCGAGTCCGTACCAAAGACCACGACCGCAGCCGACGGCGTGCCCGGCGATCCGCTCAACATCGGCCTGGTCGCCGCCGAAGCGGAGGTGGTGCGTGCCCTGCTGGCGGCCGGATGGCAGCCGGCGGACCCGATCACCTTTCGCACCAGCCTCGAGATCGCGGTCAGCGTCCTGTTGCGGCGCCCCGATCCGGACGCGCCGGTCAGCTCGGAATACCTGTGGGGCCGGCGCCAGGATCTGGCGTTCGAGAAGGCGGTCGGGGGCAGCGCGCGGCAGCGCCATCACGTGCGGTTCTGGCGCTCGAACGAGCTCGGCGCCGACGGCCGGCCGACCTGGCTGGGTGCGGCGACGTTCGACCGCGGCGTCGGCTTCGGCCACCGCACCGGCGAGATCACGCACCACATCGCGCCGGACGTGGATGCCGAGCGCGACACCTTGAGCAAGGATCTCGTCGACACCGGGCAGGTGACGAGGATCTACCGGGTGAGCGGCGTCGGTCCGACCCTGTGGGATCAGAACGGCGAGGGCGACCGCTACTATACCGACGGCGACATGGTCGTGCTCGTCCTCACCCGCGACAGCGTCGCCCGCGAGCAACCGCCCGAGCGATTGCGCAGCCCTCCGGCGGTGGCGGCGAAGAACGCCGTGTTCGGCTGGCTGCGAGGCTGGCTTGGCTCCTGGTGAGGGATGAACAAGGGCGCCTTCGCCGGCGGGCAACCGGTCCGGCGAGCGTCCCGGGCCTACCCCACGAGTTCGTTGAGGGCGGCGGTGAAGCCCAGAAGCGAGATCGGCACCCCCAAGCGCTGCATTTGCCCCTCCGGGTCCAAGGCCTCGAAGAACACCTTCGCCTCGCGACCGTTCTTCAGCCGGTTGAGCAGGTCGGGCTCGACCAGCATCTCGATCCGGCAACCTTGGCGCTCGCAGCGCTCGACCTGAAGCGGCGTCTCCGCGCCGCCGTCGACGGCGAGGGTCACCCCCGGCGGCAGGGAGATGCCAAGCGGCAGGATGATCAGCAGAACCGGGTTCGAAGTACCCGGGGCGGTGCCAACCGCGACCGCCATGATCGTGCGGCCCTCGCTGTCGGTCCGCAGCTGCCAGATCTCGCAGACCTCCGGTCCCTGCTCGCTGCGGCCGCAGCGCAGGTTCCAGTCCTGGAACTGGCGCTCGGTCATCTCGAGCTCGGGCGGAGCCTCGGCCTCGCCCGCGGGCGGCGGTTCCTGTGTGGTCGGCGCCTGCTCGGGCGCCTCCTGGCTCTGCTGGGCGAGCGCGTCGGGCGTGCCGACGCCGAGCGCCGCAAGCAACGCGACGGCGGCGAGCCACGCCGCTGGTTTGGCGGCGCCTATGCGCCACCGTTCAGACCCGCACGATCGTCTGCTGTTCATACCGATCAATCTAGTCAGGGCCTCCAGCCCAGGCCAAGAGATTCTCGCTTGCCGGCATCGTCTTGTTGTCGCATCCGCGCGCACAGGTCAACGTCGCGCGACGGCTCGAGTCGCGCGGCGCTCCGGGCTCGCTGGGACTTCGGACCGATCACCAAGACCGGCCCGGTCCAGCGAGCCACCGCGGTCGCCGCTTTCAGCCAGCCGCGGGGAGCCAGCCGCGGGAACCACGCACGCGACCGCGCACTCCAGCGCGCGGGGTTGGCTGGTCGGCCGCGCGTCCGAGCGCGCGGGGTTGGCTGGTCGGCCGTGCGCCCCAGGAGAAGAATGATGCCCGGCAAGCAAAGGCTCGAATTTCGTGAACCTGGTATCAGTTGCCACCGACGGGGCCGACCCCGGCGCATGAAACCGGGGCGTCGAACCACCGTCGCCGTCGCAGCGTCATCGCGAGGGCGCGTCAGCGCCCGTGGCGATCCAGGAGCGGCGGCTGGATTGCTTCGTCGCTGCGCTCCTCGCAACGACGGTGTAAAGCGTGGCGTCCAGGTTTCTTTCTAGCGCTTGCCTCAGGCCGCTTGGCGCAGGCTCAGCTCGAGGCGGCTGCCGAGCCGGGCGAGCGCGGCCTCGATCCGGCCGATGTGCGAGCGGTGATCGAAGCGCAGCAGCCGGCGCACCGCGCCCTCGCTGATCCCGAGCAGACGGGCGAGGTCGACCTTGGTGGTGCCGGTCTCGTGCATGCGCCGCATCAGGGCGAGCTTGGCCTCGATCAGCACCGGCAGGGTGATCAGCCGCTCGCCCTTGAGGGCGGGCGAAGGCTTCGGCCAGGGTTCGTCG
Organism: Geminicoccaceae bacterium; assembly: GCA_050729115.1. Lineage (GTDB taxonomy): Bacteria > Pseudomonadota > Alphaproteobacteria > Geminicoccales > Geminicoccaceae > JBKPNX01. The sequence continues at coordinate 4,096 of JBOHKK010000065.1, read as the reverse complement.
TCCCTGATCCGAAATTCCAGCGCCACGGCCAGGCCATACATGGCGGCCCGCAGCGTGTCCTCGAGATCGTCGCCGAACGCGTTCGCCTCCGGCAGATCGCGGAACGTGACGCTGAAGCCGCCGTCTGCTTCGGGGATGAAGCATGCCGGGTACGCAACCATCCGTCATTGCCTCCTCGTTCTACAGGTCCCTCGCATCGATACCCAAGTGCCCGCACATGTTGTGGAAAGTGCCGCGTGGGATTGTCCTTACGCATGTCCGGAACGATCGTCTTGCGGCCATCCAGGTAGAGCGTCGCGTGATCGCCCTTGCCCGCCGATGGGTCGAGTCGCAGGCTCAGGCCGCGCTTCCTCGCCAGCCTGCGCACGCGCCGCACGAACTCGCGACCGGTCATCGGCTCAGCATATCGTACATCTATGTACGATCGCCATCAGCGACATTCCAGTCCCGCAACGCGGCAAGTCGCGTGGGCATCGCCAGCACCGGGCATGGTCGGGTCCTCACCGCTGGGCGGTCGCCCAGTCCGGCGCGATGTAGGCCGGGAGGTCGAGCGGAGCGAGTGGCTCCCGGCCGCGGATCAGGTCGGCGGCCGTGCGGGTGATTGCGTTGCCGAGAGCTGGCAAATGGCCCACCTATGGCGCCATGGCCAAGGTGATCCGCAGAGAGATCAAGGTGATCCGCAGTGAGATCAAGGCATCCGAGCTGCCGCCGGCATGGGCGTCGGAGCTCGGCGTCGCGCCGGATGTCATGGTTCGCGTGACGGTGGACGCCAGGTCGCGCCGCGATATCGGCCGATTGCTTCGCCTTACCGACCAAGCCAGCGAGCAAGCCCGGCGCAGCGGCTTGACCGGCAGCAAGCTGCGCCAACTGCTCAATGACGCGTGAGCCGCGCGTCGTCATCGACAGCAATGTTCTCGCCGCTCTGGCGCGCCGCCGACAACTCGACACCCGAGGCTGTGCGAGCAGTGATCGAAGCGCAGCGGCCGACGCACCGAACCCTCGCTCAGGCCTCATCGAGTGTACAGGCTTCCACGAGGCCCATACCGAGGGCCGTGATGCTCACAATCCGCATCTGTTGGTCACCGTCGGCAAGCGCGGTGTCAGAAGCGATGAGCCCAAGTCGACGTAAGTTCCATAAGGAGCGAAGTGTGGCCGGCTCTGGCCTAAGCCGTTCTGCACCGCGATCTTCGAGACGGGAGGGTTGCGCTTCATGTGGCAGAAGTTCGCTGCGCATGGGCTGTCCGCGAAGTTCGGCTGGAACATTGTAGAGCGCCGCGAGGATGCGAACGTCTAAGCGCGTGCAATCCTGAAGGATTGAGATGTACGCGCGACGCACTTCAGAGCCTCTGTCTGCATCGGCCGCGTTGATAAGCATACGGGCCCGAAGATCTTGAAGCTCATCATCCTCTTCAGTCACAGCAGCTTCAACTAGAGGAATGAAAATTTTTGCAGGTATTTCGCGATTCGGTTCTGTTATCTGATGCTTCTTCGCGAACTCTTCAACCCGCTCGATCAACCTCTGACGACGCTCCCAACGAGTGATCTTCGAGGATGCCGGCAGCCTGTTTCAGCGGACCCTCGAAGCACTTAAACAGAAATCCGCTACCGAATTGGACTCTGACCGAGACACCGCACCTGCTGCTCTCGATTTCGCTGGCCTCTTCCGTCATCGTACGCTACCCGGAGTGGCTGGTGATTGCATCCAAGATGATGGCAAGATGAATCATTAACCTTCCCCTATCAAGTTTTCACTCATCGCTGCCATCACCGCTGCGCCGTCTCCCAGTTCGGCGCGATGTGGACCGGGACCTCGAGCGGCGCGAGCGGCTTCCGGCCGCGGATCAGGTCGGCGGCCTTCTCGGCGAGCATGATCGTGGGCGCGTTCAGGTTGCCCGAGGCGATGCTCGGCATGACCCCGGCATCGACCACGCGCAAGGACTCGACGCCCAAGACCCGGCACTCGCCGTCGACCACCGCGCTCGGATCGCTGTCCGGGCCCATCTTGCAGGAGCACGACGGATGATACGCGCTCTCGGCCCTGGCGCGCACGAAGGCGTCGATCTCGGCGTCGCTCTCGACCGCAGGGCCGGGGGCGAGCTCGGGGCCGAGGTAGGGGTCGAACGCCCTTTGCGCAAAGAGCTCGCGGGTCAGGCGCACCGCAGCGCGCATCTCCTGCCGGTCGCCCTCCGTGGCCATGTAGTTGAACAGGATCGAGGGCGGCTCGCGCGGATCGGCGGAGCGCAGCCGCACCCGGCCCACCGAGGTCGGGCGCATCGGCCCGACATGGGCCTGGAAGCCGTGGGTCTGCTGCGGATTGGCGCCGTCGTAGTTCATCGCGATCGGCAGGAAATGATACTGCAGGTCGGGGTGCTCGACGCCTGGGCGCGAGCGGATGAACGCGCCCGCCTCGAAGTGGCTACTCGCGCCCAGGCCGCGCTTGAGCAGGATCCATTCGAGGCCGATCCGCAGCTTGTTCCAAGGCTTCTGGGTGTCGTACAGCGAGATCGGCCGAGTGCACGCGTGCTGAACGTAGATCTCGAGGTGGTCCTGGAGGTTCGCCCCGACGCCGGGGAGGTGCGCGACCACGGCAAGGCCATGCGCGCGGAGACGGTCGGCGTCGCCGATCCCGGACAGCATCAGCAGTTGCGGCGAGTTGATCGCGCCGCCGGCGAGGATCACCTCGCGCTCGGCGCGCACGGCTGCCTCCCGGCCGCCCTGGACATAGTCGACGCCCACGGCGCGCGCGCCCTCGAAGCGTACCCGCTGCGTGAGCGCGCGGGTGCGGACGGCGAGGTTCGGCCGCCGCCGCGCCGGATCGAGGTACGCGCGCGCCGTGCTCCAGCGCCGGCCCGCGCGCACCGTCATGTCCATCGGCCCGAAGCCTTCCTGCTGCTCGCCGTTCATGTCGGCGGTGAGCGGATAGCCGGCCTGCCGGCCCGCCTCGACGAACGCCCCATAGAGCGGATTGCGGCAGGCGCCGGCCCTGACGTGCAGCGGCCCGTCGTCGCCGCGATAGGCGTCGCCGCCCTGGGCGCGGGTCTCGGCGCGCTTGAAGTAGGGCAGGACGTGGGCATAGTCCCAGCCGCGCAGGCCGCTCTCTGCCCAGCGGTCGTAGTCGCGGGCGTGGCCGCGCACATACGCCATGCCGTTGATCGACGACGAGCCGCCGAGCACGCGCCCGCGCGGGCAGTACATGCGGCGGCCGTCCATGTAGGGTTCCGGTTCGCTCCAGTAGCCCCAGTTGTAGCGCTGGTTCTTGAGCGGGTAAGCGAGCGCCGCCGGCATGTGCAGCTGCCACGCCCAGGGGTGGTCCACCGGCCCCGCCTCGAGCAGCAGCACGCGCACGTCCGGGGCCTCGCTCAGGCGATGGGCGAGCACGCAGCCGGCGGAGCCGGCGCCGACCACGATGTAATCGAAGGTTTCGGATCCAGGCATCCAGTTTGATCCGCCGGGAGCCTCGGCCCGGTTGCTCGACCACCCAGATCAGGCGCGAGGGCGCGGATGTCGAGCCGGTCGTCGAAGGCCCTGTGGCAGAGATCGTAGCGCCGGGCGGATCAATCTCGCATCAGCCGACGCCCGGCGGCGGCAAGGTCGGGTCGACGGTCGCTGCGGCGGCCAGCCTCCTGGCCTGACCGATCCAGTTCTCGCGCTCGATCCGCCCCTTGAAGCGCAGGCGCTGGTTGACCCAGGCGACGTTGTCGAGGGTGAACTGCGCGATCTGGCGGAAGTGATAGATGCCGAGCTCGTGCAGGATCCTTTCGATCCCGGGGCCGATGCCGCTGATCTGCTTCAGATCGTCCGGCTCGCCCTCGGGCGCCGCGAGACCCTGCGGCGGCGCCCCCGCGATCGCATGCGCCGATGGCGCCGCGGGGCCGACCAGCGGCCGCGGTTCTGCCGGAGCGGTCGCCAAAGACAGGGCGTCCGTCCGCGGATTGCCCGCGGCCGCTTTCGCTTGGCTCAGCTCATCCTCGAGCCCGGCGATGTGCTGCCTGCTGCTCGCCTCCGCCGCCTCCAGCTCGCGCACGCGGCTCGCGCGTGCCTCCGCCAGCTTCTGGCTCTCGGCCAGGGAGGCTTCCAGCTGCGCGCCGTCGGCGCG
>JBOHKK010000064.1:0-21195 GCA_050729115.1 Geminicoccaceae bacterium | reverse complement strand
GGCGGGGTCCACCAGCACTCGGTACACGACCACCGGTTCGGCAATGTTCTTGACCGTGTACTCCCCGCGGTGCTCAAAGCCGAGGTCCACTTTGTTCCTGACGTGGTCGAACACGGTGCGCGAGACGCAGATCTCGCCCGGCGCGGCCACCGCCTGGACCCGCCTGGCGATGGTCAGCGCCTCGCCGGAGAGCGCGCCGCGGTCGACCAGGGCCTCGCCGTAGTGCAGCCCGATCCGCAACCGGATGCGCGCGGCCGGCGGCAGACCGGCGCTGCGGCTCTCGAGACGCGCTTGAATCTCCACCGCGCAACGCACGGCGGCGAGCGGGCTCGTGAACTCGGCGAGCGTGCGACCCCCCTCGTCGAGGTCGAAGATCCGGCCGCCGTAGATCGCGATCGCGGCGTCGATCACCTCGTGGTGGCACAGTTGCAGGGCCGCCTCGGCGGCTCTGCGATCATGCGCCATCAGGCGCTCGAGCTCGGGCACGTCGGCCACGAGGATCGCCGCCAGCTTCTCTTCGACAGTGACCCGCATCGCGCGCAAAGCTTAGGCGCGCGGTCGGCGCGGTGCCAGCGCCGGATCTTGGGCGCCGAAGGCGGCCGATCGCCGTGCGTAACGGGCGTTGTCGGCTTGCCATCGGCTCGCCGCTGGATTTAGAGTACGCAGCGTAGAAATTGCCGCCGCACCAGCGGGTCCGGCGATCGCCAAGGGTGGCGTGCACCGGGGCGATCGTGCCGGGGCGAGAGCGGGTCGAGGGGGGATCGTGATGGCGAGGAACACGAGCCTTTGGGCTGCCGTCCTGGCTGCCGGCAGCTTGATCGCGCCGACTCTGGCGCCGGCGCAGGTTCCCGAAGGCGCGGCGCTGCCCACCGCGGAGGAGCATCCGACCGCGACCTTGCCCGAGGCGAGTCCGCACTGGGTGTACATCCTCGAACCGGTCTTCCCGCACCTGATCACCACCAAGGTGTGGATCGTCGACGGCGACACCCTCGAGGTCGTCGGCATGATCAACGGCGGCTACACCGCGAACCTCGGTCTCGCCGACGGCAGCGAGCTGTACATGGCCGAGACCTTCTGGTCGCGCGGCTCGCGCGGCGACCGCACCGACGTCGTGACCACGTTCGACGGCCGGACCCTCGACCCCACGGGCGAAGTCCCCCTGCCGCAAGGCCGTTTTCTGGTGGTACCCAAGAAATACGACGGCGCGCTCACCACCGACGGGCGTTACATGCTGTCCTTCAACATGGATCCCGCGACCAGCGTCAGCGTCGTGGACGTCGAGAACCAATCCTATCTGGCCGACATCGAGACCCCCGGCTGCGCCCTGATCTTTCCCTCGGCGCCGCGTCGCTTCTCGATGATCTGTGCCGACGGCTCGATGCTCACCGTGACCTTCGACGAGTCCGGCCAGGCCGGGATGACCCGCAGCGAGCCGTTCTTCGACGCCGAGAACGACCCGGTGTTCGAGCATCCGGGTTTCTCGACCAAGCAGGGGCAGGCGTATTTCGTCTCCTATCGCGGCATGGTCTACCCGGTCGATCTCTCCGGCGACGAGCCGCAGTTCGGCGAGCCGTGGTCGCTGCTCGCCGGGGATGAGGAAGGCCACTGGTGGCCGGGCGGCTGGCAGGTGGCCGCCTACCATCCAGGCTCGAACCGGCTGTTCGTGAACATGCACGAAGGCACCATGTGGACCCACAAGCACGCCGGCGAGGAGGTCTGGGTGTTCGATCTCGAGAGCAAGCAGCGGCTGGAGCGCATCCCGACCGAGCATGGGGCCTTCTCCTCGATCGTGACCCAGGACGACCAGCCGCTCCTCTTCACGCTCTCGGAGACGCAGACCCTCTCGGTCTTCGACGGCACGACCTACGAGCACAAAGGCGACGTCGGCCAGCTCGGGATCTCGCCCTACGTGCTCTATGTGACCGGCGAGTAACGGCTCGGGAGCGCGCGCATGAGGCTGTTGCACGATCCTGCGGCGATCTGGGCGGTGCGCTTTGCGCTCGCCGCGGTGTTCGCCCTGGCGGCGTTCACCAAGCTGCGCGCGCTCGATGAGTTCATCGGGGTCGTCCACAATTATCGGGTGCTGCCGGAAGTGCTCGTGCGGCCGGTCGCCTATGGTCTGCCGCCGTTGGAGGCGGCGATCGCCGTCGGCCTCCTGATCGAGCCGACCCGGATGCTGGCGGCGACCGGCGCCACCGTTCTGCTCCTGGCGTTCGCCCTCGCCATGGCAGTGAATCTCGCGCGCGGCCGCGTCGAGATTGACTGCGGCTGCTTCGCCTCAGCCCTGAAGCAGCGGATCAGCTGGAGCCTGGTCGCTCGCAACCTCGTGCTGATCGGGCTCGCGCTACTGGTGCTGCGGCCACCGCTGCCGGCGCGAACCCTGATTTGGCTCGACCTGGTCACCGTGGGCAGCGCTGCGCTCGGTGCGGTCCTGCTCTACATCGCATTCACGCAGCTGCGCAGCCTGGCGCCGCCGGCGCGGCCGCGCCCGGGAGACGCGCGGCCATGACCGAGGCGCTCGCGATTTCCCAGGCGATCCTGCTGGTGCTGGTCCTGGCGCTCTGTGCGGTCGTGTTCGCGCTGGCGCGGCAGATCGGGGTGCTGCACGAGCGCGTGGCGCCGCTCGGCGCTCTGATGACCGATCGCGCCGTTGCCGTCGGTGAGGCGGCGCCGGCGCTCGAGGTTCTCGACCTTGCCGGCAACAAGCTGGTGCTGGGTGGCGCCCGCGACGACCGCAGGAGCCAGCTTTTGCTGTTCGTCGCCCCGACCTGCCCGATGTGCAAGAAGCTGCTCGGCGTCGCCAAGTCGTTCATGCGCCGCGAGCGCCGCCACCTCTGGCTCGCGCTGATCGGCGACGGCGAGCGGAGCGAGCAGGAGCGGTTCGTGCGCGCGCACAAGCTCGAAGCCTTCCCTTACATCGTCTCGCCCGTGGTCGGCATGACCTATCAGGTCGGCAAGCTGCCCTACGCGGTGCTGATCGACGAGGCGGGCATCGTCCGGGCGAAGGGCCTGGTCAACAGCCGCGAGCATCTGGAGAGCTTGCTGGTGGCCAAGGAGACCGGGTACGCTTCGATCCAGGAGTACCTCGACGCCGGCGTCCCGGAGTCGCGGCGGCCGGCCGAGATGGCCGCGGTCGAGGGGCTGCGGTGAGGTTTCGTGCGGGGAGCGAAACGGCCATGAAGCACAACCAAGGCAATGGTTTCGATCGAGCCATCGAGCAGCTCACCCGGGGCGTTGCCCAGCGCACCTCGCGGCGCAGCTTCCTTACCAGGCTCGCCGGCCTGATCGCCGGCGGCGCCGCGCTGCCGCTCCTGCCGGTCGACCGCACGGTCTTTTTCGTCAAGACCGCGCATGCCCAGGAGTTCGCCAAGACCGCGCAGACCACCGACCCGACGCAGTGCAATTATTGGCGCTACTGCGCCCATGACGGCTACGCCTGCTCCTGCTGCGGCGGCGGACCGAGCCTCTGCCCGCCCGGCTCCTACGCGTCGCCGAGCAGCTGGGTCGGCAGCTGCGTCAACCCCGACGACAACAAGACCTATCTGATCGCCTACCAGGATTGCTGCGGTAAGGACAGCTGCGGGCGCTGCCCGTGCCTGGGCCTCGAGGGCGACATGCCGGTCTACCGGCCGCAACTCAACAACGACATCATCTGGTGCTTCGGCGCGCCGAGCATGGTGTACCATTGCTCCGCGGCGGTGCTGATCGGCGAGGCGTGATTCTCTCGCCTGTCCGCCTCATCGCGCCGGCGCTGGCGCTCGGGATCGCGTTGCCGGCGCTGGCCGAAGACGGGCAGCAGCTGTACGTCGAGCAATGCGCCGCCTGTCACGAGGAAGACGGGCGCGGCGTGCCGGGCATCTATCCGCCGCTTGCCGACCGGATCGGCCGCTTCGGCGAGCTGCCGGAAGGTCGCGCCTATCTCGCGCGCGTGGTGATCCATGGTCTGTTCGGCCCGATCCGCGTCGAGGACCGGCCCTATGATGGCCTGATGCCGCCGCAACCAGATTTGAGCGACGCCGAGATTGCGACCATTCTGAACTACGTGCTGACCGAGCTCGGCCCCGAGCAGCTGCCGGCCGGCTTCGAGCCGCTGTCCGCCGCCGAGGTCGCCGGCTATCGCGAGCCAAAGGCGACGTTCTCGGCGATGCGCAAGGAGCGCGAGGCGCTGCTCGCGCAGCTGGAGCGCCGGGCCGACGCCCGGCCCACCATCCCGCGGATCACCGGCATCGCGCAGGACTTCGCGCGCCAGTGCCAGGGCTGCCACGGCGCGGACGGCATGGGCGTGCGGGACGCCGTCCCGCGCCTGCGTCACTTCGTCGGCCTGTTCACCCATCTGCCCGACGGGCGCGACTACCTGATGCGGGTGCCGGGCGCGGTCTTCGCGCCGCTCGACGATGCCCGGCTTACCGCCGTGCTGAACTGGACGCTGCAGACCTTCAGCCCCGGCGAGCTGGCGCCCGATTTCGAGCCGTTCACGGTGGCGGAGGTCGCGCGCGCCCGGGACAACCCGCTCATCAAGGTCCGCGCCACCCGCGCGCGCCTTCTGGCCGAGCTGCGCGCGAAGGGCCTGCTGTCCGGCGAGGACGACGGTCTCGTCAGCGCCGCCGCCGCCGGACCTTCGTAAAGCCGTTCGTCACCTCGAATCCACCTCGAGCACGGCCATCATGCCTTTGTCGCCGTGCTCGGAGATGTGACAGTGGTACAGTGTCTTGCCGACGTAGTCGACGAGCGGCACCAGCAGCTCCAGACGGTCGCCCGGCCGCAGATTGACCGTGTCGCGCCAGGCGCGGAACGGCTCCGGCCGGCCGTTGCGCGCCAACACTTGGAAGTACCAGGTGTGCAGATGGAACGGGTGATCCATGGTGCCGACGTTCTCGACCTCCCAAAGCTCGAGATCGCCGCGTCGTCCCTTCGCATCGATGCGGCGCGGGTCGAACGGTCGGCCGTTCATGAAGAACATGGCCATGGTGACGTGCCGGCGCACCGCCGCGTCCTCGGCCCGCAGCGCCGGGACCTCGGCGAGCCGCTCGGGCAGCGGCAGCGGGCGCGCGCCCACCCGTGCGACGATGGTCAAGAGCGTCTGCTCGGGCGTGTAGTCGGGACTCCTGCGGTCGTAGAAAAGATGGCGCACCCGCACCGCTCGCCGGTCCTCGAGCGGGATCAGAACGTCGGCGCGCGCACCCGGCACGAGCAGAAGGTCGCCCAGCGCCTGCGGCCGCTCGAGGAAGTGCCCGTCGGTGGCGATCAGGTGCCAGGGACGACCGTCCTCCAGCCCGAGGCGGAAATAGCGGGCGTTGCAGGCGTTGATCAACCGCAGCCGTACGGTACCCGCGGTTGCCCGCAGCTCTGGCGCGAGGGCGCCGTTGACCAGCACCAGATCGCCCTCCTTGCCCTTGTGCCAGTCCATCACGCGGTGTGGCGCGGGGCGGTCACCGGCGAGTGCCAGGTCCTTCAGCACCACGATCCGCTCGTCGGCCGCGGCAAGCTCGGGCATGGCGTCGAGCGGGCCGTCGACGATCAGCGGCCCGGCGAGCCCGGCCCAGAGTTGGCGCGCGATCGTCCCGTGGGCGTGCGGGTGGTACCAGTAGGTGCCGGCGATGCCGCGCGGCACCTCGAACTCGTACATGAAGGTCTCGCCCGGCGGAATGTGCAGCCAGACGTTGTCGGCCCGACCGGTCGGCGGGATGTGCAGGCCGTGGAAGTGCAGATTGGTCGACTCGGGCAGGCGATTGGCGAAACGCAGGCGCACGGTCTCACCCTCGCGCACCCGCAGAAGCCGCCCCGGGAAGCTGCCGCCGTAGGCCCAGAGCTCGGCGGACCGTCCGGCGACCGAGAGCCGCGCGGGCGCGGCGTCGAGTGCGATCTCGACCAGGCCCGGCTCCGGGCGCCGGGTCGGCGCGGGCAGGACCTCGGGCAAGGCAGCCGCGGCCGGCCGCGCGCTGCGCGGGATCGCGACTCCGGCGAGCCCCAGCAGGCCACCGAGCACGTCGCGACGGCGGAATGCCGCAAGCGGATGGTTCATCGCCCTTCATCTCGGCGGCTTCGCGCAGGTCGGCAAGAGGCGAGCGATCGCCCTGTCGACCGCCGGCGTGGCTCGCCCGGTTGTCAATCGGGCGCGAGCCGGCGAGAATGCCGCCAAACGCAGCCCCGAGGCGGGGCCACATGCTGGGAGACGGACCATGATCGCAGGCAGGCTGTCACGACGGAAGCTGTTGAAGACGAGCGCGCTCGGCACGCTCGGCGCCGTCAGCACGTTCCATGGCCCCTGGAAGCACAACCGAGTGTACGCCCAGGCGACCGACAAGCCGATCCTGATCGGCCTCACCTCGGATGCCAGCGGCCAGTACGCCAACTCCGGCGCCTCGGATCGGCGCGGCAATCTGATGGCGATCCAGGAGTTCAACGACAACGGCGGCGTCCTCGGTCGCAGGATCGAGACCCTCCACATCGATACCGAGACCAACCCCGCGACCGGCTCGCGGGTCGCCGAGCGCATGATCACCCGCGACGAGGTGGCGTTTCTGGTCGGCGCGCTCAGCTCCGGCGTCGCCAACGCGATCGGCCAGGTGGCGCAGAAGTACGGCGTGGTCTACCTCAATACCAACTCCAGCTCGCCGAGCGAGTCCGGCGAGAGCTGCCATCGCAGCAAGTTCGTGTGGGACGGCAACGGCACCAATTTCGCCCAGGCGGCGGTCAAGAGCGCCATGGAGACTTACGGCAACCAGTGGCTGCTGCTGACCAACGACTACGTCTGGGGCCACAACACCTCGGCCGCGACCCGCAAGCTGGTCGAGGAGTTCGGCGGCACGATCATCGACGAGCTGATGGTGCCGCAGGGCACGCGCGACTTCACCTCCTATCTGCTGACCGTCCAGCAGACCCAGCCGGACGTGGTGGCGGCGGCGGTCGGCGGCGACGATCAGAAGGCGATGCGTCAGCAGGTCGCCGAGCTGGGCATGAGCGGCTCGGCCTGGCTGAACAACCAGCAGGACTGGCCCGACAACTACGGTCTGCCGCTCGACAACCTGTTCGGGATCTTCGGCACCACCTGGTACTACAAGCTCGATCGGCCGGGCGTGGCCGAGTTCGTCGAGCGCTATCGCGCGACCTATCCCGACACCGCGATGCGCTCGCCGGGCAACGTCTTCTACAACGGCTACATGTCGGTGCGGGAGCTGCTGCGCGCCATCGAGCGCGCCGGCACCACCAACAACATCGCGGTGATCAAGGAGCTCGAAGGCCTGAAGATGCCGGCCGAGGAGCGCATGCAGCACCACGATGCCTGGATCCATCCCGACACCCATCAGGTGCAGCAGACCGTCTACCTGGCCACCGCCAACGACAAGGCGGCCTGGGAGGCGGACAACGACGACATGTTCAAGATCGTGGCCATGGCGAGCCCGGAGGAGATCATGGACCGGGCCTCGCTCGAGGCCTGCAAGCTCGAGCGCTACGAGGACACCCCGACCTACGAGCAGTAGGACGCGCGGCCGGCGGGTGCCGCAGAGCCGGGCACCCGCTGCCGCGCCTCCTGGTTCGAGGGACCGGGCGGTGAGCGAACTGTCGCTGCGTCGGGCCGGCGCGTCGGACGCGGCGGCGATTGCCGCGATTCACGTGGCGGCGCGACGAAAGGGCGATGCCGTACCTGCCTGAGCTGCATGACGACGAGGAGGTCCGCGCGTGGGTGGCCGGGACCATGTTGCCGAACGCCGTGGTGTGGGTGGCCGAGATCGACGGTGAGGTCGCCGGATCCATGGCCTTGAGCGGAGCCGATCTGGATCACCTCTACGTCGCGCCGGAATGCCAGGGCCGTGGGGTCGGCAGCCTGCTGTTGAGCAAGGCCAAGGAGCTCAGCCCCGAGGGACTCGAGCTGTATGCCTTCCAACGGAACTCACGGGCGCGCGCGTTCTATGAGGCTCGCGGCTTCGCGGCGGTGGCATTCTCCGACGGCGCCGCCAACGACGAGCAGGAGCCGGACGTGCGCTACGCGTGGCCCGGACGAGCATAGGCAGGCTGGAACTTGGACTTTCTGTTCAACCTGCTGCCGCACATCGTCAACGGCCTCAGCCTCGGCCTGCTGTTCGCGCTGATCGCGCTCGGCTTCATGCTGATCATCGGGGTCATGGAGCTGATCAACCTGGCGCACGGCTCCCTGTTCGCGCTCGGCGCCTACATGGCGATGCTCGTGATCACGCCCGAGGCGCCCTGGCTCGACGCCTGGCTCGCCCTGCCTTTGCCGCTGCGCTATGCGATCGCCCTGGTGATCGCGCCGGCGGCGGTCGCCGTGGTCGGCATGGGGCTCGAGGTCTGCATGCGGCGCACCTACGGCAAGGACCCGCTATACGGCCTGCTGCTGACCTTCGGCGCCGCGCTGGTGCTCGAGGAGGCGATCCGCCTGATCTGGGGGCCGCTCGAGCAGATCATGCCGGTGCCCGATCAGGTGAGCGGCGGCTTCATCGCCGGCGGGCTGATCTGGTCGACCTACCGGTTCTTCGCCGTCGCCCTCGCGCTCCTGGTGATCGTCCTGGTCTGGCTGTTCCTCGAGAAGACGCCCTATGGCGCGATGATCAAGGCGGGCGCCCACGACGCCGAGATGGTGCAGGCGCTCGGCATCAACCTGGTCCGGTTGCGCCTGTTCGTGTTCGCGCTCGGGACCGCGCTCGCGGCGATTGCCGGCATCATCATGACCCCGATCTGGGGGCTGCGTCCGACCGTCGGCATCGACGCGGTGATCCCGGCGTTCCTGATCATCGTGCTGGGCGGGGTCGGCAGCTTCTGGGGCTCGGTGATCGCCGGGGTCCTGGTCGGCCTCGCGGTCGGCCTCACCGGCGCCTACGCCTCTAAGTGGTCGCTTCTGTCCATGTATCTCCTGCTGATCGCGGTCGTGACCTTCCGGGCGCGCGGCCTGCTCGGCAAGAAGAGCGTGCTGGAGGCCTGAGATGGTCGGCGCCGACATTTCTTCTCGTCACCGCCGGGCATCTTCGGGCGGGACCCGAGGACCCGGCGGTCCAGGAGCCCGAATGCCCGGGTCAAGCCCGGGCGTGTCCGGTTTAGCGGCAGCGGTTGTGGAACAGGTGATGGGGCGGCACTTCCAGTTGTCATGCCCGGGCTTGACCCGAGGCTGTCCGGTTAACCTTTCGTACACCATTGGGCTCTACGGTGTCCCTGCTCGATGGTCCATGCGACCCTGGGAGTCCGTGCGCCTCTGCGCCAACCGGCGGCAGGGATACCCACGGCCGCATGGACCATCCGAAGGAAGAGTTGACCGCAAAAGGGTTAACCTTCGGTTAATGTCTCGACGCGCCGGATTCCTGCCGGACGTCGCCACGGCGCTGGCATTCGGCCCGCTCACGGCGACGCTCAACCGGACCGCCTTTGGTCAAGCCCGGCAATGACAACTTTGGGTTGCTGCCATGCTCGTCATGCACATCCAAGGATGGGCGGCGCTCGTCGACCGGACAGTCGTGGGTCAGGCCCGCGCGTGACGGGGAACGACATCGGGCTGCCGCGCAGCCTTCAAGAGGCGAAGCGCTGAGATGGTCGGCGCCGGCACCAGCGGCGGCTGGCTCACCGCTCCGATCGCGCTCACCCTCGTCGCGCTGGGGAGCCTGCCGTTCTGGATCGAGCAGGTCGGGCTCTATCAGTATCTGGGGGTCGAGGTCGTCATCTGGATGATCTACGCGCTCGGCTTCAATCTGCTGCTCGGCCTGTCCGGCCTGCCGTCGTTCGGGCATGGCGCCTACTTCGGCATCGGCGCCTATGCCTTCGGGCTGTTCCAGCTGCACGCGCTCGAGAGCCTGTGGCTCGGCCTTGTCGCCGCGATCGCCGCCGGTCTGGTCGCTGGCGCCATCGTCGCCTGCTTCCTGTCGCACCGCCGCGGCATCTACTTCGCGCTGATGACCATCGCGTTCGGCCAAGTGTTCTGGTTCACCGCGATCAACTGGTACGGCGTGACCGGCGGCGAGGACGGCCTGCTCGACATCCCCCGCCCCGATATGACGCTCGGCCCGCTCGAGCTCGCGCTGGGCAGCAATCGGGCGCTGTTCTATTTCGCCTTCGGCGTCTTCGCGCTGGTCCTGATCGCGCTCTGGCGCCTGGTGCACTCGCCGTTCGGCAAGGTGCTCGCGGCGATCAAGCAGAACGAGATGCGCGCCGCCTTCATCGGCTACAACGTCTGGCTCTACAAGTGGCTGGTGTTCACGCTGTCGGCCGCGATCGCCGGGCTCGCGGGCGGTCTGTTCGCGATGGCGCAGCAGAGCGCATATCCGGACGTGATGAGCCTGAACGCGTCCGGGTTCGTGGTCATGATGGTGCTGATCGGCGGCGGCCTGGTCAGCTTCTGGGGCCCGGTGATCGGCACCACGGTGTTCTTCGTCGCGCGCGACGTGCTCGGCGCCGCGACCGAGACCTGGGTGCTCTGGTACGGCCTCCTGTTCATGGCCGTGGTCCTGTTCAAGCCCGAGGGCATCGCCGGGCTGTTCCGGGGCGCCGAGGCCCGGCGCAGCAGCGCCCGGCCGACGCCGGCGCCCGCGGCCTAGTGGTCTGGATCAGACAGATGATACCCATAGGGTCCGCCGAAAGGACCACTGGAATCATAGATGTCGTGGTTCGCGAGGCACCAAACGAAGGGACTCCTTCGTTTGGTTCGAACCACTAGCGCCCATGGCGTTGTTCGAGGCGCGGCATCTGCACAAGCGCTTTGGCGCCCAGGTGGTGCTGGAGGAGATCAACCTCAGCTTCGAGGCCGGCCGGCTGTCCGGGATCATGGGCCCGAACGGCGCCGGCAAGACCACCTGCTTCAATCTGCTCACCGGCCGCTACAAGCCCGATCGCGGCCGGGTCGTGTTCGACGGCCGCGACATCACCGGGCAGGCACCCCGCAAGATCGCGGGCATGGGCGTCGCCCGCTCGTTCCAGCTGATGAACCTGTTCGACGGGTTCTCGGTGCTGGAGAACGTGATGATCGCCCGGCCGGAGGTGCGCGCGCACGGCTTCAACGTCACCCGCGATCTGCTCGCCGACAGCGCGGCAACGGACAAGGCCGCACAGGTGCTCGCCAAGGTGGGCCTCGCCGGCAAGGAGCGGCTGCCGGCACGGAGCCTGTCCTACGGCCAGCGCCGCGCGCTCGAGATCGGCGTCGCGCTCGCGTGCGAGCCCCGGATCCTGTTCCTGGACGAGCCGACCTCGGGTCTTGGCACCGAGGGCACGGCGCGGCTCGCCGAGCTCGTCCAGGAGCTGAGGCGCACCTACACCATGGTGGTGATCGAGCACGACATGCGCTTCCTGTTCGGCCTCGCCGATCGGATCTCGGTGATTCACTGGGGCCAGGTGATCGCCGAGGGCGCTCCGGACGAGCTGCGCCAGAACCCCTGGATCCGCGCCTCGCAGATCGGCGAGGGACCGTGATGCTCGAGATCGAGCGCATCGACAGCTTCTACGGCGAGACCCAGGTGCTGTTCGACGTGTCGCTGCAGGTGGGCGAGCGCGAGGTCGTCGCCCTGCTCGGCGCGGACGGCGCCGGCAAGACCACCACCTTGCGCTCGATCCTCGGCCTGACGCGTGCGCGCCGCGGCGCCATCCGCTTCAATGGCGCCGACATCACCCGCGCCCCCAGCTACGAGATCGCGCGCGCCGGGATCGGCTGGGTGCCCGACGACCGCCGCATCTTTCCGACGCTGACCGTCGAGCGCAACCTCGCGATCGCACGCAAGAAGAGCCGCTTTCGCGAATGGCAGCTCGGCGAGATCTTCGAGATCTTCTCGGCGCTCGAGTATCTCATGCCGCGCGAGTGCGAGAACCTTTCGGGCGGCGAGATGCAGATGCTGGCGATCGCGCGGGCGCTGCTCGGCGCCCCGGGCCTGGTGCTGTTCGACGAGCCGTCCCAGGGCCTGGCACCCAAGATCGTCCAGGATGTCATGAGCACGATCCGCCGCATGAAGGAGGAGGGCCTGTCGGTCCTTCTGGTCGAGCAGCACGCGCGGAACGCGCTCGAGGTCTCCGATCGCGTCTACGTCATGGACCTCGGCCGCATCGTCCACCAAGGCCCTTCCAAAGCCCTGTTGGACGATCCCGAGCTCGCCAACCGGCTGACCGGCGAACGATGACCCTGCTATCGGTCGAAGGTCTGAGGAAACAGTACGCGCGCGGCTGGCCGCGCCGCCGGGTGACCTTCGCGCTCGAGGCCGATTTTAGGATCGAGCAGCCGGCGATCGTCGGGATGATGGGCCCGAACGGCTCCGGCAAGACCACGCTGTTCGAGCTGATCACCGGCAGCAACCTGCCGAGTGCGGGCCGGGTCCTGTGCTGCGGCAAGAACATCCACCGGGTGCGCTACGACGAGCGCGACCGGCTTGCGATCCACTATCATCAGGCCTATCAGGTGCGCCGCTTCGCCCGCACCGTGCCCAACTTCATGCTCGAGCGCGCCGGCTCCGATTACCCGGTGATCCACCTGTTCGACGAGCCGCAGTTCAACACCCAGGACGGCTACATCGGCTTCATGCTCGATTTCTTCCGGAAGCTGCGGCGCGAGGAGCGGCTGGTGTTCGTCTGCCTGCACCCGAACGAGCGCTACCACCTCGAGATCCTGCGCGAGATCTGCGAGCGCTACATGTTCGTGTCAGGGGGCCGCGTCAGCGAGGCGCCGGACTTTGGGTCCTTGCTCAGTGACGAGCGCGTCCGCAGCTATCTTGGCCACCTGGTCGGGGGCTGATGGCAGCGCTTCGCCGGACCGGCTGTGAGAGAATTGCGTCCAGAATCGGGGCATCCATTCTGCAAGGCGCTCAAGACGCGCTGTCGATACGCGACCATGCGGTCTTTCAGCCGGGAGGACCCTTGTATCGCAAGAGGCGGCCGAGGCGAGGGGCGTCGGCACCAGGAGTTCCGCGACGTCAGCCTGCTGTTCGATTGCGACTGAGTCCAACCGTCGCAACGAGGGCTGCGCATCGAGCGGCCTTCTATCTCTGAGTTCACCCGCAGCCCTGCCGATCGCGCCGGAGTAGTGCCGACAAATCCGTTTACACCAAGATGGGGATGCTATAACCTTCATTGTTTACCGTGGAGGCGGCGTTTCATCCTCTTTGTCTTCGATAAAGGGGCCAAGTCATGGAAACGACACAGTATAAATGGTCGCAGGATGACGGATGGAAGCCTGACCTGCCATCTAATGACGCCGAGCGACAAGATGTCGTGTTCGTTTTCGGCGCCAGACCGCTGATACAGGCAGGTCAACTTGTCGAGGAGCTGCGCGATCACTTCAGAGGGGCCGCCGTCCTCGGTTGCTCGACTTCCGGCGAGATTGTCGGCGATACGGTCGTCGACGACACGGTAATTGCCACCGCTGTCGATTTCGCGCATACGCGACTACGGACCGCCTCGGCGGCGATTACCGAGGGGAAGTCGAGCTACGAGGTCGGCCAGGAACTCGCGCAGCAGCTCAAGGACGCCTCGTTGCGCCATGTGTTCGTCCTCTCGGACGGCCTGAATGTCAATGGTTCCGATTTGGCACGGGGTCTTGCGAGCGGTGTATCCGAGGGTGTGTCGATCACGGGCGGACTGTCCGGAGACGGTACCGATTTCGCCGAGACCTGGGTGATCTCCCCTGATGCCGCGGGCCCGCAGCGCGTCGCCGCTGTCGGTCTGTACGGCGACCATCTGCGGGTCGGCTGCGCCTCGATGGGCGGCTGGAAGCCGTTCGGGCCGGTGCGCACCATCACCCGGGCGAAGGGCAATGTCCTCTATGAGCTGGATGGGCGCTCGGCGCTCGATCTCTACAAGACGTACCTCGGGGACCATGCCGCCCAGCTGCCGGCCTCCGGTCTGTTGTTTCCCATCATGGTCACCCAGGTGGACGGCAGCGAGGGTGTCGTGCGCACCGTCCTGTCGGTGAACGAGCAAGACCGGTCGATGACGTTCGCGGGGGACATCCCAGAGGGCGGCACCGCGCAGCTCATGGAGACCAGCGTCGACGATCTGGTCGAGGGCGCGACGGCCGCCGCGGAGGCGAGCCTCGGTGGGCTCGGCGCCACCCGACCAGACCTCGCGCTGCTCGTGAGCTGTGTCGGGCGTAAGCTCGTCATGAAGCAGCGCATCGAAGAGGAAGTCGAAGCGATCCGAGAGGTCTTCGGGGCGGATACCAAGATTGCCGGGTTCTACTCGTACGGCGAGCTTTGCCCCTTCCGCGCGGGCGGCGACTGCCGTCTTCATAACCAGACCATGACCATAACAGCCTTCGCCGAGGACTGATCTTACCGAGACGCGAATGCACCGACTGCTCCGGCGCCAGCTGAGAAAGCACCTCGGTGCTGAGGACGAGGTTCCGGCTGCGCTGAAGGCGTTCGTGGCGGCTGTCGATGCCGCCTATGCCGATTTCGATAGCGATCGGGCAATGCTCGAGCGCTCACTCGAGCTCAGCTCGAAGGAACTGTCGGACGCTCACGAAGAGGCGATGCAGGCCCGGCGCCAGCTGACCGACGCGCTCGAGACTAGCTCGCAAGGCTTCTTCCTGTTCGACGCTGACGACCGGATGGTGCTGTGCAACTCGCGCTATCGTGAGCTCTATCCCGGCTTTGCCGATATCATCGAGCCGGGGGTGACTTTCGAGCACATCATCAGGACGGTCGCAGAACGTGGCATCGTCGCCGATGCAGTCGGACGACCTCAAGACTGGATTGAGCGAAGACTCGCTCAGCATCGCAACCCTGGCGGACCGCTGCTGCACCCCCAGAGCGACGGTCGCTGGATCCAGATCAGCGAGCGTAAGACGCAGGACGGCGGCACCGTGGGCGCCTTCACGGACGTGACCGAGCTCAAGCGGGCTGAGGAGGCGCTGCGTGAGAAAACCGAATTCCTGGCGTTGAATCAGGTCATCACCGCCGCTGCTAATGAAGCCGCCAGCTTCGAAAGCGCAATGCAGATTGCGCTCGATCAAGTCTGCGCTCAGACCGGCTGGCCGATCGGACACGCCTATATGCTCGCCGAGGAGCGGCGCAGGGAGTTGGTCACCTCGCTGGTCTGGCACCTCGACGACGCCGAACGGTTCGAGGCGTTTCGACGCGTGACGGAGGCCGCACGCTTCGCACCCGGAGTCGGGTTGCCGGGAAGGGTGCTCAAGAGTGGCAGACCGGCGTGGGTCACGGACGTAACGAAAGACCGAAACTTTCCCCGCGCCGAAGTGGCAACGGAACTTGGTGTCAGAGGAGCGTTCGCCTTCCCCGTGCTCGCGGGAACAGATGTCGTTGCGGTCTTGGAGTTCTTCTCCGATCGGGCGATCGAGCCGTATGAGGCTCTCCTGGACGTTGCGGCCCAGATCGGCACTCAGCTCGGACGAGTCGTCGAACGAAAGCGGTCAGAGGAGCAGCTGCGGGAAGCCAAGGACGAAGCCGAGGCCGCGACCCAGGCGAAGAGCCAGTTTCTCGCCAGCATGAGCCACGAGCTCAGGACGCCTTTGAACGCGATCATCGGCTACAGCGAGATGTTGCACGAGGAGGCCGAGGACCTGGGCCAGCGGGCGTTCCTGCCCGATCTGGAGAAAATCCAGGAGGCCGGCAAGCACCTGCTGAACCTGATCAATGAGATCCTCGATCTGTCCAAGATCGAAGCGGGCAAGATGGACGTCCTGGTCGAGGAGTTCGACGTCCCCGCCCTGCTCTCCGAGGTGCAGTCGGTGATCCAGCCGCTGATGGCCAAGAACGCGAACAGCCTACGGGTGGATTGCGCGCCCGATCTTGGCAGGATGCGCTCCGACCAGACCAAGCTGCGCCAGAACCTGTTCAATCTGTTGAGCAACGCGGCCAAGTTCACCGAGCAGGGGCAGATCACGCTCGCGGCCCGGCGGATCGTCCAGGACGGTGACGACTGGCTGGAGTTCCAGGTCTCGGATACCGGCATCGGCATGACGCCGGAGCAGGTCGGCCGGTTGTTCCAGGCGTTCGCCCAGGCCGACGTCTCGACCTCGCGCGATTACGGCGGCACCGGGCTTGGCCTTGCGATCACCAAGCACTTCTGCCGCATGCTGGGCGGCGACGTCACGGTCGAAAGCACACCCGGCCAGGGTTCGACCTTCACGGTCACCTTGCCTGCCACTTGCCCGGATGCAAGGGGTGCGGTGGTCGAGAGCCGGTCGCGACCGAGCCGCGTGGATGCGACCGGGACGGTTTTGATCATCGATGACGAAAAGGGCGCGCACGCTCTGTTGGAGAAGGAGCTCTCGAACGAGGGTTACGAGGTCCTGCACGCCATGGGCGGCCGAGAGGGCCTCAAGGTCGCGAAGGAGGCACGGCCGGACCTGATCACGCTGGACATCATCATGCCGGATCTGGATGGCTGGTCGGTGCTGCGGGCCATCAAAGACGATCCTGACCTGCGCGAGACCCCCGTGGTGCTGGTGACCATCATGGGCGATCGGGAGCTTGGGTTTGCGCTCGGCGCGGCCGACTTCATCACCAAGCCTTTCGAGCGTGAGAGGCTGGTGCAGGCGGTCAGCCGGCATCGACGAGGCGATGGGGCGGCGCGGGTCCTGGTGGTCGACGACGACGTGAAGTCGCGGGACATGCTGCGGCGCACACTCACTAAGGAAGGCTGGACGATCGCCGAAGCGGCCAACGGCCGGGAGGCGCTCGATCAGCTCGAGCGCCGGCGACCGGTCCTCGTCCTCTTGGATCTGATGATGCCGGAGATGGACGGTTTCGAGGTGCTCGAGCGGATGCGCCGCGACGAGGCCTGGCGCGACATCCCGGTGATCGTCGTGACCGCCAAGGACCTGACCCGCGAGGACATCGACCGGCTGAACGGCCACGTGGCCAAAGTGTTGCAGAAGGGCACCTACCAGCGACGGGACTTGGTCCGTGACATTCATGCCATGATTGCGCGGCAGGTCGCGCACACCTAGGTCCATCAGGGGGTGGCGCGGTAGGAGTTGCGGGGGACGCCATGCCGAAACTGCTCTACGTCGAAGACAACGAAATGAACCGCGACATGCTTTCCCGGCGTCTACAGCGGCGGGGCTTCGAGGTGTTGATCGCGGCCGACGGCGAGCAGGGCGTGGCCATGGCGGCAGCGGAACGGCCCGACCTCATCCTGATGGACATGAGCTTGCCGGTTCTGGATGGCTGGGAAGCCACGCGTCGGCTCAAGGCCGCGCCGGACACCGAGCGGATTCCCGTCATTGGCCTCACGGCGCACGCGATGGCGACCGATCGGGACAAGTGCCTCGAGGCGGGGTGTGACGACTACGACACCAAGCCGGTCGAGCTCGGGCGGCTTCTGGAAAAGATCGAGCGTCTGCTCGGGACCGGCGCGGCCTAGGGCGTGATGACTGAGCGCGCGTCGGAACGGGAGCGTCAGCGTCGCGCGCGTCTCGCCAACATGCGCCAGGAGCTGCTGGCGCCGGTGACCGCCCTGGTCGGCTATGGCGAAATGCTGATCGAGAAGGCACGGAGCCTTGGGCTCGAAGACATCGGTCCGGATCTTCAGCGTATTCTGAGCTCGGCCCAAGAGCTGCTTGAGCTGGTCGACCGGCTGCTCGACGTCAGCGGCGTGGCCGGCCGCCAATCCGGCGCCGATCTCGGGGAGCTTCAGGCCAAGCTCCGGCACGATCTGCGCAACCCTCTGAATGCGCTCAAGGGCTATGCAGAGCTGCTCCTGGAGGAGATCGACGAGGTCGGGGCCGCGACCACCCGTCCAGACCTGGAAGCGCTTCTGAGCGAAGCGGACAGTCTGCTGTCACGGATCGACGTGATCATCGACTTCTCAAGCAGCAACGTCGACGCCGCGTCGGGCGATCGGGAGCGCGGCGCAGTGACCAGCATGATCGCCAATCTGGTCCGGACCGTCAGGCCGATCGAAGAGTACGCCGCGCCACCGCATGAGACCGGGCGGATCCTCGTCGTCGACGACAACGCCAGCAACCGCGACCTTCTCTTCCGCCGCCTGAGCCACGACGGCCACCAGGTTACCAGAGCGGATTCGGGCCGCCGGGCGCTGGACATTCTCAAGGTCGAGGACCTCGACCTCATTCTGCTCGATCTCTTGATGCCCGACCTGAACGGGTTCCAGGTGCTCGAACGCCTCAAGGCCGATGAGCGCCTCCACGACATCCCGGTGATCATGATCTCTGGTCTGCAAGAAGCGGACAGCGTGATCCGCTGCATCGAGGCGGGCGCTGAAGACTACCTGCCGAAGCCGTTCAACCCCGTCCTGCTGCGGGCGCGCATCAGCGCCTGCCTGGAGCGCAAACGCTGGCGCGACCGCGAGCGCCGCTATTTGGAACGGATCGAGCTGGAAAGGCAGAGGCACGAGACCCTGCTCCGCAATATTCTGCCCGGCCAGATCGTCACGAGGCTGAACAATGGCGAGGCGGTGATCGCCGACCGGGTCGAGGAGGCGACCATCCTGTTCGGCGACCTGGTCGGGTTCACGGCAGCGGCATCGCAGGTCACGCCGGCGGTCCTGGTCAACAACCTCAATCGGATCTTTTCGGCGTTCGACGATCTGTGCCGGCGATTGCAGATCGAGAAGATCAAGACCATCGGCGATGCCTACATGGCAGCGGCCGGGGTACCCCTGCCGCGGGCCGATCACGCCGAGGTGATGGCCGACTTCGCACTGGCTATGCTCGCCGCCCTCGAGCGAGCCAATGCGGGCGCCGAGGTGCCGTTCCAGATGCGTATCGGCATCCACACCGGGCCGGTGGTCGCCGGCGTGATCGGTTCACATCGGTTTCTCTATGACATCTGGGGCGACACGGTGAATCTCGCCAGCCGCCTCGAATCCCACAGCTTGCCCGGCCGAATCCACGTCTCGCCGCAAACCAGCCAGATGCTGGCGGGTCATTACGATCTCGAGGCGCGGGGCCTGATCAACCTCAGAGGTATAGGCAAGGTCAGAACTTCGTTCCTTACCGGCCGGAAATGCGGTGCCCGGCCGGAACTCCTCGAGCGCGAGCAGCAGGTCGGGCGCAGCGCAACTCTTGGGCAGTCGTGATCCTCGGCTGCCGTCCGCGCGTTCCGATGGTGCCGCACGGTGTCGGCGCCGCGCCCAAGCGGCCGCTTGGAATCCAGGAGGATGGCACCAACACGGTCCGCCTTCGGCCGGGGCGGAGTTCGGACGTCGCTGGGACTGCGCGCCGGCGTGACGGCCATTGGCCAGGAGGACGACGAACAAACGTTCCGCGCCCGCATCACCTCGAGCTGAACCGCTGATGCCGCATCATCGCGCACCAGCGGCGCCGCGACCGTGCGCAGCGTGGGGTCGCCGGCGCTGCGCGTTTGACCGAGACAGAAACGTCGGCTAGGCGTAGTTTCATCTGCGAAACAGCAAGCAGGCTTTTGGGAAGGCATGGATCAGTCCCAGCGGCTGCCGCAACGGATTCTCGAGCTTTACGACGACATGCCGCGCGGCGAGCGCCGGCTCGCCGAGCTGCTCCTCGAGCATCCGAGCGCGATCGTGGAGCAGTCGGCGACCAATCTCGCGGCCCGCGCGGCGGTGTCCAAGGCGACGGCGGCGCGCTTGTTCAAGCGCCTGGGCTACCCGAGCTTCAAGACCGCGCAGCGGGCGGCCCGGGAGCACGGCATCGAGCCGCCGCCGGTGCCTTACGGCGCCCGGGTGGGCGCGCTGGGTGGCCACCAGGTGGATCTGAGCCTGCATCTGCAAAGCGACGTCCGCAACCTGGTGCGGACCATCGAGCAGCAGCGCTCGGACGATCTGAACACGGCGGTGCGCGCGCTCGCACGCGCGGAAAAGCTCTGGGTCGTCGGCTTCGGCGACAACTACCCGCTCGCCCACTTCGCCAGAGCGCTTCTGATCCGCGTTCGCCCCGACATCCGGATGATCCCGATCGGCGGGTTCTCGGTGCCCGAGGAGTTCGCCTCGATCTCGTCGAGCGACACCATGCTCGCGTTCGGCATCGGCCGGCGCACCCGTTCGCTGCGCAGCATCGTCCGCTCGGCGGTCCGTGCCGGCGCCAAGCTGGTGTTCGTCACCGATCAGACCGGCACGCTCAAGGACGGCGGCGATGGGGTCAGCCTGCGTTGCCGGACGATGAGCGCCAGCGTGTTCGACTCGCTCACGGCGCCGGTCAGCCTCATGACCTATCTCTGCTCGGCGCTGGCCGCGCGCCTGGGCGAAACCGCGATCGAGCGCCTGCGCGTGATCGACGGCATCCACGAGGAATGGGGCGAGCTGACCACTTCGGAGATCTGATCTCAAGGATGCAACGGCCGGCAACGTGCCACCAGCAAAAGCATCATCCATGAAATTTATGGTTTCGCAAACGAAAATGGTTTGACGCTCGGCGCCGGCGTGGTGCAGCCTTCTCGGGGAGGGTTGCGCGTCGGCCTCGGCGGGGCGGCGTGGTGCAACCGGCACAGGGAGGACGCCCATGCTCGAATCTCGCATGCTTGCCAGAACCTCGCTGTTCGCGGTGGCGACCTGCTTGGGCGGCGCGTCGGCCGGGGCGAGCGAGCTGGTCTGGGCCCGCTATGGCGACATCGATTCGCTCGATCCCCATCGCGCCACCAGCACGCTGTCGATGCAGGTCTGGGACCAGATCTACGACACCATGCTGGCGTTCGACGAGGAGGGCAAGGCGCAGCCGCACTTCGCCAAGGCGTGGACCGTGAGCGAGGACGGGCTCGAATACGTGTTCGAGCTGCAGGACGGCGTGGTCTGCCACGACGGCACGCCGTTCGACGCCAACGACGTCAAGTTCACCGTCGATCGCGCGTTCGGCGACAACCCGAGCCTGACCAGGACCAGCTGGGGCCCGATCGAGGCGGTCGAGGTGGTCGATCCGCTCACCGTCAAGTTCACCATGTCCAGCCCGTTCGGGGCGTTCATCCCGTTCCTAGCCGACAGCTTCTCGAGCATCGTATGCGACACCGAAGCGAACCAGAGCGACGCCTTCGGGAGCAACGTCGCGATCGGCGCCGGGCCGTTCAAGCTGGTGGAATGGGTCAAGGGCGACGTGGTCGTGCTCGAGAAGAATCCCGACTACCGGAACTTCGGCAAGCCGGCCGAGAACATGGGGCCGCCCCACCTCGACCGGCTGATCGTCAAGACCGTGCCGGAGGCCTAGGAGCCTGTCCGGGTAATGGGGCGGCGGGAGGGTGCTGGTGATGGAGACGGATGAGTGGTGGTGACGGGCATGGCGGGATGGGCGAGGTTCGGGTGAGGGCCGGGGCAGTCGGCTCAGGCGGC
>JBOHKK010000063.1:0-21404 GCA_050729115.1 Geminicoccaceae bacterium | reverse complement strand
GGCGCCGGCCGGCCGGCGCCATGGCGATCAGATGGCGATCAGCCGCTGGACCAGGGCGCGCCTCCAGATCGTCGCGGTGGTGGTGGCGATCGGAGGTGCGGTCGGCCTCGTCATCTCGTGGCTGCTCAGCCAGATCCTGAACCACCCGTACGATTTCGCCGAGCTCGAGAACGGCGTCCGCAACGGTCTGACCGTCGGCGGCACGCTCGCCGCCGTCGACCTGTTCTACGTCCAGGGCCCGCGCGGCGCCTGGCTGCGGCGGCTCGGCTTCGGCCGCACCATCCTGGCGCGGGCCTGTCTGTTCACCGCGCTGATCGTCGCGATCTTCGCGCTGAACCGCCTGATTTTCGGGCTGCTCCACGGCTTCGAGCGCGCGGGCCTCGACTACTTTGGCCCGCCCCTGCTCCGGGACACGCTTCTCACGTTCGTGATCTTCCTCGTGATCTCGGAGTTTCTGCAGATGCGCCGGGTGATCGGTGGGCGGACGCTCGCCAACCTCCTGCTCGGGCGCTACCAGCGGCCGGTACGCGAGGAGCGGGTGTTCATGGTGGTCGACATCAAAGGCTCGACGGCGCTTGCCGAGCGGCTCGGCGACGAGCGCGCGCATGCGTTCATCACATCGGTCTTGTTCGATATCGACCAACCGATCCTCGAGCACCGCAGCGAGGTGCACAGCTACGTCGGCGACGGACTGATCGCGTCATGGCCGCTCGCCCACGGCATCGAGGACGCCCGCTGCCTGCACTGTTACCTGGCGATCCGGGAGACCCTGGCACGGCGCGCCGATCACTATCGCCGCACCTTCAAGATCGCGCCCGACGTCCGGGTCGCTCTGCACGCCGGCCCGGTCGTCGCCGGCGAGTGCGGCGACACCAAGCTCGCCATCGTCTACCTCGGCGACACCATGAACACGGTCGCAAGGATCGAGCAGATGGCGAAGACCCTGGACCGCGACTGCCTGATCTCCGCGGAGCTGCTGAGCCGTCTCGATCTGCCGCCGGCGCTCGCCGCCGAACCGCTCGGACCGGTGCTGCTGCGGGGACGAAAGCAGCCGATCACCCTGCACGCGCTGCGGCGTCCGGCCGCCCCGATGGCAGCGCCGCCCGGTGACGGCGTGCAGCACGGTACGGTCCGGCCGGACCGGCGCCCCGGCGAGATCCCCTTGCGCGAACGCCTGTCTCGGCGGAAGGCGAGTCTCTACCGTGCGGGGTTGCGATGGGTCTCAACATCAAGAATGCCGGAACCTGCGCGCTCATCCGCGAGTTGTCGCGCCGCACCGGCGAGAGCATGACCCGCGCCGTGAGCGCGTCGGCGCGCGAGCGCTGCGAAGATGCTGGCGATCGGATGCCCCCGCACTCACGCCATTCGTAGACCGCGCCGGGACGTCTTGTCCGAACTTGTCAAGCGCCGTGAGATTGGACGACCAACAGCCTGCAAGGCGCGAGGGCGGCCTCCTACGGTGCCAGGCCGGCCTTGAGCAGGCCGTCCTGATGGTGCGTGCGGTCGCTCTCGCGCTTGTAGTGCAGGGTGGCGAGATAGGCTTCGACCGAGAACCCCGGCTGGCGCTTCGTCACCGCGCGGGCGTGCGCCCGCGCGGCCGTGTCGTCGCCCATCTGGGCAGAGGCCGCGGCCATGAACGCATGGTGCGTGTGGTCGGGACTGGTGATGTGGGCAAAGGCCTCGATCGCTTCGGGATAGCTGTGCGCCACGTAATGGGCCCGGCCCAGGTGGTTCCAGAAGCGCTCGGGATGATAGGGATTGAGGCGCATCGCCTTCCTGATCCACGCGATCCCCTCTTCCGGCCGCCCCAGCCACGTCAGCAGCTCGCCCTGCTGGACCACGATCAGGTCGTTGTTGGGATTGAGGCTGAGGGCCCGCTCCTGATGGTACATCGCCTTGTCGTAGGCGTGCTGCACCACGTTCACCGCCGCCAGGATCCGGTGCACGTCGCTGTCGTTGTCGTCCAGCGCCAGCGCGATCTGCAGCTCCTCGACCACGCGATCCCACGTGGCGTCCCGATCCTCGCACCAGCCATAGACCCAGGTCTGGCCCAGAACGCACGCCATCCAGGCATGGGCGTGCGCGTACTTGGGGTCGAGCGCCAGCGCGCGCCCGAGCATCGCGAGCGCCGCGGCGTTGTCCTCCGGGGTCGAGCGATGATGCAGCACCTTGCCCGCGAGCACGCATTCGTAGGCCGCCATGTTGTCGGTCGGCTTGCGCTTGGCGCGATCGTGCGTGGCCGCCTCGACCCGCCCGGGCAGCGTCGCCACGATCGCCGCGGTCACCTCGTCCTGAATCGCGAAGATGTCCTCGAGCTCGCGGTCGTAGCGGTCGGCCCAGACGTGCCGGTCGGTCTCGGCGTCGATCAGCTGCACGGTGACGCGCACGCGATTGCCCGCCTTGCGCACGCTGCCCTCGACCACGTACTGGACGCCGAACTCCCGGGCGACCTCCTGCACCTTGACCGCCCGGCCCTTATGCACGAAGGCGGAGTTGCGGGAGATGACGAACAGGTCCCGAAAGCGGGACAACGCCGTGATGATGTCCTCGGTGAGGCCGTCGGCGAAGAACTCCTGCTCGGGATCGCCGCTCATGTTGACGAACGGCAGGACCGCGATCGAGGGCTTGTCCGTGGCCGCCCCGGCGCGGGCCGACCCGGCGGGCGTCTTGCGCTCCTCCACGAGCACCCGGAACACGCGGATCGGCCGGACGATGTTCTTGACCCGCTGCTCGCCGAGGTCCTCGAACGCGACGCCGAGCCGGTCGCCGGCCTGATCGCGGATCGCGCCCGAGACGCAGATGCCGCCGGGCTCCGCCAGCTCCTGCAGGCGCGCGGCCACGTTCACGCCATCGCCGAAGATGTCGTTCTCCTGTCTGATGACGTCGCCGAGATTGATGCCGATCCGAAACTGGATCTCGCGCTCCGGTCCGACGTCGCTGTTGCGGCGCGCCATGCGGCGCTGAATCTCGACCGCGCACTGCACGGCGTCGGCCACGCTCGGGAACTCGACCAGCATGCCGTCGCCCGCGGTCTTGATGAGGCGGCCCTTGTTCTTGGCGATCGCCGGGTCGATCAGCTCGAGCCGGTGGGTCTTGAGGCGCGCGAGCGTGCCGGTCTCGTCGGCTTCCATGAGCCGGCTGTAGCTGACCATGTCGGCCGCGAGGATCGCGGCGAGCCGGCGCTCGACCGTACGCTGTTCCATGAGCTCTTCGCCTCGTCCGGGCTGAGACGAATCTAGCAACAGTCGGCGCCGACGACAAATGCGCCGAGCCGGCGCTCGCGTGCGAAGATCAGGACCTCGCAGGGCCGGTATGAGCTGCCACCGACGGGGCCGACCGCGGCGCATGAAACCGGGGGCGGCGAACCGCCACTCGCCTTCGCGAGGGCGCGCCAGCGCCCGTGGCGATCCAGGAGCGGCGTTGTGGATTGCTTCGTCTCTCGGGTCTCCGCCCGAGGGCAGGCTGCTGCGCTCCTCGCAATGACGGTGCCGAGCGTGGCGTCCAAGTTTCTTTCTGGGAGCCGATGGAGCTCGATGCGAGCCAGGCCGGGCGCCGGCGGCCGGGCGCTCAGTCCGGCAGGGCGAAGGCGACCAGGTAGTCGCCGCGGGTCGTGCCGAGGGCGCCGTGGCCGCCGGCGGCGATCACCACGTACTGCTTGCCCGTGACTTCGAGGACGTAGCTCATGGGCGTCGCCTGGCCGCCGGCCGGCAGCCGCCCGCGCCAGAGCTCCTCGCCGGTCTCGGACGCGAAGGCGCGCAGATAGTCGTCGGTGGCGGCGGCGATGAACACCAGCCCGGTATCGGTCGCGATCGGCCCGCCCAGGTTCGGCATACCGAAGGTGAGCCACGGCCAGGGCGCCACGTCGCGGGTCGTGCCCAGCGGCACCTGCCAGCGGATCTCGCCCGCGCTCATGTCGACCGCCGCGAGCGTGCCCCAGGGCGGCGGGTTGCAGGGGATGCCGAGCGGCGAGAACAGGATCTCGCGGCTCATGGCGTAGGGCGTGCCGCGCTGGGGCGTCAGCCCCGGCAGATCGCCGGACGCGGTCGCGGCCGCGCTCACCTCGGCGCGCGGGATCAGCCGCACCACCATGGCGATGTTGGTGACGTTGGCGAACGCGAGCTGCCGATCGGCATCGAAGGCGATCCCGCCCCAATTCGAGCCGCCGGCATCCGAGGGCAGCATGATCGTGCCCTGCAGGGACGGCGGCGTGTAGATCCCCTCCGACCGGTACGGCGCCATCTTGCGGCGGCACAGCCAGCGATCGACGAAGGTCAGGCCCCAGGCGTCCTCGGGCGTGAACGGGCCGTGCCCCGCGAGCGGCGGCGGCGCCACCGGAAAGCGCTGGGTGGGCGCGGCGGTCTCGCCCGGCACGTCGCTCGCCGGCACCGCGCGCTCGACGATCTCGAACACGGGCGCGCCGGTCTCTCGGTGGAAGGTGAACAGCATGCCCATCTTGGTCGCCTGGATCACGGCCGGCACGACCTCGCCAGCGCGGCGCAGATCGGCGAGCACCGGCTGCGCCGGCAGGTCGAAATCCCAGAGGTCGTGGCGGACCAGCTGTTGGTGCCAGGCCAGCGCCCCGCTGCGGGCGTCGAGCGCCACCAGGGAATCGGCATAGAGATTGCCGCCCGGCCGCTCGCCGCCATAGAAGTCGGGGCTGGCCGAGCCGGTCGGAAGGAACACGAGGCCGCGCTCGGCATCGACCGAGATCGGCGGCCAGACGTTGGCGGCGCCGCTCTCGAGACCCTTTGCGGTCCACTCGGCACGCGCCGGATCGAAGCGGTCGCGCGGGATCGGGTCGAAGTGCCAGCGCAGCGCGCCGCTGCGCGCATCGAGGGCGCGCACCGTGCCGTAGGCGAGTTCGACCGCCCGGTTGTCGCCGATCGAGGAGCCGACGATCACCAGATCCTCGAAGATCGCGGGCGGCGAGGTGATCTGGTACTGGCCGGGCTCCCGGAGACGGATGCCGCGCGTCAGGTCGACCTGCCCGCCGGCGCCGAAGCCCGGGCACGGCACGCCGGTGCGCGCATCCAGCGCGATCAGGCGGGCGTCCAGCGTGCCCAGGAAGATGCGCGTCGCGCACGCGGCATCCGGCTCGGCCCCGTCGTCGGCCCACCAGCTGACGCCGCGGGACGCGACCGCCGAGAAGTTCATCTCGGGGTCGAGCCGGGGATCGAAACGCCAGATCTCCCGCCCGGTCGCGGGATCCAGCGCGATCACGTGATTGAACGGCGTCGAAAGGTAGAGCCGGCCGGCCGCCAGGATCGGCGTCGCCTCGAAAGTCAGCTTGTCCGCCGAGGCGAAGCCCTCGCCGAGGTCGCCCGTGCGGTAGGTCCAGGCGACCTCGAGGCGGGCGACGTTGGCGGGCGTGATCTCGCCGCCCCGGAGGTAGCGGGTGCCGCCGTCGTTCCCCCCGTAGCGTGGCCAGTCGCCCGGCTGCGCCTGCCCATCCGTCGCCGCGAGGCAAAGCAGAAAAGCGATCGACAGCGCATATCGGTTCACGGGCTGGCTCCGGGCGGCATCCAGCTCTGATATTAGTAGCTGGAAAATCATGCAACCACAGGTAAAGCCAGGCACCGCCTTCGCTCGAGCCCCGACGACCGTCGCCCGCCGCGTCGGGATCAACCGGCCCGGATCGGCCGCCCAGGTCGGCGCGCCCCGCGGGCTACGCCCCGAATCGTGTGCCTCGATCGAGAACCCGAGGGGAGACCCGACGGCGGCAGAAGGGTCGGGCGCCGCTTGGGTCTGCGCCCGAGGGTGGAGCCGACCCACGAGCGCTCGACCAGTCGTCGTCGTAGGTTGGGTGGAGCGCAGCGCAACCCAGCCAAGTCGTTGGGTTTCGCCTCCGGCTCACCCAACCTACCCGTCGGCGCGGGACGTCAAAGGCAAGTCGTTGGGTTTCGCCCGGCTCACCCAACCTACCCGTGGGCGCGGGACGTCAAAGGCCAGGACATGCTCGCCAGGATCCTGCGCCCGAACCGGCCTCCGACGGTACCACGCCGCATGGCTTGTGCGGGGCGCTACCCTACGAGCGCTCGACCAGCTCGATCTTGTAGCCGTCCGGATCCTCGATGAAGGCGATCGGTCGGCCGCCGTGCTTCATCGGCCCGGCCGGCCGCGGGATCTTCACGCCCTGCGCGGCCAGCTCGTCGCAGGTCTTGTAGATGTCGGGCACGGCGATCGCGATGTGGCCATACGCGGTGCCGATGTCGTAGTCGTGCTCGCCCCAGTTGTGGGTCAGCTCGATCACCGCGTGGTCCTCCTCGTCGCCGTAGCCGACGAAGGCCAGCGTGAACTCGCCGCTCGGAAAGTCGTTCTTGCGCAGCAGCCTCATACCGAGCCTGTTGGTGTAGAAGTCGAGCGACGCGTCGAGATCCTTGACCCGAAGCATGGTGTGCAGCAGGCGAAAGCGCTCGGTGTCGGTGGTCATGCTGTCCTCCTCAGGTGTTGGTGATCGGCGAGAAGCTCCAGGACCTTGGCCGCTGCGCACTGGCTCGGCATCCGGTCGTCGGCGCAACGCAAGCGGTCCGCGGCTTCGGCGAGGGCCGCCTGCTGATCCGAGCGCAGCCGCTGATCCCCGATCAGCCGCAGCGCCGCCGCGGCGATCCGCTCCGGGCGGCAGTCGTCCTCCAACAGCTCCGGGATCGCGGGCCGGCCCAGGATGAGATTGACCAGGTTGACATGTGGCCCGGGTATCAAGCGCCGGCCGAGCCACGCGGTCAAGGGCCCGGTCCGGTGGATCGTGATCGCGGGCAGGCCGGCCAGCGCCACCTCGAGCGAGGACGTCGCCGCAGCCGAGATCGCGAGCCAGCTGGCGGCGTAGGCATCGAACCGATCGTCCCAATCCTCGAGCACCAGAGGCGGCAGTTTCCAGCGGGCGACCAGGCGTTTGACCAGGAGCGCTTTGCCGGGCCCGGTCGGCAGCACCAGGCGCAGTTGCGATACCCGCTGCCAGATCAGCGTCACCGCCTGCTCGAGCACGGCCAGATGGGCCGCGATCTCGCTGGCCCGCCCCCCCGGCAGGAGGCACAGGACCGGCGCCTCGGCGGGGAGCTGATAGCGCCGGCGGAAGCGGGCGCCGTCACCGTCGGCGTCCAGCTCCTCGACGATCGGATGCCCGACGAAGCTGCAGGATACCCCGTGGCGGCGGAAGAACGCCGGCTCGAACGGCAGAAGCACCAGCAGATGGTCGAGATCGCGGGCCAGGCGCGCGGCGCGTGCGCTACGCCAGGCCCACGCCTGGGGCGCCACGTAGTGCACCCGAAGCAGCGCGCGACCGGCGAGGCGCCGTTGCAGGCGCAGGGCGAAGCCCGGGGAGTCGATGGTCAGCACCAGGTCCGGGCGGAAGCGGTCGATCTCGTCCGCGGTCTGGCGCAGCCGATGCCACACGCGCGGCGCCTGAGGCAGGAGGCCTGCGGGCGAAAGCTCCGCCATCGGGAACAGGCTGAGCAGACCGCCGTGCGCCATGCGCCGGCCGCCGACGCCGGCGAACGCGAGCGATCCCGACGCCTGATCCCGAAGCGCCTGCATCAGGCGCGCGCCCAGGACGTCGCCCGATGGCTCACCGGCGACGAGGAAGACTCTGCCCGACATTGGCGTCTCGCCCGGTGCATCGGCGACCGCCCGCCCCGGCCACGCCCGACCGTGGTCGGCTTCGGCGACCATCAAGGTCGCGCTCGCTCACGAGGCCGCCCGGTCCATGATCTTGGCGCTGATGACGGCTTCCGCCGCCATCATGGACCCGACCGAGGCTTGGCCGGTGAATTTCCACACGCTCAGTCTGGTCTGCAGCTTGACCACCTTGACCCGGAGCTGGTCGCCCGGCACGACCGGACGGCGAAAGCGGGCCTGATCGATGGTCGTGAAGTAGACCAGCTTGCCCGCGGCGTCGGGCCCGAGGGTGGCGACGACCAGGACCGCCGCGGTCTGCGCCATGGCTTCGACGATCAGCACACCCGGCATGATCGGGCGTCCCGGGAAATGCCCTTGAAAGAACGGCTCGCCCATCGTCACGTTCTTGATGCCGACGGCGCTCGTGTCCGCCAAGATCTCCACCACGCGGTCGATCATCAAGAAGGGGTAGCGGTGCGGAATCATCCGGTTGATCGCCTCGGCGTCCAGATCCTCCAAGTGAACACCAGCCGGAGCTGCATCATTCATCTGTCGGCATCCTTCGTTGTCCGGGCGGCGTGGCCGCCGCCACTTGGCGCCGGCATGCGCCGGTAGGACGGCCGGCACACTACCACAGGAATCATCCGCTCGCCGATTTGGGCGCGATGCGAGCGGCAGCCGCACGACCAGCCCAGCCCGGATGGGCGCCCGAGCCAAGGTGGGCGGCCGCGCCGTTCCAGTCTCGCCGCTGCAGGAACCGGCTCACTCGGCCGGGACCGGCCCTGGCATCGAAGGACCTGCGCCCGTCATGCTCTCAGTCCGCCACCTCCGAGAGCTGGACCTCCGGGAGCCTGGCGTCCAGCTCGGCGAGCACTTCCTCGGTCAGATCCAACGTGCGCGCGAAAAACAGGAGCTCCGAACTGGGCAGGACGAGATTGAAGCCCCGCTCCTCCGCCATGCTGGTCACGATTTCGATCAGCGCCTGCTTGACCTCGTTGAGCGCTGCCGCGGACAGGCGGTCGAGCTCGCGGCGGCGCTCCTGGACCAGCCGCTGCACGTCCGCGACGTCCTGCTCGAACTGGCGACGCTTCTCGGCAAAGGCCTCCGGGCTCAGCACCGAGCGCTGCCTGGCGAACTCCTTGTCCTCCTCGTGGAGGCGCTGCTCCTCCCGACTGACTTCCTCCTGATACACCTGGCGCCGCGCCTCGATCTGGGCCCGGATGCTCCGGGCGGCGGCGGCCTCGCGCAGAATGCGCTGATAGTCGATCACCACGGCGACCGCGGTCGGCACCTCTTGCGCGGCAGCGCCGGTCTCCGGCCAGGGCTGCAGCCAGCCCAGGGCCACGAGCACGATCAGCACGAGGCTCTTGCGCAGCAGCGTTCGGCTCTCCGGCACCGATGCTCTCCTCAGAAGCGGGTCCCGAAGCTGATCCGGAAGAACTCGGTCTCGTCCTCGCTCTCCTTGAGGAGGGCTTCCGAGAGGTCGATGGCGATCGGCCCGAGCGGGGACAGCCACGACAGGCCAACGCCGGCCGAGACCCGGGGCGAGCTGCTGTCGAACACCGTGGCCCCGCTCGAGTCGCTGTCGAACAGGCTACCGGCCTCGACGAACGCCCTGCCGAAGATCCGGAGCTCCTCCGGCAGCCCCAACGGAAAGCGCTGCTCGGCGGTGGCGGTATACAGGACGTTGCCGCCGAGCGCGTCGCCGGTCGAGGAGTCGCGTGGCCCCACGCCCGCGAACTTGAACCCACGGAACGAAGCGCCACCCAAGAAGAAGCGGTCGAACAGACGCACGTCGTCGCCGAGGCCGACGATGTAGCCGCCCCGGGCCGCCAGGTTGA
This sequence comes from Geminicoccaceae bacterium, assembly GCA_050729115.1. Classification (GTDB taxonomy): domain Bacteria; phylum Pseudomonadota; class Alphaproteobacteria; order Geminicoccales; family Geminicoccaceae; genus JBKPNX01. Next base: position 11,952 of record JBOHKK010000063.1, on the reverse strand, counting down.
GCACCCAGTTCGGGAAAAACGGATAATAGTACGAGGCTCGGCCCTCGACCCGAACGAACCGGGTGTCGGCGCCGAAATCGGCCAGATCCTGATCGAGCTGGAGGATGTAGCCGTCGGATGGCAGGAAGCGGGTATCGCGGGTATCGTAGCTGAGGGTCTGACCGAGCAGAACGGTGAGCGCGCTGCCCTCCTCGTCCTGAATGAAGACCGACGCGTTGTTGTCCACGTCGTGGATCACGTCCTCGCGAACCGTCGTCCGGAGGCCGTGGCGCCAGCGCTCGGTCAGCGGATAGTCCGCCCGCAAGGTACCGCCCGTGGTCCGCTGATCGAACGAGCCCTCGCTCTGAAAGTCGGTGCTGCGCCGGAACAGATCCACGCCCACGGCCAGCTCCCGATCCAGAAAATAGGGCTCGGTGAAGCTGAAATCGATCTCCTGGGTGCGCGCCGAGATCGTGAAGTTGGCCTCGATGCTCTGGCCGCGCCCGAGCAGGTTGCGCTCGGTCAGACGGATGTCGCCGAGCGGTCCGTCGGAGGTGGAGAAGCCGGCGCCGAACGACAGCTCGCCGGTGGAGCGCTCCGACACTTCGACCTCGAGCCGGGTCTTGTCCGGGCTCGATCCCGGCAGGGTGTTGAGCTCGACATTCTCGAAATAGCCGAGGTTCTCGATGCGCTGGCGGGAGCGTCGCAACAGCGCCGTGTTGAAGGCATCGCCTTCCGCCACCCGGAACTCCCGACGGATGACCTCGTCCAAGGTGCGGACGTTGCCCACGATGTCGATCCGCTCGATGTAGACGCGCGAGCCTTCGTTGATCACATAGGTGAGGTCGATCGCCCGGTCGGCGTCGCGCTTGTTGGGCACCGGCTCGACCTCGGCGAACGCGTATCCCAGCTCGCCGATCTCCTCGGTCAGCGCCACGATCGAATCTTCGACCTCGTCGGCGTTGTAGACGTCGCCCGGGGTGGTCTCCAGCAGCTCGCGCAGCTGTCCCGGCTCGAGATCCGGCACCCGGGATTCGATGTCGATGTTGCCGAAGTCGTAGCGCTCGCCCTCCTCCACGGTGAAGGTGATCACGAAGCGCTCCCCGTCCGGGGTCAGCTCGGCGATCGCCGAGCGCACGTTGAAGTCGGCGTAGCCGCGGGCCAGGTAGTACCGGCGCAGCAACTCCTGATCGAAGGCCACTCGGTCAGGATCATAGGTGTCGTCGGTGGCCAAAAAACGCCACCAGGCGGCTTCCTTGGTCTGGATCACGTCGCGCAGGTCGTCGTCGTCGAACTCGCGATTGCCGATGAACACGATGCGGGAGACCTTGGTGAGCGGTCCTTCGTTGATCTCGAACACCAGGTCGACCCGGTTCTGCGGCAGCTCGATGACCTTGGGCTCCACGGTCGCGGCAAAGCGGCCGTTGCGCCGATAGAGCTCGAGGATGCGGCTGACCGCATTCTGCACGCGCGAGCGCGTATAGACCACGCGCGGTCGCAGCTGCAGCTCGGATTCCAGGACATCGTCCTCCAGGCGGCGATTGCCTTCGAACGCGATGCGGTTGATGATCGGGTTCTCGACCACCGAAACGACCAGCTGGTCGCCCTCGCGGCGCAACGACACGTCGTCGAACAGACCGGTGGCGAACAGGTTCTTGAGCGAACGGTCGAGCTCGGCGGGATCGAACGGATCCCCGATCCCGACGGCGAGATAGCTGCGCACCGTCGCCGCTTCGATGCGCTGGTTCCCTTCGATCCGGATCCCCTGGATCACATCCGCGCCCGGAGCCCCACCCGGCGCGGCGCCCTCCTGTGCCCGGGCGTCCACCGTCACGGCATCGACGGCCCCCAACAGCAACCCGATCAAGGCCACGAAAGCCGCCAGGCGCGGCGCCATTGCTCCTCCCGCGGTCGGTTCGGCGAGCGGCCGGGTCTGCCCGACTAGGACACCAGGCCTTTGAAGAATTCGATGACGTTGAGGTGAACCACGTCGTTCCAGGTGGCGAACACCATGAGCGTGAGCACGAGCACCAGGCCGAAGCGGAAGGCGACCTCCTGACTGCGCTCGGTGAGTGGCCGGCCGCGCACCCCCTCGATCCCGTACATCACCAGGTGACCGCCATCCAGCAACGGGATCGGGAACAAGTTGATCAGCCCGAGGTTGATGGACAGCACGGCCGTGAACCAGATCATCGGCACGACGCCATCCTTGGCGATCTCGCCCGACATCTGGGCAATCCGGAGCGGCCCGCCGAGATCGTCGGTGGTGCGGCTGCCGATGATCATCTCGCCCAGCGCATAGAGCGTACCGCCGATCAGGCGGAACGTCTCGCTGACCCCTTCGACCACGGCGTAGACCGGGTTCGACCGCCGGAACTCGACCCCCGAACGACTGACGCCGATCAATCCGATCCGATGAATCTGACCGAACCGGTCCTCGATCTCGGTCAGCTGGGGCGTGACCGCCAGATCGAGCGTCTCGCCCGCGCGCCCGATGGTGAAGGTGAGGGTTTCCTCGGGACTGCCCCGGACGATGCCCTGCAGCTGCTCGAAGCTCTCGATGGGCTCGCCGTCGACCGCGACAATCCGGTCGCCCGGCATCATGCCGGCCGCTTGCGCCGGGCTGTCCGGCTGCACCTCGCCCACCTCGGCCGGCGTAAACGGTCGACCGACGGTCGCGAACAGCAACGCCAGCGCGATCATCGCAAACACGAAGTTGGCCAAGGGGCCGGCGGCCACGATCGCCATGCGCTGCCCCACGCGCTTCGAGGGGAAGCTGTCCGGGTCGGGCAAGGCGCTCAGGTCGATGGTCGAGCTGGCGGCATCGGCGTCGCCATGCATCTTGACATAGCCGCCGAGCGGCACGGCGCTCACCTTCCAGCGCGTGCCCGCCCGATCGGTCATGCCGAACAGCTCGGGACCGAACCCGATCGAGAACACCCGAACCCGGACCCCGTTCCACCGGGCGAGCAGATAGTGGCCGAGCTCGTGCACGAACACGACCACCGAGAGGATGATCAGGAAGGGAACGACATACGCTCCCACGAACGTTCCAACGCTCGCTAACAGATCCATACTCGCTCCTCAGGTAGCCGCACGGCGGTCTCGCGTCAGGACCTCGGCGGTCCGCCGCGCCTCGGCATCGATGGCAAGAATATGGGCCAATCCTTCTATTTCGCTACAATGACAGCGCTCCAGGGCCGCCTCGACGATCGCCGCGATGTCGAGGAACCCGATCCGGCCCGCCAGGAACGCCTCCACCGCGATCTCGTTGGCGGCATTCAGCACGGTGGGCGCCGCGCCGCCTCGGGCCAACGCCGCGCGCGCCAGCGCCAGCGCCGGGAACCGGCGGGCATCCGGCGGCTCGAAGGTCAGCTGCCCGATCGCCGCCAGGTCGAGACGCGGCGTGGGCACCGGGATGCGGTCGGGCCAGCCGAGGGTGTAGGCGATCGGGATGCGCATGTCCGGGCGACCGAGCTGGGCGAGCACCGAGCCGTCGCGAAAGGCCACCAGGCTGTGCACGATCGACTCGGGATGGACCAGGATCTCGATGTCCTCCGGCACCAGGCCGAACAGGTGGTGGGCTTCGATCAGCTCGAGCCCCTTGTTCATCATGGTCGCGGAATCGACCGAGATCTTGGCGCCCATCACCCAGTTGGGGTGGGCGATCGCCTGGCGCGGCGTCACTTGGGCCATCTCGGCCAGGGAGTGGGTGCGGAACGGCCCGCCCGAGGCGGTGAGGATCAGCCGTTCGACGCTGTCGCTGCGCTCGCCGCGCAGGGCCTGGAAGATCGCATTGTGCTCGGAATCGACGGGCAGGAGCACGGCGCCGCTCGCTTGCACCTCGTCGAGCAGGAGCTTGCCGGCGCAGACCAGCGATTCCTTGGTCGCCAGGGCGACCATGGCGCCGCGGCGCACCGCCGCCAGGGTCGGACCGAGCCCGGCGGCCCCGACGATCGCCGACATCACCCATTCGGCCGGGCGTGCGGCGGCCTGGTTCAGCCCCTCCGGGCCGGCGGCCGCCTCGACGCCCGATCCGGCCAGGGCGTCCTTGAGGCACCGGTACGCCGCCGGATCGGCGACCACGGCGAGGCGGGCACGGTGCCGTCGCGCCGCCGCCGCCAGCCGCTCGGCGCTGTTGTGGGCGGTCAGCGCCACCACCTCGTAGCGCTCGGGCGTCCGGCTGATCAGATCGAGCGTGCTCCGGCCGACCGAACCGGTGGCGCCGAGAATGGTCACGCGCCGGGGCTCGCCCGCGGATCGCGCTAAGGCCACGGCCATAGCTTCAGTCCGAGCAGGAGCGCCAGTGCCGGAGCGGTGAGCAGGAAGCCGTCCATTCGGTCCAGGACGCCGCCGTGACCCGGGATCAACCGACCGCTGTCCTTGACCCCCGCGCGTCGCTTGAGCATCGACTCCGCGAGATCGCCGAGCTGGGCGATGACCGCGAAGCCCGCGCCCAGACCAGCGGCGTGGACCAGCCGTTCCGAGCCGAGCGCCCACGCCATGATCACGCTCGCCAGGCTGGCCCCGATCACCCCGCCGCCGAGGCCCGACCAGGTCTTGCCGGGGCTGATCGAGGGGGCGAGGCGCGCGCCTCCGACGCGCCGTCCGACCAGGTACGCGGCGCTGTCGGTCGTCCAGACCACGATCAGCAGCCACAGCAGCGTGCTCAGGCCGATGTCGGGCAGCGAACGCAGCCAGATGAGCGCGACCGCCGGCAGCCCGACCAGCACGATGCCGATCCCGGTCCACAGCGGGGCCGAGCCGCGCGCCCATGCGATCAGGCCCGCCGCCAGCGCCGCGGCCGCCACGCATCCCAGCGCGGCGCCCGGGCGGTTCAGCAACGTGAGGAGGATCGCCGCGAGACCGACGCCGAGGACGACCGCACCGGCGGCGCGAGCGTAGTCGTCACCGAAGCGGGCTTCGCTGAGGCGGCTCCATTCGTGCGCCATCAGCGCGGTCATCACGCCCACGAAGACAGCGAAGATCCAGCCACCCGCGGCGACCACCCCGAGCGCGATCGGCGCCAATACCAATGCCGAGAGCAGCCGGAGCCGAAACGCGGGGCCGTCGTCAGCCACTCGAGGCCCCGTAGCGACGCTCGCGCCGCCGGAATTCGGCGATCGCCCGCTCCAGATGGCGGAGATCGAACTCAGGCCAGTGCACCGGGAGAAAGACGAGCTCGGTATAGGCGAGCTGCCACAGCATGAAGTTGCTGAGGCGCTGCTCGCCGCTGGTCCGGATCAGGAGATCGGGATCGGGCAGGTCGAGCGCGTTCAAGGTCTGGCCGAACAGGTGCTCGTCGATCCTGGCGCTGTCCAGCTCGCCCGCCGCGACCTGCTCCGCGAGGCGTCGTGCCGCGCCCGCGATCTCGCGCCGACTGCCGTAGTTCAGGGCGATGGTGAGGCGCAGGGCCGCATTGTGCCGGGTCCGCTGCTCCGCGTCCGCCATCATCTCGGCGATGTCCTCGGCCATCAGCTCCCGCTCGCCGAGGAAGCACAGCCGTACCCCGCTGCGCGCCAGCTCGTTGATCTCGCGGCGGAGGTAAAAGCGCAGCAGGTTCATCAATTCGTTGACCTCGCTGGCCGGGCGCTTCCAATTCTCCGACGAGAAGGCGAACAAGGTCAAATACTGAATCTGCCATTTGCGGCAGCCCTCGACCGTGCGGCGAACCGCCTCGGCGCCGCGCTGATGACCGAACACCGGCGGCATGCCGCGTTTCTTGGCCCAGCGACGATTGCCGTCCATGATGATCGCCAGATGCTGAATGCCGGTCGGTACCGAACCGACCGTCGGCGAAGCTGCCGGCGCCGTGGCCGGCTCGATCAGCGTGCGCGTGATCATCGGCCGCTCAGATCGTCATGATCTCGGATTCCTTCGCCGCCAGCATCTCGTTGATCTGCTTGATCTCGGCGTCGGTCAGCTCCTGGACCTGCTCCGCCGTCTTGTGATGCTCGTCCTTGGACAGCTCACCGTCCTTCTCCTGACGCTTGAGCTGCTCCATGCCATCGCGGCGGACGTTGCGCACCGCTACCCGCGCGGCCTCGGCGTAGCGCGCTGCCACCTTGACCAGCTCCTCGCGCCGCTCCTCGCTCAGCTCCGGGATCGGCACCCGGAGCAGATTGCCCTCGACCGCCGGATTGAGGCCGAGGTCGGACGTGCGGATCGCTTTCTCGACCGCCTTGACCAAACCCTTGTCCCAGACCTGAACCGACAACAGGCGCGCCTCCGGCACGCTCACCGTGCTGACCTGATTGAGCGGCATCTCCGAGCCGTACGCCGCCACCATGATCGGCTCGAGCAGGCTCGCCGACGCCCGGCCGGTGCGCAGTCCGCCGAACTCCTTCCGAAGCACCTCGACCGCCCCGTCCATCCGCTTCTTGAGATCGGCCATGCTGAACTCGGTCACGACGCAGCCTCCTTCGAATGTGGCGCATCTCCGCTGATCATCGTGTGCCGCCCGCGGCCACGCAAGACGTCCAGCAGCGTGCCCGGCTGGTTGAGCGAGAAGACGATGATCGGGATCGCGCTTTCCCGGGCGAGCGAGATGGCCGAGGCGTCCATGACCTTGAGGTCCCGGGCAAGCACCTCGTGATAGGTCAGCCGGTCGTAGCGGACCGCGCCGGCGTCCTTCATCGGATCGGCCGAATAGACGCCGTCGACCTTGGTTCCCTTGAGCAGGGCGTCGCAGCCCAGTTCCGCCGCCCGCAGCGCCGCGGCGGTGTCGGTGGTGAAGAACGGATTGCCGGTGCCGGCGGCGCAGATGACGATCCGCCCCTTCTCCATGTGCCGGATCGCTCGCCGGCGAATGTACGGCTCGCAGACGGCGGCCATCGGGATCGCGGAGAGAACACGGGTTTGCAGCTCGAGCCGCTCGAGCACGCTCTGCACGGCGAGCGCGTTGATGACGGTCGCCAGCATGCCCATGTAGTCGGCGTTGGCGCGCTCGATGCCTTGATGCGCCGCCACCGTGTCGCCGCGAACGATGTTGCCGCCGCCGATCACCAGGCACTGCTCGATCCCGTGGGCATGGACGCTGCGCACCTCGTCGGCGATCCGGCTGAGCGCCGACGGGTCGTGGCCGAACCCGCCCTCGCCCATCAATGCCTCCCCCGACATTTTCAGGAGCACCCGGCGGAAGCGCTGAGGTCGCTCGATGATCTCGGTCATGGCAGCTGATCGGGCTCGTGCTAGGCCGGTGCCGGTTGCGCAATCGTTAACGGGGCAGCGACGCCCGCACCCGGCTAGGTCCCGGCCAGCGGAGCCACCTCCTCGGGATTCGAGCTCGGACCCGACAGACCCTCCCCCAAGGCGAAGCGAACGCAATCGGTCACCGCGATCGAGCTTCCGATTGCCTCGGCCACCCGATCGATGGCGTCCTTGACCTTGAGATCCGGATCGATCACGAAAGCCTGCTCCAGCAACACCGCCTCCTCGTAGAACTTGCGCACCCGGCCCTCGACGATCTTGTCGACGATGCCGTCCGGCTTGCCGCTCGCCCGCGCCTGCTCGGCGTAGATCGCGCGCTCGCGCTCGAGCGTCGCGGCATCGAGCCGTTCGACGCTGACCGCCTGCGGCTTGGCCGCCGCCACGTGCATCGCCAGCTGCTTGCCGAGCGCGGCGAGCCGCTCGGGGTCGCCGGACGACTGCAGACCGACCAGCACGCCGATCGTGCCCAGACCCGGTGCCAGCGCGCCGTGGACATAAGCGCCGATGGCGCCTTCGCCGACCTCGATCGCCGCGCTCCGCCGCAGGTTGATGTTCTCCCCGATCACCGCGATCGCCTGGGTGATCTCGTCGGCGACGGTGCGCCCGCTGGCCGGCACGGCGGCGGCCTTGAGACGCTTCAGATCGCCGCCGACCTCGAGGGCGAGGCGCGCCACCGCGCGCACCAGCGTCTGGAAGTCCTGATTGCGGGCGACGAAGTCGGTCTCGCTGTTGACCTCGACCAGGGCGCCCCGCCGCCCGGCCACCTCCAGCCCGACCAGACCCTGGGAGGCCACCCGGCCCGCCTTCTTGGCGGCCGCGGCCAGCCCCTTCTTGCGCAGCCAGTCGACCGCCGTCTCGAAATCACCCGCCGATTCGGTGAGCGCCGTCTTGCAGTCCATCATGCCGGCGCCGGTCTGATCGCGCAGTTGCTTGACGAGCGCCGCGGTTACTGCAGCCATGGTCCGTCATTCCCGTGTCATGTTCCGACCCCGAGCGCGCCATTCGCACCGGCGCGCCCGGTCTGGTCCGGTCACTTGTCCGGAGCCGTCTCTCCCGTACGCTCGGATGATCCCGGCGCTGCCGGCGCCTCGGGGCGCGCTTCGCCATCGGTCTCGGCGGCCTCAGCCTCCTCGGCCCCAGCCTGCTCGGCCCCAGCCTGCTCGGCCCCAGCCTGCTCGGCCCCAGCCTGCTCGACCACAGCCTGCTCGGCCCCAGCCTCCTCCGCCGCAACGCCATTCGCCGAAGCATCCGCGGCCGGCGTCTCGTCGGCCACAGCCTCGTCCACGCCGTCGTCGGCTTCGGCCGCGATCTCGGGCAAGCCTTCGAGGGCGCCGAGATCGGCGCCGGACGCCGCCATCTCGGCCTGGATCCCGTCCAGCACGGCGCCGACCACGAGATCGCAGTAGAGATTGATCGCCCGCGAGGCGTCGTCGTTGCCGGGAACCGGATAGGTGACGGCGTCCGGCTCGCAGTTGCTGTCGACCACCGCCACCACCGGAATGCCCAGGACCCGGGCTTCCGCGACCGCGATCGCCTCCTTGTTGGTGTCGAGCACGAACAGCAGGTCGGGCAGACCGCCCATGTCCTTGATGCCGCCGAGCGCACGCTCGAGCTTGTCCCGCTGTCGGGTCAGCTGCAAGGTCTCTTTCTTGGTCAGCCCCTGGGTGCCCTCGGCGATCCGGGCATCCAGCTCGCGCAGCCGGCGGATCGACTGGGAGATCGTCTTCCAGTTGGTCAGCATGCCGCCGAGCCAGCGGTGATTGACGTAGTACTGGCCCGAGCGGCTGGCGGCCCGGGTGACCGGCTCCTGCGCCTGCCGCTTGGTGCCGACGAACAGGATCCGGCCGCCGGCCGCCGCGACGTCGCGGGTCGCCTCCAACGCGCGATGCAGCATGGGCACGGTCTGGGTCAGGTCGATGATGTGCACGCCGTTGCGCACGCCGAACAGATACGGCGCCATCTTCGGATTCCAGCGCCGCGTCTGATGACCGAAATGCACGCCAGCTTCGAGCAGCTGGCGCATGGTGAAGCTCGGAATTGCCATGCGATTGGTCCACGCTCCGGTTGGCCGCCGCGGGTCGAGTCCTCGACGTCGAGGACACCGGAACCTGCGCCCGCCCGGCACGCTGCGGCGAGGGGCGCAACCCGCGTGAGAAGTTGGCAGGTGTTTAGTGGTCCCGGGGCGGTTTGACAAGCCCGCAGGGCGCCTTCGGCCCAGGCGCTTAGAAGTCGATCACCCCGAGCACGCCGGCGCGGCGCTCCAGATCCATCCGGCGGGTGCGCGCGAGGCGATGGTCGTCGCCCAGATCGATCGTCACCTCCCGATCCGAGCCGAGCGGCAGCACCAGGCGGACGCGCGCGCCGCCATCGCCGTGGGGACCGAGCAGATCGGCGAGCTCCGGCGCGACCGCGGGATCGCTCAGTCGGACCTCGATGCCGGCTGCGGCGCGCGCCCCGCCGTTCGCGAGCACCGCATCGAGCCGCTCGATCGACGATGCCAGCACCTTGAGCGCGTCGCCTTCGATCCTGACCTCGCCCTCGATCAGCAGAGGCTCGCCCGAGTCCAGGCGCTCGCGCGCCCGGCCGAGCAGCTCGGCGAACACGGTCACCTCGTAGCTGCCGCTCGGATCGGACAGTTGCACGAAGGCGAACCGCGAGCGTGCGGTCGCGCGCTCCTGCTTGCCGAGCACCACCCCGGCGAGCCTGACCCGTTGCCCGCCGCAGGCGGGCAGCTGCCCCGAAGGCGTGACGCCGAACCGCTCCAGGCTGACCCGGTAGCCGTCGAGCGGGTGCGCCGAGAGGTAGAAGCCGAGCGCCTCGAACTCCTGCTGCAGGCGCTCGAGCACCGGGCAGTCCGCGACCTCGGGCAGGGCCGGCTTGGGCAACGGCGCCTGCTCGAGCAGGCCGCCGAACAGGCTGGTCTGGTCGCTCACCGCCTGGGCGGCGTGGGCGTTGCCGTAGCGCAGCGCCAGCTCCACGCCGTCCACAAGCCGCCGCCGATTGTCGTGCAGGCCATCCAGCGCCCCGGCGCGGATCAGGGCCTCGAGCAGCCGGCGGTTGAGCACGCGGCCGCCGCTCCGGGCGGTCAGGTCGAACACGTCGGCAAAGGGCCCGTGCGCGCGCCGCTCCTCGACCAGCGCGTCCACCGCGTGGGCGCCGACGCCGCGGATCGCGGCGAGCGCGTAGCGGATCGCCGGGCCTTGCGGCCCGTCCTCGACCGTGAAGGTGGCGCCGCCGTGATTGACGTCCGGCGGCAGGAGGCGGATGCCGGCCTTGGCGATCTCCTGCCGATAGAGGTTGAGCTTGTCCTGGTTCGCCCGGTCCATGGTCATCGCCGCGGCGAAGAACTCGAGCGGATGGTTGGCCTTCAGGTACGCGGTCTGATAGGCGAGCAGCGCATAGGCGGTGGCGTGGGCCTTGGGGAACCCGTAGGACGCGAACTTGGCCACCTGCTCGAAGATCGACGCGCTGAGCCGGTGCGAGACCTCGTGCCTGGTGGCGCCCTCGATGAACACCTCGCGCTGGGCGTCCATCTCGGCCTTGATCTTCTTGCCCATGGCGCGGCGCAGCAGGTCGGCGCCGCCGAGCGAGTACCCGGCCAGCTCGCGCGCGATCTGCATCACCTGCTCCTGATAGATGATGACCCCGTAGGTCTCCTTCAGGATCGGCTCGAGCAGCGGGTGCAGGTATTCCGGCTGCTCGGTGCCGTGCTTGCAGTTGATGTAGCGGGGAATGTTGTCCATCGGCCCGGGCCGATAGAGGGCGTTCATGGCGACGATGTCGTCGAAGCAGTCGGGCTTGAGCTTGCGCAGCGCGTCGCGCATGCCGCCGGATTCCAGCTGGAACACGCCGGCGGTCTCGCCGCGCCCGAGCAGCTCGAAGGTCTTCATGTCGTCGAGCGGCAGCTTGGCCAGCTCGAGCTCGGTGCCGCGCTCGCCCACCAGCCGCTCGGCGAGGGCGAGCAGGGTGAGCGTGGTCAGGCCGAGGAAGTCGAACTTGACCAGCCCGGCCTTCTCCACGTCCTTCATGTTGAACTGGGTGACGCGCATGTCGGCCCGCGGGTCGCGGTACAGCGGCACCAGCTCGTCGAGCGGCCGATCGCCGATCACCACGCCCGCGGCGTGGGTCGAGGCGTGGCGCGGCAGACCTTCGAGCTGTTTGGCGATGGCGATCAGGCGCATCACCTGCTCGTCCTCCCGGGCCGCCTCGGCGAGGCGCGGCTCGAGCACCAGGGCCTGCTCGAGGGTCGGCGGGTTGGCCGGGTTGAACGGCACCAGCTTGGCGACGCGGTCGACCTGGCCATAGGGCATGCCGAGCGCGCGGCCGACGTCGCGCAGCACGGCGCGCGCCTGCAGCTTGCCGAAGGTGATGATGCTCGCGACCCGCTCGGCGCCGTACTTGTCGCGCACGTAGCGGATCACCTCGTCGCGCCGGTCCTGGCAGAAGTCGATGTCGAAATCCGGCATCGACACCCGCTCGGGGTTGAGAAAGCGCTCGAACAGGAGGCCGAAGCGCAGCGGGTCGAGGTCGGTGACCCTGAGCGCCCACGCGACCACCGAGCCGGCGCCCGAGCCGCGCCCGGGGCCGACCGGCACGCCGTGCGCCTTCGCCCACTGGATGAAGTCGGCGACGATCAGGAAGTAGCCGGCGTAATTCATGCCCTCGATCACGCCGAGCTCGTACTCGAGCCGTTCGCGATAGGGGCGCGCGCTCTCGGCCTGCGCGGCGATGCTCGCGCCGGCGCGGGCCACCGCGGCCGCAAGG
>JBOHKK010000062.1:0-21424 GCA_050729115.1 Geminicoccaceae bacterium | reverse complement strand
CGCCTGGCGCGGCCGCGTCGACGTCCTGGTCAACAATGCCGCGGTGATGCGGCTGCGCGGCGGGATCGAGGATGCCGACGACGCCTGGGACGAGGTCTGGGACGAGGCGGTGCGGGTCAATCTGCTGGCGCCGGCGCGCCTGATGCGCGAGGCGGTGCGCTGCTTCGCCGGCGGCGCCGGTGGCATCGTGATCACCATCTCCAGCTGGGTCGCCCAGCGCGGCCCGGCCAATCCCGAGGCGATCGCCTACGCCGCGACCAAGGCCGCGCTCACGGCCGCGACCAAGACGGTCGCCCGCGGTTACGCCCGGCGCGGCGTGCTCGCCTATACCATCGCCCCGGGCGTGGTGCGCACGCGCATGTCGGAAGAGTCCGCCGCCACGCTCGGCGGCGAGGCGGCCGTGACCGGAGGCCTCGCCATGGGCGAATGGGTGCCGCCCGCCGACATCGCCGAGCTCGTGGTGTTCCTGGCCAGCGGCCGCTGCCGGCACCTGAGCGGCGCGACCCTCGACGTCAATGGCGCGAGCTACCTGCGCTGAGCGAGGAGCCGCTCATACCGATCCCACGAGATCCTGACCTTGGGGATCGGTATTGCGCGGGGTTGGCTGGTCGGCCGCACGCCCCAAAAGAGCGATGATGCCAGGCGAACAAAGGTTCAAACTTTGTGAGCCGGGTATCACTCGGCCGCAGTGGCGCTGACCCTCGCCTCCAGCTCGTCGACCAGGGCGTCGAGCTCGGCCATGATGGGCGTGAGCCTGGCGAGGCGCGCCTCGCCTTCGGCGCCGAGCTCGGCAAAGGTGGTGAGCGGCGCGCGCACGTCGCCCAGCGGATGGCCCGCGGCCGCGGCCAGCGCCTTGGAGTAGCACTGGTGCCCGTAGGTCGGATGGCCTTCGCCGATGATCTCCTGCATGTGATCGATCAGGCGCTGGATACGTCTGGCATCCTGCCAGCGCCCCTGATCGATGTAGTCGCAGATCTTCCACGACGCGCGCGGGATGTAGTTGCCGTACGGGTTGACGTACCCGACGGCGCCCAGGGCGTAGGATTCGACGATCCGCTCGCCGGCGAAGACGGTCATCACGCCCTCGGTCGCCTCGATGAGGTCGAACACCCGGCCGACGTCCATCGACGCCTCCTTGATGTAGCGGATCTGCTCGAAGGACCGCGTGAGGCGCGCCACCAGCCTGGCCGACATGTCGACGTTGGAGGTGAAGGGATTGTTGTACAGCATGATCGGGATCGAGACCCTGGCGCAGATCGCCTTGTAGTAGTTGAAGATCTCGTCCTCTGTCGGGGTGTAGTAGTAGGGCGGGATGATCATCAGACCGTCGGCGCCGAGCGCTTCCGCCTCGACCGAGTAGCGCACGGCGTTCGGGGTACACGCATTCATCGTCCCCACGAGCACGGGAATCCGCCCGTCGATGTGCTTGACCGTGGCATCGACGAGCTCGGTGCGCTCGTCGTCGGTGACCGTCAGGAACTCGCCGGTGGTGCCGAGGATGATGACGCCGGGGACACCGACCTCCAGCTGCCAGTCCAGAAACCGCTGCCACGCCGGGATGTCGATGGCGGAGCCGTCCGCGGTGAAGGGCGTGATGGTCACGGTGTAGCTGCCGCGGAACCGCTTGGTCATGATGAATTCTCCCTGAGGTTTCGCCATCTCGTCCCGACGACGGCGCAGCGTTCGTGCGCCATCGCACCGCAGCCATCACAGCCTATCATGGCGCAGGTGGATCACGTAATACCCGGCTCACAAAGTTCGAATCTTGGTTCGCCGAGCATCATACTTCTTTTCAGGGCGCGGCCGACCAGCCAACCGGTCGCCTGCGCAGCGTCATCGCGAGGGCGCGCCAGCGCCCGTGGCGATCCAGGCGCGGCGTCTGGATGGCTTCGCCGCTCTGCTCCTCGCAATGACGGTGCAAAGCGTGGCGTCCAGGTTTCTTTCCAGGGCTTCGAGGCAGGCGGCAGTAGGCCGATGGCGGAGCTGAAGACGGACGTGCTGGTCATCGGGGGCGGCCTGGCGGGCTGCGCGATCGCCTATTTCCTCGCTCGCGAAGGCGTGGAGGTCACGGTGGTCGAGCGCTTCGATCTGAACAGCCAGGCCTCGGGCTCGAACGCCGGCAGCCTGCACCTCCAGATCCCGCACGAGCCCTTCGTCCTCAAGGGCGAGGCCTGGGCGCGCGCGTTCGCCCCCACCCTGCCGCTGATGCTCGAATCGGTGCGGCTGTGGCGAGAGCTCGGCGCGGAGCTGGGCGCGGACCTGGAGGTCGCGATCACCGGCGGAATTCTGGTCGCCGCGAGCGCGGCCCAGATGCGCGACGTGGCAAGGAAGGCCGCGATCGAGCGGGCCCACGGCGTGAGGATCGAGCTGCTCGGCGCGGGCGAGCTGCGCGCGCTCGCCCCCTATCTGTCCGAGCGGATGATCGGCGGCGCCTTCTGCCCGGACGAGGGCAAGGCGAGCCCGCTCAAGGCCGCGCCCGCGTTCGTGGCCGCGGCGCGGCGCCTCGGTGCCCGCGTCCTGACCTTCACCGCGGTGACCGGGATCTCGCGCTCAGCACCCGGCTATGTGGTGCATACCGATGCGGGCGATGTCCGTGCCCGGCGGATCGTAAACTGTGCGGGAGCGGATGCCGGTCGGATCGGCGCGATGCTGGGGCTCGATCTGCCGATCGAGGGCCACCCGATTCAGGTCAGCGTGACCGAGCCGCTGGCGCCTCTGGTCACGCATCTGCTCTACTCGGCCGGCGAGAAGCTGACCTTGAAGCAGCTGCGCAACGGGACGGTGCTGATCGGCGGCGGCTGGGCGGCCGCGCGTCGGGCCTCGGACGGCTGGCTCGCGGTCGCTCGGCGCTCGCTCGGCGCCAATCTCCGCACCGCGCTCGAGGTCGTTCCCGCGCTTCACGGCGCCCGCGTCGTGAGGACCTGGCCCGCGCTGGTGAACGGTACCGAGGATTGGCAGCCGATCCTGGGCGAGGCGCCCGGCCGGCCGGGATTCTTCCTCAACGTGTTTCCCTGGATGGGGTTCACGGCCGGGCCGCTCGCGGCGCTCACGGTCGCGGAGCTGGTGCTGGGCCGGTCGCCGAGCTTCGATCTCCGCGCGTTCTCGCCGCTGCGCCGACGGCCGCCGCTCAGTGGCGGAGGATCTTGCTGAAGAACGCCTGGGCGCGCTCGGTCTTGGGCGCATCGAACAGCTCGGCCGGAGGACCGGCTTCGATGATCCGGCCCTTGTCCATCATGATCGCCCGGCTCGCCACCTCGCGCACGAACGCCATCTCGTGACTCACCAAAAGCATGGTCATGCCCTCGGCCGCCAGCTCGCGGATCGTGTCGAGCACCTCGTTGACGAGCTCGGGATCGAGCGCCGAGGTCACCTCGTCGAGCAGCAGGATCTCGGGCTTGAGCGCGAGCGCGCGGGCGATGGCGACGCGCTGCTGCTGCCCGCCCGAGAGCTCGTCCGGATAGGCGCGGTGCTTGTCGGCGAGACCGACCTTGGCCAGCAGGCGCCTGGCGTCGTCCTCGACCTCCGACCGGCGGCGCTTCTTGATGGTGACCGGCGCCAGGGTGACGTTGCGCAGCACGTCCATGTTCTGGAACAGGTTGTACTGCTGGAACACGATCGCCATGCGATCGCGGGCGGCCCGGACGTGGGCGGGCTTGCGGTAGTCGATCACCTCGCCGTCGACCTTGACCACGCCGGCGCAGGGCGGGGTCAGGCCCATGAGCATGCGCAGCACCGTGGATTTGCCCGAGCCCGACGGCCCGACGAGCGCCACCACCTCGCCCTTGTCGACGTGGAAGCCGACCCCGAGGAGCGCCTTGAAGGAGTCATAGCTGGCGTGGACGTCGCTGACCTCGAGGTGTCGCAAGACGCGTCTCCAGACGCTGGCCGAGACGGCTGAGCGGATAGGACATGACGAAATAGCAGAGCGCGATGGTACCGAAGACCAGAATCCCGGAGTAGCCCTGGTTGTTCAGCTCCTTGCCGCGGAAGGTCAGCTCGAACACGCCGACCTGGCTGACCAGGGCGGTGTCCTTGATGAAGGAGACGGCGAACGCGATCGCTGGCGGGATGATCACCGGCCAGGCCTGCGGCAGCACGACCATGCGCAGCGTCTGCAGCCGGGACAGGTTCATCGCCCGCGCCGCCTCGACCTGCTGCTGCGGCACCGATTCCAGCCCGCCGCGGATGATCTCGGCGGTATAGGCGATCGCGTAGATGCAGATCGCGATCACGGCGATGGTGAACAGCGACGCGTCGGTGACGAACGCCTGGATGAAGAACAACACCAGATAAATGACGACCAGGAAGGGAATGCGCCGGAAGACCTCGACGTAGGCGATGGTCAGCAGCCGGATCGGCAGCGCCCAGAGCCGCGGGGTCTGGCGCAGGTACACGAGCACGAAGGCGAGGCCGAAGCCGATCGTGCAGCCGATCGCGGTCATGGTCAGCGTGGTGGCCATCGCCTCCAAGAGGAGCACGACGTTGGGCCAGGCGAAGAAGCGCGGGATCTCCTCGGCGAGGCGCTCCAGCATCAGAACACCTTGGCCTTGACCCGGAAGGCCCAGCGCCCGAGCAGGGCGAGTCCCAGGCTGGCGATGAACGTGACGATCACGTAGATCACGGCGACGATCGTGAACATCTCCAGCCAGCGGTAGTTCACGGTCGAGAGGTTGATCGCCTGCCCGGTCAGCTCGTCGACCCCGATCACGGCGCCGATCGAGGTGCCCATGACCAGGATGACGATGAAGAAGTTGGCGAGCGCCGGGTAGATGGCCTTGGCGATGTGCGGAACGATCACGTAGCGGATCTGCTGCACGAGCGACATGCCGAGCGTCTCACCCGCCTCGAGCTCGGTGCGCCGCACCGAGAGAAAGCCGGCACGCATGATCAGGGTGAGATAGGCGCCGGCGTTCAGGATCAGGCCGATCAGCACGCACGTGTAGCTCGACCAGCGGATGCCGACCTCGGGCAGGCCGAAGTAGAGGAAGAAGATCTGGATCAGGGCCGGCGTGTTGGTGATGAACACGACATAGGCATCGACCAGCCAGCGCAGCGGGCGGGCGCCGTACGTCCTGATCGATGCCCCGACCAGGCCGATCAGCGCGCCGCCCGAGAACGCCAGGACCCCGAGCTCGAAGGTGAGCAGCGCCCCTTCGAGAAGCTCCGGCAGCCCGTCGAGCGCGACGCCGAACTGAAAGGTGTAGTTCATGGCCGGCCCGGCGCAGCATCCGAGGAGACGAGATCGACAAAGTGCGATCCTCGTTCGGAGGAAGCTGCTCCAATTCCAGCAACAAGAGCAATTCTCACCCGATGAGCGAAACGGCGGTGAGATCCGAGGCATCTCGATCTCATCGGGAATTGCTCTAGCGCGGCGGGGTCAACGGGCGACCGCCCTCCGCCAAGGTGCGGACGGCGGTCGAAGCGCCGTGAGATCCGAGGTCAGAAATACGGATCGGGCTCGATCTCGCGCAGCATCGGCGCGCCGTAGTTCTCCGCCCACGCCTCGTTGACGAAGCCCGAGGAATGCAGGTCGTACAGGATGATGTTCAGCACTTCGCGCAGATTGTGGTTGCCCTGCTGCAGGCCGATGGCGCAGTAGGCGACGAAGATGGGTTCCTCGATCACGCGCCAGTTGACGTTGGGATAGTTGTCGGTGAATCCCATGAAGAAGTCGATGTTCTCGACAATGGCGTCGGCGCGGCCTTGACCGACCAGGCGGACCGTGTCGGCGATGGTGTCGACCAGCTCCAGCTCGACGTTCGGCATGTTCTCCTGGATCCAGTCGACGGTCCAGTTGCCGCGCATGTTGGCAAGCGTCACGCCCTCCCGGTTGAAGTCCTGCCAGGTCTCACCCTCGACCTGGTCGGTGGCGAGCACCGCCAGGACCTCGGTGTGCAGCGGCACCGTGTAGTCGATGAGCGTCGCGCGCTCGGCGTTCCGGGTCAGCGCGCCGAGCGAGATGTCGATGCGGTCGGAGACCAGGAACGGTACGCGCTGCGGCGTCTCGGTCGGGACCCACTCGACCTCGACGCCGAGCTCCTCCGCGATGCGCTCACCCACCGCGATGTCGAAGCCTTCCCACTCTCCGGCCTGGTTGCGTACGCTCATGTTGGGGAAGTTCGGGTTGATCCCGATGCGGATCGTGCCGTCGGAAAGAATCTGGTCGAGGCTTTTGGCCTCGGCCCCCGAGACCGAGATGGCGACCGAGACGGCGACCACGCCGAGAGCGGCGAGCGCGCGTGCGAGCAGAGCCTGGCGCATGTGGTGACCTCCATGTCGCGCGTTCGAGACCGCGCTGTTGCTGGGTTTCACAACATCCGGTCGCCCACCTCGAACCGGATGCCGGACGACCAGGGCCATGATCTCAGCAGCCCGTCCAATTCGTCAATCCCGTTGCCCGGGCAGGCGGTTCGTCTGGAAAATGCGCTCTTCAGGGGGATGTCGTCTCGTCCGCCTTCCAGCCGACCAGGGTCTCGAGCTGCAGGCCGAGTGCTTTGGCCAGCTTGCGTATCTGCGCGACCGTGCCCTTGCGCTTGCCGCTCTCGAGCTGGGCGATGGTCGGTTGCGGCAGCCCGGCGCGGCGGCCGAGCTCGGCCTGGGACAGGCCGCGCCATTCGCGGAACACCTTGAGCGGCCGCTCGCCGTCCAGGATCCGCCCGGCGTGCTCGTCCGGGATGGTGTCGTGGGTGCGCAGCTCGGCGAGCTCGACCGCCTCGGCCCGCTCGCGCAACCGCCGCCATTCGGCGATCGGCACGACCACGTGGGTCCGCCGCCCCTTGGGATCGCGGATGATCACGGTCTCAGTCGTAGGCATCGTGCCCGGGCTCGATCCTCAGCACGCGGGCCACGCGGTTTGGTCGAGATCATAGGTCGTGCGCCACTCGCCGATGCGCAGCCGGAACGTCCCGGGCTCGCCCTTGAGCGGCTTGGCCTGCGGTTGCGGCCCGGTCGGGTCGGCCGCCAGTGCCTGCAGCTTGGCGCGGATCTGCTGGCGCCGGTTGCGCGGCAGTCGCCCGAGCCGCTTCAACGCATCGCGCTCCCACTCGAGCCGGTACGGCGCCCGCGTGCCGTTTCCCGTGCGCCGCCCGGCCATAGCAAAGTGTAATAGTCGGGCCTAGCCCGCATTTCTCAGTGCGCCCAGACGGTGCGGATCACCAGTGGAGGAAGGATCCACCCAGACAGTAGTCGGTTTGATCTGGTAGCTGGCAAGCGGCTCAGCGGGTAACCGGCTGGGCTGAAGCCTTGCGACAAAGGCCGCCTTTGGGCGGCTGAGCGATCCAGCGGGCCGTAACGCGAGTGAAGCCTGAGCAGGCCTCGAAAGTGACGTCGCGGATGCCGACCCGCCTGAGATTCGGGGAAGGCCGCGCGGGACGGGGAAGCAACCGACACGAGCACCCGTCCCGATCCGCCGGGGTAGTGGGCACGGCACGCTGGAAAGGTGATGCGGGCAATCTGGGGAGGCCCGTTCGGCACGGGGGTTGCGGCCTCAACGCCGGCCTGGACGGCGGTGCTGGCGGGCGTCGGACAGGGTCGTGGTACCGCCGAGGCCGGGTAACGCCGGCGGAGGGAAGGGCCCTGGCTTCTGGCGCGCTTTCGACGACGGCGAGGATCGGTGATTGGCGATGAGCCTGGCAACACCCGAGAAGATCCGGACCCTTCAGAGGAAGCTGTATCGCAAGGCGAAGGCGGAGCCGGCATTCCGCTTCTACCTGCTCTACGACAAGATCTGCCGCGACGACATCCTGGAACACGCTTACGCGCTGGCCCGGAGCAACGGGGGTGCGTCGGGGGTGGCCGGGGAGAGCTTCGCGGCGATCGAGGCGTTTGCGCTGGAGGAGTGGCGCGCCGGCATCAGGAAGGACTTGGTTGCGAGGACGTATCGGCCAGCGCCGGTGCGCCGGGTGATGATCCCCAAGCCTGGCGGCGGCGCGCGGCCGCTCGGCATCCCGACCATTCGGGGCCGGGTGGTGCAGACCGCCGCCAAGCTGGTGCTGGAGCCGATCCCCCGGGTCCGGCCGCAGGCCGGCCCGAGGACAAGCTTCGAGGCGGATCTCGACCCTGCGGCCTATGGCTACCGGCCGGGCCGGAGCGGGACCGAGGCGATCAAGGCGGTGCATGCCCTGCTGTGCCGAGGCTCCACCGATGTGGGGGACGCCGATCTGTCGAAGTATTTCGACACGGTCCCGCATCGCGAGCTGATGCGGTCGGTGGCGCGCCGCATCGTCGACCGGCATGTGCTGCGGCTGATCAAGCTGTGGCTCAGGGCCGCGGTCGAGGAGCGTGGCGACGACGGGAGGCGGCGCATGACGGGAGGCAAGGGCAGCCGGCATGGCACACCGCAGGGCGGCGTGATCAGCGCGCGGCTCGCCAATCTCTACATGAACCGCTTCCTGAAGCATTGGCGGCGCACCGGACGGGGCGCGACCTACCGCGCCCACGTCATCGCCTATGCCGCCGACTTCGTGATCCTGAGCCGTGGCCAAGCCGCCGAGGCTCTGGCGTGGACGCGGCAGGTGATGACACGGCTCGGGCTCGCGCTCAACGCGACGAAGACCGCGGTCCGGGACGCCCGGCGCGAGCGCTTCGACTTCCTTGGCTACACGTTCGGCCCGCATCGTTATCGGAAGGACGGCCATTGGTATCTGGGAGCGAGCCCGTCGAAGAAGAGCGTGCTGCGGCTCAAGGCGAAGGTCGGCGATCTGCTGACGCCCGGCAACGTGGCGGCGTGGCCCGAAGTGCGCGACCGGCTCAACCGCCTGCTCAGGGGGTGGACGGGGTACTTCGGCTACGGCACCCGCCTGCCGGCGTATCGGGCGATCGACAATCACGTCTACGACCGGGTCCGCTCCTTCCTGGTTCGGCGCCACAAGGTGCCCTCGCACGGCACCCACCGCTTCCCGCGCGAAGCGGTGTTCGGCGCACTGGGGGTGCTCCGCCTCAGGCGCGTGCACTTGGGACCGCCGCCGTGTGCCTCGCGATGACGTTGCGAAGGCGCGTGGCGGTTCGCGGGTTTCATCCCCAGCGGGCCGGCCTTGCCCGGTGGCGAACTGATACCGCGCCCACGAAGCTCGTTCACGTGGCACTATGCTTGCCTGGCCGCGCGGCCGACCAAATCACCCCCGCGCGTTGTTGGGGCGCGCGGCCGCGTGCCTGGCTCCCAGGCGTGCTGGACCAGACCGACCTTGGTGGTCGGTCTGGCTCCGACCAATGGGATCCAAGCGAGACCTCCGGTGGTCGCCCTGGAGCGCCACGCGACCTCGGTGGTCGGCGCGGAGCGGCACACCTTCCGAGAGCGGAGCCGCCGGTCACGATCGTGGCGTGACGCATCCACGCCGCCAGATCGCGACCGCGCCGATCGGCCGTCCCATCGTGCCGCGGCGCCCGACCTGCGTCTGCCTGCGGTCGCCCGGGTCGCTGGCGGTCTTCCCTGGCGAGGCAGATGCTCAGCCGGCCATGCAACAG
The DNA here is from genome assembly GCA_050729115.1 of Geminicoccaceae bacterium. Taxonomy (GTDB): domain Bacteria; phylum Pseudomonadota; class Alphaproteobacteria; order Geminicoccales; family Geminicoccaceae; genus JBKPNX01. The sequence goes on along the minus strand of JBOHKK010000062.1, from coordinate 11,962 downwards.
GGCAGCGGGCCTCCGAGGTCCGCCAAACCTCGAACCCCGCCACGTGCGGCTATCGCTGGATTGGCTCTATTGGCTCTGGATTGGCGCCATTGGCGCTGGATTGGCTTCGATTGGTGCCCCCGGCCGGAGACGCCGGACACCACCCTAAACCCTAGCGTTTCCGCCAGTTTCCTGCCGTTGCACACCTCCCCGGTGTGCGAAGTGGTGTAGCAGGGGCGGGGGTGTTCGGCAAGCCCCCCCTCAGGCCCCGTTCAACCACAAATTCTATAGACGCTGGAGCGGCCGATCGAGAGACGGCGAGCAATCTCTGAGGGGCCTACGCCCTCAGCCTTGAGGGCAAGCACCTGAGCCGACTTCGCGCGAGCGGTAGGAGCCCGGCCCAAATATTTTCCCGCGGCCTTGGCGGCGGCAATACCGATGCGCTGGCGTTCGAGAGACAACTCCCGTTCGAACTGAGCGATGGCTCCGACCACGGTCAAGAGCATTCGGCCGGTGGCGGTATTGGTGTCCAGGGCAAGATCGAGGATGCGAAGCGAACAGCCCTTGCGCTCTAGGAGCTGAACGATCTCCAGCAGGTGTTGCGTGGATCGAGCGAGCCTGTCCAGCTTGGTCACCACGAGAACATCGTGCTCGCGAACGTATTCCAGCGCGGCGGCGAGTTGGGGCCGTTCGCCCACGCTAGACGTTTGCTCGGCGAACACCTTCTCACAGCCGGCGGCCTCAAGGGCTCGGAGTTGGTCCTCGAAGCCGGCGGCCTGCTCGACTGTCGATGTTCTACGGTAGCCAATTTTCACAGCGATCCCTCCTCTCAGGCTAGCAGAGCGCCTAGAGCGATCAGGGCGGTGGTGATCAAGACCGTGAGCCAGAACGCGCCTACGAAGAACCGGCGCAAGCGGGACTTCCAATCCCGGCGCGGCCGGGGGGCATGATCGAGGGACCAGTTCATCGCGCTCTCCATTTGAAATGGGGGCGGCCCGAGATGGACCACCCCCTTGGCATGAAACCGGTTGCAGAAGCCTAAGCTCGGGCTCCTGGCCATCCCGGCCCCGTGGCGGACCGGCCGGCGTCGATTGTGAGCCACTGGCCGGGTGCGCAATCCATGGCGGATGCCACGATCTTTCCGCCGGGATGGATGCTCTGGTCCGCTACAGCCTCGGCCATCGAAGTGTGAGAGGCCGCGAGCTCATCCGAGACGTGGGCCTCTCGCAGGCGATCCCGCGATAGGTGCCTAAAGCTGTGGTAGCTCGTGCGGGGAGCGGTTGCGCCGATCCTAACGAGGAACCTGTTCACCCACTTCTGGAAGCCATCGGACCACCGGCCGCGGCTGTCCAGGGATAGCTCGGGGAACAGGCGCTCGTGGCCGATGGTGCTGGCGTAGGCGAGGAACGCCGGCCGAATGGTGGGGTGTATCGGGATGATCCGGCGGGCGCTCGCCGTCTTTAGGCTGCGGGTGTCCGGCCGGATATGGATGATCGGGACGCCCTCTTGCTCGGCGATATCGGCGGTGGCGAGGCCGCAGATCTCATTCAGGCGGGCTCCCGTGTAGAGGCCCAACAGGATGATCCAGCGTTGATGCGGCTTGGTCTCGGGCAGGTGCGAGACGATCCGCTGGAGCTGGTCCGGGGAGAACGGGTTGCGGGCATGTCGGGGATCGCCCTCGGGCTCGGCTACGCGCAAGCCTATGGCCGGGTTGCGATCGGTAAGCTCCTCCCTCTGAGCCCACCGCAGAAGCGTGCTGAGCCGGGACAGGTACGCGTTGGCGGTCGCCGGGTCCATTGGAGGGATACCGCGCTCGCGTGCGTGCTCGGCCACCTGTCGCAAGGTGAGGCGGGGCCAACGCTTGGTGGCATGGGGTGGCAGGTGTGAGACCAGATCCCTCACCTGCCGGCAGTCCGCCCGGTCGATCTCGCGCGCCGGCTTGTCATCGCCCCACAGCTCGCGAAGCATCCGGTACAGGGCCTCGTATTCGCTGGCTTTGCCGGGTGACAGGCGCTTCTCGGCAGAAAACCGCCGGATCAGCTCGGACAGGCTGATTGAAACCGGGTGCACCGCGAACATCGGGTCATAGGTGGTTGCCGGGCTCCGGGTGAGGCGGTCACGTCGCCTGAGGGCGTGCTCTATGAGGGCGCGGCGGGTGAGCGCATCCACGTCCGGCGGATCGACCGGGACCATGAGCCGGGTCGAGATGCTGCCGACCTTGTGCCGCTCAGCCGGCCACCCGGACGCGACCAGCATCCGATGGACCTCGGCGGTCACGTCGGCACCGGTCCGCAGCTCGAATAGCTCCTGATCAAGCTCGGCAAGAGCCCCGTCCAGCCCGGGACCATACAGGGCGAAGTCCTCTTCTCGATCAGCACGGTCGAGACGGTCAACCCAACCGGCCACCATCCTGCGCAGCTCATCCGGTGTGGACCGGGACCGGCGGGCCTGCTCGAACATGGCCATGAGCTGGGCGCGGGCGGGGAAGTAGAGCCGGATGGCTTCTCGCCGGTAAGGCGTTCCGAGACTGCGCCATATCTGGTCTCGGCCCAAGGCCCGCCGGAGTGGTCTCGGGACCACTACGCGCAACCACCACATCGAGCCCCGGCGCATCAATCCTGGGTATATGGCCACTGGTTCCCCCTCCTGCACATCGGCCATGGTGTAGCAGGGAGGTGAGCAGCGGCTTAATGGAACCCCTTGAGATTGCTAGGTTTCTAGGCGGACCAATGGGTTGCTGGTGTACTGGTGCCCCCGGCCGGACTCGAACCAGCACGGCCTTGCGGCCAACAGATTTTGAGTCTGCCGCGTCTACCAATTCCGCCACGGGGGCGTGCGTTCGGATCTAAGGCGCGCCGGCCGCGGGGTCAAGCTCGGCCGGCAGGCGGCTCGACGGTCGAGGATGGCTGACAATGGCAAGCCAGCGGGTCCCGGTCCGCCCGGCTCGGCGCGCCTTGGAACCTCTCGCGACGAGTTCACGCCAGGCCGGGATCGGCGACCGGTCGCACCTGGAGCACCACGCCGTCGGCGCCGATCACCTCGACGGTCCGGCCCGCCGGCAGGTCGGGCCCGGTGACGGTCCAGCTGCTGTCGCCGAGCCTGATCCGGCCGCGACCGTTGCTGATCGGCTCGACCAGAGCGAACTGGCGGCCGACGTATTGGGCGCCGCGTCGATTCAGGTTCGGCTGCGCGCTCGGCGCCGGGTGGGCGCTCCGCCAGCGGCGCCAGCCGAGCACGCTCGCGACCGACAAGGCGGCGAACAGCAGGACCTGATAGTCGGGGCCGATGCCCGGCCACAGCCAGAGCAGGAGACCGACCAGGCCGGCCGCGATCCCGAGCCAGAGGAACACGAACCCGGAAACGAACGCCTCGACGATTGCCAACGCGCCGCCGAGCGCCCACCAGTCCCAGTAGGTGACGGCGCCGAAGATCAGGGTCACGGATGCGCGCCGCCGTTCGCGCTTCCGTTCGGCCGCCCGAACGCCTCGCGCGCGATCTCGCCGATGCCGGCGAGCGAGCCGAGCAGCGAGGTCGCCTCGAGCGGCAGGAACACCACCTTCTGGTTCGGTGAGGTGGCGAACCGGCCGAACGCCTCGACGTACTTCTGGGCGACGAAATAGTTGATCGCCTGGCGGTCGCCGCGGGCGAGCGCCTGGCTCAGCATGGCGGTGGCCTTGGCCTCGGCCTCGGCCGCCCGCTCGCGCGCCTCGGCGTCGCGGAACGCCGCCTCCTTGCGCCCCTCGGCCTCGAGGATCTGGCTCTGCTTCTCGCCCTCGGCCGTGAGGATCGCCGCTTGGCGCTGGCCCTCGGCCTCGAGGATCGCCGCCCGCTTGTCCCGTTCCGCCTTCATCTGCCCGGCCATGGAGTCGACCAGGTCCTTGGGCGGCGCGATGTCCTTGATCTCGATCCGGGTGACCTTGACCCCCCAGGGCGTGGTCGCCTCGTCGACGGTGCGCAGCAGCTGGGCATTGATCCGGTCGCGCTGCGAAAGCAGCTCGTCCAGATCCATCGAGCCCATGACCGTGCGCAAATTGGTCATGGTCAGGTTCAGGATCGCGATCTCGAGGTTGCTCACCTCGTAGGCCGCCTTGGCCGCGTCCAGGATTTGGAAGAACACCACGCCGTCGACCCGGACCATGGCGTTGTCCTTGGTGATCACCTCCTGGGAAGGCACGTCGAGGACCTGCTCCATCATGTTGAGCTTGGCGCCGATGGCCTCGACGAACGGCGTGATGACGTGCAGCCCCGGCGACAGCGTGCGCATGTAGCGGCCGAACCGCTCGACCGTGTACTCGCGGCCCTGGGGCACCACCTTGACGCCCATGAACACCGTGACCAGGGCAAGCCCCAGGATCACCAGCACCACCAGCGTGAACCCGCCGATCACCATTGCGTAGCTCCTTGTCACTCCGACCCGCGAGCCTTGTCGTCGAATATGGTTGACGCATCCTTACCACCGATTGCTTAACCTGCCGTTCGAAGTGGAATTCGCGCTGATACCGGCTCACGACATTCGAACCTTTGCTCGCCCGGCATCATTCTTCCCTCGGGCGCGCGGCCGACCAGCCAACCCCCCCGCGCGCTTTTGGGGCGCGCGACCGCGTGGCTGGCTCCCCGCGGCTGGCTCCCCGCGGCTGGCTCCCCGCGGCTGGCTCCCCGCGGCTGGCTCCCCGCGGCTGGCTCCCCGCGGCTGGCTGAAAGGGGCGACCGCGGTGGCTCGCTGGACCGGAGCGGTCTTGGTGATCGGTCTGAAGTCCCAAGCGGAGCGCCACGCGGCCGCGGTGGTCGGTGCCGAGCGGCACGCCGACCCCGCGCGCGATGCCGATCCCGAAGTCATCACCTCGTGGCATCGGTATGAGACCAATCCTCATGAGTTTGCCCCGGGCCCACGCCCGCGATCTGCTCGATCGCCTAGACCATTTTCCCCTTGGGTGGACCCGCGGCCCCGGCCCGCTCCCCCTCCCAACCGCCCCAAGGGTACCATCGGTGGGTGGTTGGGAGGGGGAGCGGGCTGGTGCGAGCTGATCGAAAAATGCGCTAGCTCGAGGCGGCCCGCGCGGGTGCTGCAACACCGGGACGAGTGCAGTCGTGAGGTCGCGAGCGCCTGCTCGGACGAGAGCGGATCCGCGGCCGAGATCGTCGAGAACCGGGAGGGAGCCGTTTCCGAACCGTCCCGAGGCGCTCGAGCGGCGTGAATGGGATTGCCAGAGTGGCGGCGGAGTGGACAGGTTCGAAGCAGTCCGTACAGTAGGAGCAGGGTTGGCCAACCAAGGGAGACAGACCGATGGAGAAGCTGAGAAGGTCGCTGATCGTCGGCGCGGCAGCAGTGGCGATGAGCGCAACCGCGGCATGGGCGGAGTCCTGGGACATGCCCATGGCCTATCCCGACAGCAACTTCCACAGCCAGAACGGCAAGACCTTCGCCGAGTGCGTGCAGTCGGGAACGAACGGCGAGCTCGAGATCGTGATCCATCCCGGCGGGTCGTTGTTCAAGGGCAACGAGATCAAGCGCGCGGTGCAGACCGGCCAGGCGCCGATCGGGGAGCGGCTGCTCTCCGCGCACCAGAACGAGGAGGCGGTGTTCGGCTTCGACTCGGTACCATTCCTCGCCACCAGCTACGAGGCGTCGGACAAGCTCTGGGAAGCGGCCAAGCCGACCATCGAGGAGACTCTGGACGAGCAGAACCTGGTCCTGCTCTACTCGGTCCCCTGGCCGCCCCAGGGCATCTACACCAAGAAGCCGCTGGAGTCGGCGAGCGACCTGCAGGGCGTCAAGTTCCGCTCGTACAACGCCGCGACCGCACGCATGGCGGAGCTGATGGGCGCGGTGCCGGTGCAGATCGAGGAGGCGGAGCTGTCCCAGGCGCTCGCCACCGGCGTCGCCGACAGCTTCATCTCGTCGGGCTCGACCGGCTACGACCGCAAGGTCTGGGAGCACGTGACTCATTGGTACGACGTCGCCGCCTGGCTGCCGCGCAACATGGTGTTTGCGAACAAGGACGCATGGGAGGTGCAGGACGAAGCGACCCAACAGGCGCTCCGCGACTGCGCCGCTCAGGCGGCGAAGGCCGGCACCGCCGAATCGGCGCGGCTCAACGACTGGTACAAGGAGCAGCTCGCCGCCAACGGTATGAGCATTCAGCCGCCGGGCGACACACTGCGTGCCGACCTCGAGAAGATCGGCCAAACCATGACCGAGGAGTGGCTCGAGGCCACGGGCGAGGTCGGCACGAAGATCGTCGGCGCCTACAAGTCGATGTGATCGCGCGGGCCGGCGCCGCGGCGCCGGCCCTCTCCCCGCCCGAGGATCCTCATGTCAAGCGTCCGTGCGACCGGTCGAGCGCTGCGGCCGTGGCTCGATCGGCTCTACGATCTGTGCGGCGGCCTCGCCGCGCTGTTTCTGATCGTTCTGCTGCTGATCATCGTGGCCCAGATGAGCGCACGCTGGACCGGCCAGCAGTTTCCCGGGTCCACCGACTACGCCGGCTACTGCATGGCGGCCGCTTCGTTCCTGGCGCTGGCCCACACGCTCAATCGCGGCGTCCATATCCGCGTCGCGCTGCTGCTGGCCCGGCTCGGGCGCTGGCGACGGGTCGGCGAACTCTGGTGCTTCGGCATCGGCGCCGCGCTCGGCTGCTACTTCGCGTTCTATGCCATCAAGGCGGTCTGGGTCTCCTATGAGCTGAACGACATCTCCCAGGGCCAGGACGCCACGCCGCTCTGGATCCCCCAGCTCGCCATGGCGCTCGGCACGACCCTGCTGGCGATCGCGCTCGTGGACCGGTTCCTGCAGATCGCGTTCGGCGGCAGCTGGCAACTGGGCGAGCCGGGCCTGCGGGACGAGAGCGCCGATGCATGAGTTCTATCTGACCGGGATTTTCCTGTTCATCCTGTTCCTGCTGCTCGGGACCGGCGTCTGGATCGGCCTTGCCCTGCTGGGCGTGGCCTGGGTCGGCATGACCCTGTTCACCAACAGCCCCGCGGGCGACGCCATGATCACCACGATCTGGACGGCGTCCTCGTCATGGGCGCTCACTGCGCTGCCGCTGTTCATCTGGACGGGCGAGATCCTGTTTCGCACCCGCCTGTCCGAGGACATGTTCCGCGGCCTCAGCCCCTGGATGGCGAATCTGCCGGGTCGCCTGCTGCACACCAACATCGTGGGCTGCACGGTCTTCGCCGCGGTTTCGGGGAGCTCGGCGGCGACCGTGGTCACGGTCGGCAAGATGTCGATCCCGGAACTGCGCCGTCGCGGCTATCCGGAGCGGCTGATCGTCGGCTCGCTCGCCGGGGCCGGCACGCTCGGCCTGATGATCCCGCCGTCGCTGATCCTGATCGTCTACGGCGTCACGATCAACGAATCGATCTCCAAGCTGTTCATCGCCGGGGTCTTCCCCGGGCTGGTCCTGGCGGGCCTGTTCATGGGTTACGTGACGTTCTGGTCGCTCCTGCGCGCGGACCTGGTGCCGCCCGAGCCGACCATGAGCCTGCGCGCCAAGCTCGAGCACAGTCGTTTCCTGATTCCCGTGGTCTGCCTGATCCTCGCCGTCCTGGGCTCGATCTATCTCGGGTTCGCGACGGCGACCGAGGCCGCCGCGTTCGGCGTGATCGGCGCGTTGCTCCTGGCGCTCGCCCAGGGCTCGCTGACCCGGGAGAGCTTCATCGCCAGCCTCATGGGCGCGACCCGGACCTCGTGCATGATCGCGCTGATTCTCGCGGGCGCGGCATTCCTGGCGCTGGCCATGGGCTTCACCGGCCTGCCGCGGGCGCTCGCCCAGTGGATCGCCTCGCTCGAGCTCAGCCCGCTCATGCTGATCGCGGCGCTGACCGTGTTCTACATCATCCTCGGCTGCTTTCTCGACGGCATCAGCGCCGTGGTGCTGACCATGGCGGTGGTCGAACCGATGATCCGTCAGGCCGGCATCGACCTCATCTGGTTCGGCATCTTCGTCGTGGTGGTGGTCGAGATGGCGCAGATCACGCCGCCGGTCGGCTTCAACCTGTTCGTCCTGCAAGGCATGACCGGCCACGAGATCAACTACATCGCGCTGACGGCGCTGCCGTTCTTTCTTCTCATGTGCGCGATGGTGGTGATCCTGGTCGCCTTCCCCGAGCTCGCGACCTGGCTGCCCGAGACCATGCGCCAGGCCCCGGGCTGAGCAGGTATCGGCCCGCCGGGTTCGACGAAGCGACGGACGCCATGGTATCCTCCAGCTCGTGAAGTCGGCATCCCATGGAAGATCGCGATGGCCACGCCGGTCCGGCCAAAGGCCAAACAACTGTACGACGAGGACTTCTACGTCTGGACCGAGGCTCAGGCCGAGCTTCTGCGCACGCGGCAGTTCGAGGCGCTGGATCTCGACCACCTGATCGAGGAGGTCGAGGGCTTGGGCGACGCCAAGAAGAGCGCGGTGCTCAACAACGCGAGCGTGATCATCGAGCACCTTCTGAAACTGCAGTTCAGCCCGGCACAGGACGCTCGGCGTGGCTGGGCCGAATCGATCCTCGAGCACCGCACCCGTCTCGAGCTGGAGCTCACCCCGCGCCTGCGCCAGATCCTCGGTGAGGAGTTGCCGCGCGTCTACGCTCTCACGCGCCGGAGCACCGAGCGCAAGCTCCGCCTGTACGGCGAGGCTGCCGCCGCCGACGCTCTGCCGGCGATCTGCCCCTACGCCCCCGATCAGATCACCGGCGACGGGTGGCCCTGAACGCCGCACGTGGGTCGATCTCACACCCAGCCGGCGAGCTCGCGCCGGACCAGGTCGGCCAGGAGCGCGATGTGGTCCTCGGCCGCGTTCAGGCAGGGGACGAAGGTGAAGTTCGCGCCGCCGTGCTCGAGGAACAGCTCGCGTGCCCCGATCGCGATCTCTTCCAGAGTCTCGAGGCAGTCGGCAGCGAAGCCCGGGGTCACGATCGCCAGGTTCTTGACGCCGGAGCGCGCCAGCTCCCGGACCGTCTCGTCGGTATAGGGCCGCAGCCACTCCTCGCGGCCGAAGCGCGACTGGAAGGTCATGCGCAGACGGCTCTCGTCCCAGCCGAGGCGCTCGCGCAGCAGCCGGGCGGTCTTGGCGCAGTGGCAATGGTACGGGTCGCCGAGCATCAGGTAGCGCTTGGGCAGCCCGTGGAACGAGACGAGCACGACCCCCGGCCGCCAGGCGAGCCCGGCGAGGTGGTCCTGGATCGAGCGGGCGAGCGCGTCGATGTACGAGGGATGCTCGAAGTAGGGCGGCGCGGTGCGCACCGCGGGCTGCCAGCGCTCCTCGAGCAGCGCCCGGAACGCCTGATCGTAGGCGGTCGCGGTGGTCGCCGCGGCGTACTGCGGATAGAGGGCGAACAGGAGCAGCCGGGTGCAGCCGGCCTCGACCATCTCCCGGATCACCGATCGCGTCGACGGCTTGCCGTAACGCATCGCCCAGTCGACCAGCAGGTCGTGACCGGGCAAGGCGCCGGCCAGCGCGTCGGCGAGGGCGGCGCACTGCGCCCGGGTGATGGTCCGAAGCGGGGATTCGTCCTGCTCCCGGTTCCAGATCGCCGCGTACGCCTTGCCGCTGCGCGACGGGCGCGTGGTCAGGATCACCAGATTGAGGAGCGGCTTCCACAGCAGCGGGTTGACGTCGATCACGCGCTCGTCGCTGAGGAACTCCTTCAGATAGCGCCGCATCGAGCGGTAATCGGTGCCGTCGGGCGTGCCGAGGTTGAGCAGCAGCACGCCGATCCGCTGCGCCTTGAGCGTCGGATGGTCGACCGGCAAGGGCGCCGCCGACGCGACGCCTGCGCCCGGTTTTCCGGCTGATGGCGGCGCCGCGGCTGCCGTTTCGGCGCGAGCTGGCTGGGTCAAGAGGATCCTCCGGCGGGCAGAAGCCACCCAGGCGTCGCCCAGGCAAACATGGTGCGAGCGGTCGAGACGGCAACCGCCCACGGCTGTCCGGTTGAGCGAGCGAGATGCAGCGGCAGGGAACTGCGTGCCGCCTTTGTCATTGGCGGGCTTGGCCCGGCAATCCAAGGCCAAACCTCGCCATGGATCCCGCCCGGTCGAGTTGTGGATGCCCGGGTCAAGCCCAATCCTGTCCGGTTAACCTTTCGTTCACCATTGGGCTCTACGGTGTCCTGCTCGATGGTCCATGCGATCCTGGGAGTCCGTGCGCCTTCGCGCCAACCGGCGGTAGGGATTGGCACGGTCGCATGGACCATCGAAGGAAGAGTTGACCGCAAAAGGGTTAACCTGCGGTTCTCGACGCGCCGGATTCCTTTCGGAGTCGCCGCGGACTTGGCATCCGGCCTGATCACGGCGACGCTCAGCCGGACAGCCCTGGGGCAGGCCCGGGCATGACAAGCAGAGGTCGTTGCGTGCTCCTGTCCATACCTCGAGGCTGGTCGCCATCGTCAGCGGGCAACCGCCCGGGCGTGTCACTCCGCACCGTCGGCCGAGGTCGTGTGGAATCCGCAGATGTCGGCGCACGTCGGCGCCGGAGCTATGCCCCGGCGAGGACGCTGCGCCACGCCCGCCCGGCAGGCGGGGCCGCTCAGCCGCTGAGCTCGGTCGGCGCGATGCCGTTCTCCTCGTAGTACCTGATCGCGCCCGGATGGTAGGGCACCCCGAAGTCCCGCCACAGCTGCTTGGGGTCGAGCTGCCTGAAGAGCGCGACCGCGCCCGCCATCTGCTCGCTCTTCTCGGCGAGGACGCTGGTCAGGTCGTAGACCAGATCGTCGGGCAGATCGGCGTTCACGAACATGGTGTAGTTGTAGTGCATCGTCGGCAGCGGCTCGTCGACGCCGGTGGTCGCCTGGGTCGGCTGCACGGTCGCGATGTAGCTGGATGGTACCGCCTCCTGCATGCGCGCCACCGCTTCCGCGCTCTCGTCCATCGGCAAAAACCGGATGCCGCCGGTCGCGGCGTCGGCCTCCGACACCTTGGCCGGACCGATCGCGAAGAAGCCGGCATCCACGTTGCCGGCGATGAACTCGTCGACGCCGCGGATCAGATTGGGCACGAGGACGTGCTGCACGTCATCCGGGCCGAGGCCGGCGTTGGCGAGCACGCCGTTCAGCACGGTCTGGATGATCTGCTGGCTGGTATACTCCCAGGCGAGGCGCTTGCCTTCGAGGTCCGCGACGGTCTGGATATCGGAGTCGGCGCGGACGAACATGCCGACCCGGATCGGGAACATGACGCCGACCATGCGGATGTTCTCCTGCGGCCGCCCATCGAAGGTGCCGGTGCCGGTGAAGGCGTCGGTGATCTCCAGGGTGTTGACGAAGCCGATGTCGAGCTCGCCCGAATCGACCAGCGGCACCATGACGCCGGTGCCGCTCTGCGGCTGGACCCGGCTCTGGCGGCCGGTCGCCGCGGTGGCCGCCTGGCCGTAGGCGGCGCCGATCTGATAGGTCAACGTCCCCTGCGGGCTGGTGCCGATACCCAAAGCCTGCTGGGCGCCGGCCTGGCTCGTGGCCACGCAGGCTGCCAGCGCGACAGCCATCGACGCGATGGTCTTCATCTCTCGTGCCTCCCATGATGCGGTCGTGCGGGTCCGTGGCGCCTCCAAGCGACCTCGATCAGGATAGGGCCTGCGTACGGAGCGTCAAATTCGAGCCTTTGCGCCACAGCGAGCATTGGCGCCCGAGTCGAGCCGGCGGAGCGGGATCACCAAGCGCCGCCGGCTCGGGTCGTGCGCGTGCCGCGCGGGGTCCTTCGCTGCGTCGCCACCTCAAAATCTCGCGGATCCCTTTGGGCCTCGGGTTGGTTCGGTCGCGCGTGCGCCGGCCCCGATGGGAACGGCTCGAGGCCGGGCCGCGGCGGCAGCGCCGGGGCGGATGCGCCAGGCCTGGCGCGGGCCTCGGGTTGGTTCGGATTCTTCTCGCGCGCGGCGGGTTGGGGAACTCCCTCATTGGGCGCGATGGCGGTGCCGCGCGTCCGCTTCGGCTCGAAGGTGAGCACCGCGGCAGGCCCGGCCGCGCGCAGCGGCATCGCCGCCTCGGCCTGGAG
>JBOHKK010000061.1:0-21577 GCA_050729115.1 Geminicoccaceae bacterium | reverse complement strand
GATCGACGACGACTATTTCGAGGACCTCACCTACGCCAGCACCAAGGCGATCCTCGAGGCGCTGCGGCGCGGCGAGCGCCCGCAGCCCGGCTCGCAGACCGGGCGTCGGGCGTCGATGCCGGCGGGCGGCAAGACGACGCTCCTCGAGGACCCGCACCGCCACGGCGCGGTGGGCAGGGACGAGGGCCCCGGCCACCCTGACGAGGAGCCGATCGACAAGGCCAAGCCGGACGTCGCCGTGCACGGGCAGGCTGTGAAGGTCGAACGCGAAGGCCGGCCCGCCCACGACGTCGGCGACGCGGCGGCCCCGGAACCGAAGGACCCCGATGCTCGCTGACCAGGACCGGATCTTCACCAACCTCTACGGCGAGCACGACTGGCGCCTGGTCGCGGCGCGCCGCCGCGGCGACTGGGACGGCGCCAAGGACCTGATCCTCAAGGGGCGCGACTGGATCACCGAGCAGGTCAAGGAATCGGGGCTGCGCGGGCGCGGCGGCGCCGGTTTCCCGACCGGTCTCAAATGGTCGTTCATGCCCAAGAAGTCGGACGGCGGTCCGGTCTACCTGGTGATCAATGCCGACGAGAGCGAGCCCGGCACCTGCAAGGACCGGGAGATCATGCGCCACGATCCGCACAAGCTGCTCGAGGGCTGCCTGCTCGCCGGGTCGGCCATGGGCGCGACCGCCGGCTACATCTACATCCGGGGCGAGTTCGTGCGCGAGGGCGACGTGCTCGAGGCGGCGATCGCCGAGGCCTACGCGGCCGGCCTGCTCGGCAAGGACGCGTGCGGCTCGGGCTACGACTTCGAGCTGCATCTGCACCGCGGCGCCGGCGCCTACATCTGCGGCGAGGAGACCGGCCTGCTCGAGAGCCTCGAAGGCAAGATGGGCAAGCCCCGTCTGAAGCCGCCGTTTCCGGCGGCGGTCGGGGTCTACGGCCGGCCGACCACGGTCAACAACGTCGAGACCATCGCGAGCGTGCCCGAGATCCTGCGCCGCGGCGCCGCCTGGTTCGCGAGCTTCGGCCGGCCGCACAATACCGGCACCAAGATCTACTGCGTCTCCGGCCACGTGAATCAGCCGTGCACGGTCGAGGACGCCATGAGCATCCCGCTCAAGGAGCTGATCGAGAAGCACGCGGGTGGCGTGCGCGGCGGCTGGGACAACCTGCTCGCGGTGATCCCGGGCGGCGCCTCGGTGCCGCTGATTCCGAAGGCGGCGTGCGAAGACGTCCTGATGGACTTCGATGCGCTGCGCGACGTCGAGAGCGGGCTCGGCACCGCCGGTGTCATCGTCATGGACAAGTCGACCGACATCGTCTACGCGATCGCCCGTCTGGCGAAGTTCTACATGCACGAGTCCTGCGGCCAGTGCACGCCGTGCCGGGAGGGCACGGGCTGGCTGTGGCGGATGCTGATCCGGCTCGGCCAGGGCCGGGCCGAGCTCAGCGAGATCGATCTGCTGCAGGACGTCACCAAGGAGATCGAGGGCCATACCATCTGCGCCCTCGGCGATGCCGCCGCTTGGCCGGTCCAGGGCCTGATCCGCCATTTCCGGCCGGAGCTGGAGCGCCGGATCAAGGAAGCCCGGCGGCAGGCCGCCTGAGCGAGCGAGAACAGAGAGCGCCCATGCCCAAGCTCACCATCGACGGCGCGGCGATCGAGGTCCCCGCGGGCACGACCGTGCTCCAGGCCTGCGAGGCCGCCGGCCGGGAGATCCCGGTGTTCTGCTTCCATCCGCGCCTCAACATCGCCGGCAACTGCCGGATGTGCCTGGTCGAGATGGAGAAGTCGCCGAAGCCGATCGCGTCCTGCGCCATGCCCGCGGGCGACGGCATGGTGATCAAGACCGACACGCCGCTCGTGCACAAGGCGCGCCAGGGCGTGCTCGAGTTCCTGCTGATCAACCATCCGCTCGACTGCCCGATCTGCGATCAGGGCGGGGAGTGCGATCTCCAGGACCTGACCCTGTTCTACGGGCCGGATCACTCGCGCTTCAAGGAGAACAAGCGCGCCGTCGTCGACAAGAACCTCGGGCCGCTGGTGGCGACCCACATGACCCGCTGCATCCATTGCACGCGCTGCATCCGTTTTCTCGACGAGATCGCCGGGGTCGAGGAGCTCGGCATGGTGCACCGCGGCGAGGACGAGGAGATCAGCACCTGGATCGAGCGCTCGCTGGGCTCCGAGCTGCAGGGCAACATCATCGACCTCTGCCCGGTCGGCGCGCTCAACTCCAAGCCGTACGCCTATCGCGCCCGCTCCTGGGAGCTGCGCAAGACCGAATCGATCGACGTGCTCGATGCCGTCGGCTGCAACATCCGGGTCGATGCCCGGGCGCCGGAGGTCATGCGAATCGTCCCGCGGCTCCACGAGGACATCAATGAGGAATGGATCTCCGACAAGGCCCGGTTCTCGTACGACGCCTTGAAGAAGCGTCGGCTCGACGTGCCGATGGTCAGGAAGGCCGGCAAGCTGCAGGTCGCCGACTGGCGGAGCGCGTTCGGAGCGATCGCCCGCCGGCTGGACGGGCTGAGCGGCGATCGGGTGGCCGCGATCGTCGGCGATCTGGTCGACTGCGAGGCCATGGTCGTGCTCAAGGAGCTGATGGCCCGGCTCGAATCGCCGCACCTCGACTGCCGCCAGGACGGCGCCAAGCTGGATGCCACGGCGCGCTGCAGCTATCTGTTCAACACCACGATCGCCGGCATCGAGCAGGCGGACCTGTGCCTCCTGATCGGCACCAATCCGCGCCTCGAGGCCTCGCTGGTCAACGTCCGGTTGCGCAAGCGCTGGCGCCAGGGCGCCTTCACTGCAGCCCGGATCGGCCCGCCCGCGGATCTCACCTACCCGGTGACGGAGCTCGGCGCCGGCCCGCCGACGCTGGCCGAGCTCGCGGCCGGCAGCCACGCGTTCGGCCAGCGGCTCGAGCAGGCCGCGCGGCCGATGCTGATCGTGGGGCAAGGCGCGCTCGCCCGGCCCGACGGCGCCGCGATCCTCGCGAGCGCCCGGGAGATCGCCGAGCGCTACGCCATGGTCAAGGACGACTGGTGCGGCTTCAACGTGCTGCACACCGCCGCCGCCCGGGTCGGCGGGCTCGACCTCGGCCTGGTGCCCGAGCAGGGCGGACGGGACGTCGCGGGCATCCTGGGCGCCGCGGGCCAAGGCGAGATCGAGGTGGTGTTCGTGCTCGGCGCCGACGAGATCGACGTCGACCGGCTCGGCAAGGCCTTCGTGATCTATCAGGGCCACCACGGCGATCGCGGCGCGGCACGGGCCGACGTGATCCTGCCCGGATCGGCCTACACCGAGAAGGACGCCACCTACGTCAGTACCGAAGGCCGGCCGCAGCGGGCCAAGCTCGCGGTGTTTCCGCCGGGCGATGCCAAGGAGGACTGGAAGATCCTGCGCGCGCTCTCCGAGGTGCTGGGGCGCAAGGTGCCGCTCGACACGCTTCCTCAGGTGCGGGCGCGGCTCGCCGAGCTGGCGCCGCAGCTGGCGGAGCCCGACGTGATCCAGCCGGCCGCGTGGCGCGAGTTCGGGCGCCCGGGCAAGCTCGATCCAGCGCCGTTCTGCTACCCGATCGCGGATTTCCACCGGACCGATCCGATCAGCCGCAGCTCCAGCATCATGGCCGCGTGCAGCGCACTGCACGCGGAGGCAGCGCCGCAGGCGACGGGCACCCATGGTTGAGTTCTGGACCGCCTACGTCTGGCCCACGATCTGGATCGTGATCCTGATCATCGCGATCGCGGTGCCGCTGTTGCTGGCGATCGCCTATCTGACCTACGCCGAGCGCAAGGTGATCGCGGCGATGCAGCTGCGCCAGGGGCCGATGGTCGTCGGGCCGATGGGGCTGCTCCAGCCGATCGCGGACGGGCTGAAGCTCCTGGTCAAGGAAACGGTGCTGCCGAGCGGCGCCAACAAGGTGGTGTTCCTGCTCGCCCCCATCGTCACCTTCTCGCTGGCGCTGATCGGCTGGGCGGTGATCCCGTTCGGCGAAGGGCTGGTGCTGGCCGACATCAACGTCGGCGTGCTCTATCTGCTCGCCATCTCGTCGCTCGGCGTCTACGGCATCATCATGGCCGGCTGGGCCAGCAACTCGCGCTACGCCTTCCTGGGCGCGCTGCGCTCCGCGGCGCAGATGGTCTCGTACGAGATCGCGATCGGCCTGATCATCATCAGCGTGCTGATCACGGTCGGCTCCCTCAACCTGTCGGACATCGTGCGGGCGCAGGCGGACCTGTGGTTCTTCATTCCGCACTTCCCGATGTTCGCGATCTTCGTCGCCTCGATCCTGGCCGAGACCAACCGCCATCCGTTCGATCTGCCGGAAGCCGAGGCGGAGCTGGTCGCCGGCTACAACGTCGAATACTCGTCGATGACCTTCGCCCTGTTCTTCCTCGGCGAGTACGGCAACATGATCCTGATGAGCGCGATCTGCGCGATCCTGTTCCTCGGCGGCTGGCTGCCGCCCTTCGCCATCGCGCCCTTCACCTGGCTCCCGGGCCCGATCTGGTTCTTCCTCAAGATCGCGTTCGTGCTGTTCATCTTCATCTGGGCGCGCGCCACGCTGCCGCGCTATCGCTACGACCAGCTGATGCGTCTCGGCTGGAAGGTGTTCCTGCCGGCGTCCTTGATCTGGATCGTGGTGACCTCCGGGTTTCTGGTCGCGACCGGCCGGCTGCCCGGCTGAGCAGAGGAGACACGCCATGGCGTTCCTCGATCAAGCCGCGCGCACCCTGCTCTGGCAGGAGCTGGTCTCGGGCTTCGCCCTGACCTTCAAGTACATGTTCAAGCGCAAGGTGACGCTCAACTATCCCTACGAGAAAGGACCGCTCAGCCCGCGCTTTCGCGGCGAGCACGCGCTCCGGCGCTACCCCAACGGCGAGGAGCGCTGCATCGCCTGCAAGCTGTGCGAGGCGATCTGCCCGGCCCAGGCGATCACGATCGAATCCGAGCCGCGCCCGGACGGCTCGCGCCGGACCACGCGCTACGACATCGACATGGTGAAGTGCATCTACTGCGGCCTGTGCGAGGAGTCCTGTCCGGTCGATGCGATCGTCCAGGGCCCGAACTTCGAGTTCGCCACCGAGACCCGCGCCGAGCTGTTCTACAACAAGGAGAAGCTGCTCTCGAACGGCGACCGGTGGGAGAAGGAGATCGCCGCCAACCTTGCCGCCGATGCCCCATACCGGTAAACCGCCGAGATCGGTAAACCCGGAGACGGCCGGCGCCGCTGAACCGACCGGCCGCAGAGCGCACCCGAGGACGCCATGACCGTTCAACTCCTCGTCTTTTATCTGTTTTCCGCGGTCGCGGTGGCGGCCGGCGTGATGGTCATCTCGGCGCGCAATCCGGTGCACTCGGTGCTGTTCCTGATCCTGGCGTTCTTCAATGGCGCCGGGCTGTTCGTGCTGGTCGGGGCCGAGTTCCTGGCGATGGTTCTGGTCGTGGTCTACGTCGGCGCGGTCGCGGTGCTGTTCCTGTTCGTGGTGATGATGCTGGACATCAACTTCATCAGGCTGCGCGAGGGCTTCTTGCAGTACCTGCCGATCGGCACCCTGATCGGCCTCGTGCTCCTGGTCGAGCTGATCCTGGCGCTCGGCACCTGGGCGCTCTCCCCGACCGAGATCGCCGCCGCCGCGGAGCAGCCGGTGCCGCCGGGCGCCACCAACGTCGAGGCGCTCGGCGACCTGTTCTACACCGACTACTTCTACCTGTTCCAGGCCGCGGGCCTGATCCTCCTGGTCGCCATCATCGGGGCGATCACGCTGACCCTGCGCCAGCGCCCGATCGTCCGGCGCCAGCGCATCTCCGAGCAGGTGCACCGCCGCCAGGAGGCGACGGTCGAGCTGCGCAAGGTGCAGCCGGGGGCCGGGGTCTGATGGCAATCCCGCTGTCCCACTACCTCATCGTCGCCGCGATCCTGTTCACGCTCGGCATCTTCGGGATCTTCCTGAACCGCAAGAACGTGATCATCATCCTGATGTCGATCGAGCTGATGCTGCTCGCGATCAACCTCAACCTGGTGGCGTTCTCGGCCTATCTCGGCGATCTCGCCGGTCAGGTGTTCGCCATGTTCGTGCTCACCGTGGCAGCCGCCGAGGCGGCGATCGGCCTGGCCATCCTGGTCGTCTACTTCCGTAACCGCGGCAGCATCGCGGTCGAGGACATCAACCTCATGAAGGGCTGAGGGATGATTCACGTCGCGACCGTCTTCGCGCCCGCGATCGGAGCCCTGATCGTCGCCGTCTTCCTGCGCGTGCTCACCGGCCGCCAGGCGCATCTGATCACCTGCGGCTTCATGGCGCTGTCGGCGATCTGCGGCACGATCTCGTTCCTGACCGTCATCTACGGCGGCCCCGAGAAGGTGGTCCTGTTCGAGTGGATCTCGGTCGGCAGCTTCGAGAGCGAGTGGGCGCTCCGGGTCGATGCGCTCACCGGCGTCATGTTCTTCGTGGTCAGCTTCGTCTCGTTCCTGATCCACGTCTACTCGCTGGGCTACATGGAAGGCGCGCACGACCCGCACATCCCGCGCTTCATGTGCTACATATCCATGTTCACCTTCTTCATGCTGATGCTGGTCAGCTCCGACAGCCTGGTGCAGCTGTTCTTCGGCTGGGAAGGCGTCGGCCTCGCCTCGTATCTCCTGATCGGCTTCTGGTACACCCGGCCCGCGGCGAACGCCGCGGCGATCAAGGCGTTCGTCGTCAACCGGGTCGGCGACTTCGGCTTCATGCTCGGCATCGGCGCGGCGTACCTGGTGTTCGACAGCGTGCAGTTCGACGTCATCTTCGCCAATGCCGAACGGCTGAAGGACGCCGAGATCGTGGTCTTCGGCCATACCTTCCATGCGCTCAGCGTGGTCGCGTTCCTGCTGTTCGTCGGCGCCATGGGCAAGTCCGCCCAGCTCGGCCTGCACACCTGGCTGCCCGACGCCATGGAGGGCCCGACCCCGATCTCCGCCCTGATCCACGCTGCGACCATGGTCACCGCCGGCGTGTTCCTGGTCGCGCGCATGTCGCCGGTGTTCGACTACGCCCCCGACGTGCTCGCCTTCGTCGCCTTCATCGGCGGCAGCACGGCGTTCTTCGCCGCGACGATCGCCGTCGTCCAGACCGACATCAAGAAGGTGGTCGCGTACTCGACCTGCTCTCAGCTCGGCTACATGTTCGCCGCCTGCGGCGTCTCGGCCTATGCCGCCGGAATCTTCCACCTCTCGACCCACGCCTTCTTCAAGTCGCTGCTCTTCCTCGCGTGCGGCTCGGTGATCACCGCGGTGCACGAGGAGCAGGACATGCGCCGGTTGGGCGGCCTGTGGCGCAAGCTGCCGATCACCTACGCGGTGATGTGGATCGGCGCCCTGGCGCTCGGCGCCATCCCGTTCTTCGCGGGCTACTACTCCAAGGACTTCATCCTCGCTGCGACGTGGGCCTCTAAGGGGGGCTTCGCGCACTACGCCTACTGGGCGGGCACGCTCGGCGCCGGTCTCACGACCTTGTACATCTTCCGTCTGATCTTCCTCACCTTCCACGGCCAGTTCCGGGGATCGGACGAGGTCTTCGCGAGCGTGCACGAGAGCCCGCCGGTCATGACCGTCCCGCTGCTGGTGCTGGCGTTCGGCGCGGCGTTCGGCGGCATGATCGGCACGGTCCTGATCGAGCCGAGCGGCGCGATCTGGGCTGGCTCGATCTTGGTATTGCCCGCGAACAACGTGCTCGAGGCTGCGCACCACATCCCCGCCCTGGCCCACTTCCTGCCGCTGATTCTGGCGCTGATCGGCGGCGCCATCGCTTTCGTGATGTACATCCTCCGGCCCGAGTGGCCGGCGCGGGTCGCGGCGCAGGCGCGCCCGATCCACACCTTCCTGGTGCACAAGTGGTACTTCGACGAGCTTTACGACCTCCTGTTCGTGCGCTCGGCGAAGTGGGTCGGCTATCATCTGTGGCGGGGCGGCGACGGCTTCGTGATCGACGGCTTCGGCCCCGACGGCGTCGCCGCGGCCACGGTCGACATCGCCAGGCGCGCGACCCGCCTGCAGACCGGCTACCTTTACCACTACGCCTTCGCCATGCTGATCGGGGTCGCCGCCCTGGTCACCTGGTACCTCTTCATCATGCGCGGATGACGGTGATGAGCGACTGGCCGCTCCTGTCCCTCGTCATCTTCCTGCCGCTCGCGGGCGCCGGCTTCATCCTCATGATTCGCGGCGAGCCGGACGTGGTCGCCCAGAACGCCCGCAGCGTCGCGCTGTGGACCTCCGGCATCACGTTTTTGCTCTCGATCCTGATCTGGGCCAACTTCGATCCGACCCAGGCGGGCTTTCAGCTGGTGGAGCAGGGCGAGTGGTTCGTCGGCGTCGACATCAACTACCACGTCGGGGTCGACGGTATCTCGCTCTGGTTCGTGCTGCTCAGCACCCTGCTCACCGTCCTGTGCGTGATCAGCTCCTGGTACTCGGTGAACGTCCGCATCAGGGAGTTCATGGTCGCGTTTTTGGTGATGGACACGCTCATGGTCGGCGTGTTCTGCGCCCTCGACCTGGTCCTGTTTTACCTGTTCTTCGAGGGCATCCTGATCCCGATGTTCCTGATCATCGGCATCTGGGGCGGGCCCCGGCGGATCTATTCGGCGTTCAAGTTCTTCCTCTACACGTTGCTCGGCTCGGTGCTGTTCCTGGTCGCGATCCTGGTGATGTACTTCCACGAGGGCACGACCGACATCCCGACCCTGATGAACGCAGAGTTCGCCCCGGGGCTGCAGAAGTGGCTGTGGCTCGCGATGTTCGCATCGTTCGCGGTCAAGATCCCGATGTGGCCGTTCCACACCTGGCTGCCCGATGCCCACGTCGAGGCGCCGACCGCCGGATCGATCCTGCTTGCGGGCGTGCTCCTGAAGCTCGGCGGCTACGGCTATCTGCGCTTCTCGCTGCCCATGCTGCCGGACGCGTCCGAGTTCTTCACGCCGCTCATCTACACGCTCAGCGTCGTCGCCGTGATCTACACCTCGCTGGTGGCGCTGATGCAGGAGGACATGAAGAAGCTGATCGCCTACTCGTCGATCGCCCACATGGGCTTCGTCACCATCGGCATCTTCACCCCGAACGCGCTCGGCCTGGATGGCAGCATCTTTCAGATGCTGAGCCACGGCGTGGTGTCGGCCGCCCTGTTCATGGGCGTCGGCGTGGTCTACGACCGCCTGCACACCCACGAGATCGCGCGCTTCGAGGGCCTGGTCCACCGCATGCCGCTCTATGCCGCCACCTTCATGCTGTTCACCCTGGCGTCGGTCGGCCTGCCCGGCACCTCGGGCTTCGTCGGCGAGGTGCTGGTGATCGTCGGCGTGTTCGGGGTGAACAGCTGGGTGGCGCTGCTCGCCGCCACCGGCGCCTTCCTGAGCGTCGCCTACATGCTCTGGCTGTACCGGCGGGTGTTCTTCGGGTTCCTGACCAAGGACGATCTGAAGCTGTTTCCCGATCTGCGCCCGAACGAGATCATCGCCTTCGCGCCGCTCGCCATCATCACGCTCCTGATGGGGATCTACCCGGACCTGTTCCTGGATCCCATGCGGGCTTCGGTCGACAATCTGCTCGCGCAACTGGCCGCCGCCCCGGCGGCCGATCTGGCGTCGCGTTGAGCGAGAACGCATAGAAGGAGCCGCCGTGCCCGAGTTCGCGCCCGCGATCACCGAGATCTTCCTGGTCTGCGTCGGCCTGGCGCTGCTGATGGTGGGGGCGTTCCGCGGCCGCGAGCCCGACGCCAGCCACCTGGTCACGCCCCTTTGCGTCATGGCCCTGGTGGTCGGCATCTTCATCCTGGTCGCCGGCGACGAGGGTGCCGCCGCGGCCTTCGACGGCCAGTTCGTCAACGATCGCTTCGCGGTGTACCTCAAGGTCCTGACATTGCTCGGGGCGGCGCTGTGCCTGATCATGTCGCCGCCGTTCCTGCGCAGCGAGGGGGCCGAGCGGTTCGAGTTCCCGGTGCTCGCGCTGTTCTCGACCGTCGGCATGCTCATGATGATCTCGGCGAACAGTCTGCTGGCGCTCTATCTCGGGCTGGAGCTGCAGAGCCTGGCGCTCTACGTGATGACCGCGTTCTTGCGCGATCAGACGCGCTCGAGCGAGGCCGGGCTCAAGTATTTCGTGCTCGGGGCGCTGGCTTCCGGCCTGCTGCTGTACGGCTGCTCGCTGATCTACGGCTTCACCGGCACCCTGTCGTTCGACGGGCTCGCGCAGATCTTTCGGGCGAGCGCCGAGGCCGGCGCGCCGATCAGCACCGGCGTCCTGATCGGCCTGGTGTTCCTCGCCGCGGGCCTGGCGTTCAAGCTGGCGGCGGTGCCGTTCCACATGTGGACCCCCGACGTCTACGAGGGCGCCCCGACCCCGGTCACGGCGTTCCTTGCCGCCGCGCCCAAGGTCGCCGCGATGGGCCTGACGCTGCGCGTGTTCTATCAGGCGTTCGGGGAGTGGACGGAGCAGTGGCAGCAGATCGTGGTGTTCATCTCGGTCGCCTCGATGCTGCTGGGATCCTTCGCCGCCATCGGCCAGAGCAACATCAAGCGTCTGATGGCCTACAGCAGCATCGGGCACATCGGCTTCGCCCTGGTCGGGCTGGCGGCGGGGACCCAGGACGGCGTCCAGAGCGTCCTTTTGTACATGGCGATCTACGTGATCATGACGATCGGAACGTTCGGCTGCATCCTCCTGATGCGCCGCGGTGGCCGCGCCGTCGAGGAGATCGACGATCTCGCCGGCCTGGATCGCACCCAGCCGGTGCTGGCGGCGGCCATGGCGATCTTCATGTTCTCGCTGGCCGGCATCCCGCCCCTTGCCGGCTTTTTCGCCAAGATCTACGTCTTCTATGCGGCGATCGATGCGGGGCTGGTCGCGCTCGCAGTGATCGGCGTGCTGGCCAGCGTGGTCGGCGCCTTCTACTACATTCGGATCGTGAAGGTGATGTACTTCGACGAGGCCAGGGAGCCGCTCGATCGGGCGGCGGGGCGGGAGTTCGCGGTCATCGTCGGCGGTGCGGCGGTGTTCAACCTGGCCTTTTGCCTGCTGCCGAGCCCGCTCCTGCACCAGGCCGAGATCGCGGCCGCGGCCCTGTTGTCGTGAACGCCGGTCCCCAGCTGCCGCCGGGTTACGTTCTGCGCGCCTTCGATCGGGTCGAGAGTACCAACGACGAGGCCAAGCGGCTCGCGGAGCAGGGCGCCGAGGCGGGCGTCGTGGTGGTCGCCAGGCAGCAGCTCAAGGGCCGCGGTCGGCACGGCCGCATCTGGCAGTCGCCCCCCGGCAACCTTTACGCCTCGCTGCTGCTCCGCCCTGACTGCACGATCGCCGCCTCGGCGCAGCTCTCGCTGGTGGCGAGTCTCGCGCTGGCCGAGGCCCTGGTCGCGCTCGCCCCAGCCGATGCCGACGTCCGGGTCAAGTGGCCGAACGACGTGCTGGTGCGCGGCGCCAAGGTTGCCGGCCTCCTGCTCGAGAGCGCCGCGGGCAGAGCCGAGCGGGTGGCCTGGGTCGTGGTCGGCTCGGGCGTCAACATCGACAGCGCGCCGGCGGACACGCCCTACCCAGCGACCGCGCTCCGCTACGAAGGCTTTCCGCCGCTCGCGCCGCTCGATCTGCTGGCGCGCTACCTCGGCGCTCTGGACGCCTGGCTCGCGCGCTGGCGCGACGGCGGCTTCGCCGCGGTGCGCCCGGCCTGGCTCGCGCTCGGCTGCGGCATCGGCGATCAAATCCGCCTGCGCCTGCCCGGGGAGGAGCTCGCCGGGCGCTTCCTCGACGTGACCGAGCAGGGCGCCCTTCTGGTTGGCCAGGATGACGACCGCAGGCGCCAGATCACGGTGGGCGAGCTGCTCTTCCCGGCAGGCTGACACATGGCCAAGGGGTTGCTCCTCGCGATCGACGTCGGCAACACCAACACCGTGTTCGCGCTCTATCGCGAGCGCGAAGCGCTCGGCCAATGGCGGATCTCGACCGTCCGCGAGCGCACCGCCGACGAGTACGCCGCCGCCCTGACCCAGCTCATGGCCCTCAAAGGTTACGGCCGGGACGAGGTGGGCGCGGCGGTGATCGCCTCGGTGGTGCCGCAGGCCTTGACCCCGCTCAAGAGCATGTGCCGCGAGTTCTTCGACTGCGCGCCCCGGGTCGTGGGCGAGGACCTCGGCGTCACCATCCAGGTCACCATCGACAATCCCCGCGAGGTCGGGGCCGATCGCCTGGTCAACGCCGTCGCGGCCCACGGCCGCTATGGCGGCCCGCTGATCGTGGTCGACTTCGGCACCGCGACCACCTTCGACGTGATCGACGAGGAGGGCCGCTACTGCGGCGGCGTCATCGCGACCGGGATCAACCTCTCGCTCGAAGCCTTGCACAGAGCGGCCGCCAAGCTGCCGCGGGTCGCGGTGGAGCGGCCCGCGCAGGTGATCGGCAACTCGACGGTGAGCGCGATGCAATCCGGGGTGTACTGGGGCTACGTGAGCATGATCGAGGGGGTGGTCGCGCGCATCAAGGCCGAGTTCGGGGCGCCGATGAAGGTCATCGCCACCGGCGGGCTCGCCGGGCTGTTCGCCGGCGCCACCGAGGTCATCGAGCATGTGGATCGCGATCTCACCATGGCGGGACTGGTCGAGCTGTTCTATGCCGATCGGCCGCAGGGTTCGAACTGAAGGGCAGCGGGATGCCGGATCAGGAGCTTCTGTTCGTGCCGCTCGGCGGCGCGGGCGAGATCGGGCTCAATCTCAACCTCTACGGCCTGGACGGACGCTGGCTGATGGTCGATCTCGGCCTCAGCTTCGCCGACGAGACCCTGCCGGGGGTCGAGATCGTGCTGCCCGACCCGAGCTTCATCGCCGAGCGCAGCGAGGATCTCTGCGGTCTGGTCCTGACCCATGCTCACGAGGACCACTTCGGGGCCATCCCCTATCTCTGGGAGCGCCTGCGCTGCCCGATCTACTGCACCGCCTTCACCGCGGCGGTGCTGGCGCGCAAGCTCGACGAGGTCGGGATCGAGCGTGCGGTTCTGAACCTGGTGGCGCCGGGCGAGCGGTTCATGGTCGGCCCGTTCGACTGCTGCCTGCTGCGGGTCACCCACTCGATCCCGGAGTCCCATGCGCTGGCCTTGCGCACCCCGCTCGGCAACGTCCTGCATACCGGCGACTGGAAGCTCGACCCGGCGCCCCTGGTCGGCGCGCTCACCGCGACCGACGACCTGGAGGCCTTCGGTCGGGAAGGCGTGCTGGCCATGGTCGCGGATTCGACCAACATCCTCAATCCCGGCACCTCCGGCTCGGAAGCCGAGGTGCGCGACAGCCTCAAGAGCCTGATCGCCTCGATCGGCACCCGCGTGGTGCTGACCACCTTCGCCTCCAACATCGCGCGTCTCGAGACCGCGATCCATGTGGCGCAGGCGGTGGGCCGGCACGCGGTGCCGGTCGGCCGCTCCATGCACCGCATGATCGAGGCGGCCCGCGAGGTCGGTTATCTGCGCGAGCTGCCGCCGCTACTGGACGAGCGGAGCGCCGCCGAGCTGCCGCGCAACCAGGTGCTGTGGCTCGCGACCGGATGCCAGGGCGAGCCGCGCGCGGCGCTCAGCCGGGTCGCCGCCGGCCAGCACCCGAGGGTCCGGTTGGAGCCCGGCGACGTGGTCGTCTTCTCCTCGAAGATCATCCCCGGCAACGAGCGCACCCTGTACAACCTACACAACAGCCTGGTCAGCCGCGGCATCGAGGTGATCACCGAGCACGATCATTTCGTCCACGTCTCCGGCCACCCGTGTCGCGACGAGGTCGAGCAGATGTACCATTGGATCCGGCCGCAGATCGCGATCCCGGTGCATGGCGAGGCGCGGCACCTGCACGAGCACCTGGCCTTCGCCCGCAGGCTCGGGGTGCCGCAGCCTCTCGAGGTCAAGAACGGCGATCTGGTGCGCCTGGCGCCGGCTCCGGCCACGGTCGTCGACGAGGTGCCGACCGGCCGCCTGGTGCTCGAGAACGACGAGCTGCTCGCCGCCGGGGACGACCTGTTCCGGACGCGCCGGCGGCTGATGCATCACGGTACCGCCCTGGTCGGTCTGGTCCTGGACAGCTTCGGCGCTCTGCTCGCGAGCCCGCAGCTGTCCACCTTCGGCGCGGCCGATCTGGAACGCGAGCCGGGGCTCGCGCAGGCGGTCCTTGGCGAGATCGAGGACGCGATCGAGGATCTGGACGACGAGGCGGTGCTCGATGACGAGCGCGTCCGACAGGTGGTGCGCACGGCCGTGCGCCGCGCGCTCCGGCTGGTGCGCGAGAAGCGACCGATCATCGAGGTGCAGATCACGCGCCTGGGGCGCGAGGTCCTGGAGGGCCTGCTCGACGAGGCGAAGGCGGCGCCGTGATCGGCCGTCTGAACCACGTCGCGATCGCGGTCCCCGACCTGGCGGCCGCGGCGGCCCAATACCGCGACCTCCTGGGGGCGCGGGTGTCCCCGCCCGAGCCGCAGCCGCGCCACGGCGTCACCACGGTGTTCGTCGAGCTGCCCAACACCAAGATCGAGCTGCTGCATCCGCTCGGCGAGGGGTCGCCGATCGCCGCCTTCCTCGCGCGGCATCCGGGCGGCGGGCTGCATCACCTGTGCTACGAGGTCGCCGACGTCTCGGCCGCGCGCGATCGCCTCGTCGCCGCCGGCGCGCGCGTGCTGGGCGACGGCCAGCCCAAGCTCGGGGCGCACGGCAAACCCGTCCTGTTCCTGCACCCCAAGGATTTCAGCGGTACCCTGATCGAGCTGGAGCAAGCCTGAGTCGCGATGGACTGGCTCGCGACGATGCTCGTGTTCGCCATCGTCTGGTGGTTGATCCTGTTCATGGTGTTGCCGTTCGGCGCCGCGCCGCCCGACGTAGTCGAGCCGGGCATGGCGCCGAGCGCCCCGGCCAAACCGCGCATCGTCGTCAAGCTGGCGATCACCACCGTGCTGGCGGTGGCGGTCACCGGGCTGGTCGTCTGGTCGATCGACAGCGGCCTGGTCCAGCTCCGGCCGGGCGGATGATTCTGCGCGCAGCCATTCCGCCTCGCCTATAGGTTGGCCCGATTCGAGCTTCCCCGCGCATCATTAACTCAGTCGCGCAGATATTTCCCGTAATCCAATGTTTATTAAGATTTCTTAACCATATATGCTCTCGAAATCGTGAACACCCCCGATCAGCCACGGGGTTGTCAAATGCGCGTTCTGGTCCAGTTGCAATGATGTTGTAGGGAATGTCGCCTGGCGCCGCAAAAAACCCGCCATATCATGCGTTTAGGAGATCCGTTACAGGCCTTCTAAACACCCGCAAAATTTGATGAAAAATTGTTTACAATCAGGCTGTGAAATTAACGTCTTGGATACTTATTCACGATTAAATTTCTCTTGCCATCAGGGGAACGTTGCACCATATTAGTAGCGTGTTCATGGGATGTTTCCCCTGTGACACCCGACTTGAGGCGTTTCCTCCCTACCTTAGCCGCGTCAGATCCCTGGCGCGGCTTCTTTCTTCTAAGGCCTTGAGAACAAAGACCGTTTGTCAAGGCCTTGAGGTAACGAGCGAGGTTGCGAGGTCGGCGTTTCCGTGCTCTGGCGCGGATGTTGTCGGGTCTCGGCTTGACGGGGCCGCACCGGCGCGGTAGGGCACGGTGCGACGGTGCTTTCCTCAATTTTCGCGCGAGATTGCGGGCGAGCGCGCGAAGAGCCGTCGCCGGTGCCGATGGTCGGCAGCGGCCGGCGTCTCGGGGAGCTGATCGTCGGGCAATCGGACGGGCTCGGGAGCGGCGGGTCGCCGCGGCGACCGTAATTGCCACCCGGAAGGCTTGCCCCTAGATTGGCCCGCGCCACCTCGAGCAAGATCGTCATGCGCTTGTCCCGATACTTCCTGCCGCTGCTGAAGGAGACGCCGGCCGAGGCCCAGATCGTCTCGCACCAGCTGATGCTGCGCGCCGGCATGATCCGCCAGAGCTCGGCCGGCATCTACAGCTGGCTGCCGCTCGGTCTGTGCGTCATGAGCAAGGTCGAGCAGATCGTGCGCGAGGAGATGAACGCCGCGGGCTGCCACGAGATCCTGATGCCGGCGATCCAGCCGGCGGAGCTGTGGCAGGAGAGCGGACGCTACGAGGACTACGGCAAGGAAATGCTGCGCGTGACCGACCGGCACGAGCGGCCGATGCTCTTCGGTCCGACTCACGAGGAGGTGGTGACCGACATCTTCCGCCGCAGCGTCAGGAGCTACCGCGACCTCCCGATCAACCTCTATCAGATCCAGTGGAAGTTCCGCGACGAGATCCGGCCCCGTTTCGGCGTCGTGCGCGGGCGCGAATTCCTGATGAAGGACAACTACTCCTTCGATCTGGATGTGGCGGGAGCGATGCGCTCCTACGACAACATGTTCGTCGCCTACCTCAAGACGTTCCGGCGCATGGGTCTGACCGCGATTCCGATGCGGGCGGAGAGCGGCGCGATCGGCGGCGATCTCAGTCACGAGTTTCAGATCCTGGCGTCGACCGGGGAAAGCGCGGTGTTCTTCGATAGCGCGTTCGAGGAGATCGACTTCATGCAGGACGAGCTTGACGTCGATCATCTGAAGTCCCTTTACGCCGCCACCGACGAGCAGCACGATCCGGCAACCTGTCCAGTGCCGCCGGAGCGGCTCCGGTCCGGGCGCGGCATCGAGGTCGGCCAGCTCTTCTACTTCGGGACCAAGTACTCCAAGCCCATGGGCGCCACGGTGATGGGGCCGGATGGCCGCGAGACGCCGGTCGAGATGGGCTGCTACGGCATCGGCGTCTCCCGCCTCGTGGGCGCCCTGATCGAGGTCTATCACGACGACGCCGGGATCAAGTGGCCGGAGCCGGTGGCGCCCTTCAAGCTCGGCATCATCAATCTCCGGCCGGGCGACGCCGCGTGCGATGCCGTGGCGGCCGACCTCGAGGCCAAGCTCGAGGCCGCGGGCATCGAGGTGCTGATCGACGACCGGGAGGAGAGTGCCGGCGCCAAGTTCGTGACCATGGACCTGATCGGGCTGCCTTGGCAGGCCGTGATCGGGCCGCGCGGCGTCAGGCAGGGCGTGGTCGAGCTCAAGCGGCGCGCCACGGGTGAGCGCACCGAGCTGGCGCCCGAGGCCCTGGTCGCGCGGCTCACGTCCTGATGTTCGGACAGGTCGAGCGCCTGATCGCCGGGCGTTATCTGCGTCCCCGGCGCCAGGAAGGGTTCGTCTCGGTGATCGCGGCCTTCTCGTTCCTCGGGATCATGCTGGGGGTCGGCACGCTGATCGTGGTGCTCGCGGTGATGGCCGGCTTTCGCGCCGAGCTGCTCGGGCGCGTCCTCGGGTTCAACGGCCACATCACCGTGCAGACCGCGCCCGAGGGCCTCGAGGGTTTCGATGCGCTGGCGGAGCGGCTGCGCGCCGTCGACGGCGTGGTCGAGGTCACGCCGCTGGTCACCGGGCAGGTGATGGCCACGGCCAATGGGATCGCCTCCGGCGCTCTGGTCCGGGGGATCAGACCGGGCGACCTCGCGGCCCGCCCGGCCATCTCCGGCAATCTGCAGGCGGGCTCGCTCGCCGACCTCACCAACGATCAGATCGCGATCGGGTCGCGCATGGCCTATCGCATGGGCCTGGGCCTCGGCGACCGGCTCCAGCTCATCTCGCCCGAGGGTACCGCGACCGCGCTCGGCACGGTGCCGCGGATCAAGGCCTACGAGATCGGCGCGATCTTCGAGGTCGGCATGTACGAGTACGACAACGGCGTCGTGTTCATGCCGCTCGAGGCCGCGCAGCTGTATTTCCAGCTCGACGACCGCGCCAACGAGCTGGAGGTGAAGGTCCAAGATCCGGATCGCGTGTGGGCGTACCGCGACCCGCTCGGCGCGGTGGTCGGTGCCGCGGGCCGCCTGGTCGACTGGCAGCAGGCGAACGCCTCGTTCTTCACCGCGCTCAAGGTCGAGCGCAACGTGATGTTCCTGATCCTCAGCCTGATCATCATGGTCGCCGCGTTCAACATCATCTCCGGCATGATCATGCTGGTGAAGGACAAGGGCCGAGACATCGCGATCCTGCGCACCATGGGGGCGACGCGCGGCGCGATCATGCGGATCTTCTTCATGAGCGGCGCCGCGATCGGCGTGGTCGGGACGCTGGCGGGCTTCCTGCTCGGGCTAGGGTTCGCGGCCAACATCGAGACCATCCGGCAGTGGCTGCAGGTCCTCACCGGGACCGATCTGTTCGCCGCCGAGATCTACTTTCTGTCCCACCTGCCCGCGCGGATCGTGGCCGCCGACGTGATCAGCGTGGTGGCCATGGGTCTCGCCCTGTCGCTGCTGGCGACCCTGTACCCGGCGTGGCGCGCGGCACGGCTCGATCCGGTCGAAGCGCTGCGCTATGAGTGAGGCGAGCTTGCGCCTCGCCGGGGACGAGGCGCCGCGCGTGGCAGACAACGAGGCGAGCCTGCGGCTCGCCGGGATCGAGCGGCGGTTTCGCCAGGGCGACCGCTGGCTCGAGGTGCTGCGCGGCGCCGAGCTGACGCTCGCGCCCGGCGAGATCGTGGCGCTGGTCGGACCGTCGGGCTCGGGCAAGTCGACCCTCTTGCAGATCGCCGGGCTGCTGGAGCACCCGGACGGGGGCGAGGTGCAGGTCGGCGGGCAGCCATGCGGCAACCTGCCGGACGGGCAGCGCACGCGGATCCGGCGGCAGAACCTGGGGTTCGTGTACCAGTTCCATCACCTGCTGCCGGAGTTCTCGGCGCTCGAGAACGTCATGCTGCCGCAGATGCTGAGGCGGAGCGATCGCAGACGCGCCCGGGAGCGCGCGCGCGAGCTGCTGCGCACCCTGGGCCTGGCGGAACGCGAGCACCATCGGCCGGCGCGCCTGTCCGGCGGCGAGCAGCAGCGGGTCGCGATCGCCCGCGCCATGGCGAATCGGCCGAGCGTGCTGCTCGCCGACGAGCCGACCGGCAACCTCGACGAAGAGACTGCGAGCATGGTGTTCGAGGCCCTGGTGGCGGCGGCCGGGGAGACCGGCGCCGCGCTCCTGATCGCGACCCACAACGCCGAGCTCGCGGCGCGCGCGCACCGCATCCTGCGCCTGCACAACGGCCTGATCGAGCCGCTCTGAGCGCGGCTGACCCCAAGCGCGGCTCAGTGCGGCACCACCTCGCGATGGGGTCGTAGGTTGGGTGGAGCGCCGCGAAACCCAACCAACAAAAGCCGGTCGTCGGGTTTCGCCTTCGGCTCACCCAACCTACCCGTCTGGTCGAGCCCGGCGTGGCACAGGGCGGGCGAGGGTCAGCGCGGCACCACCTTGCGATACAGGTGCCAGGTGGCGTGCCCGAGCACGGGCATGACGATGACGAGACCGAGGAGCGCGGGAATCGACCCGATCACCAAGCCGCCGGCGACGATCAGCCCCCAGGCGGCCATCGGGCCCGGGTTCGCCAGCACCGCGCGGACCGAGGTCGCGACCGCCGCGTAGAGCCCCACGTCGCGGTCGAGCAGCAGCGGAAACGACACCACGCTGATCGTCAGCACCAGCAGGGCGAAGAGAAAACCGACGCCCACGCCCACGACGATCAGCGCCCAGCCCGCGGGCGTCGTGAACACGTCGCGGACGAACGCGCCGATCCCGGCCGGCGGCTCGGGGCCGAGGGTGACCACATAGATCGCATAGGCGGCGGCCAGCCAGAGCAGGAAGATCGCCAACAGCAGCAGGCCCAACACCACGATGGCGCCGAACGCGGGCGCGCGAACCACGCCGAACGCATCCGCCCAGGTGATGTCGTCCCCGTGCTCGCGCCGCCGGCTGATCTCGTACAGGCCCACCGCCGCGACCGGGCCGATCAGCGCGAAGCCGGAGGCAAGCGGGAACACGAGCGGCAGCATGTCGTAGCCGAAAGCCAGCCAGGCCAGGACCAGGCCCGCCACGGGGTAGATGATGCAGAGGAACAGAACGTCGGTGCGGTACGCCCCGAGGTCACTGAGGCCTCTCGCCAGGACGTCCTTGAGGTCGGCCAGCTCGATCCGGCGGACCGCCGGAAGCGGGGCGTCTCGGGCCTCCGCGGGACGACGTAGGGAATGGCCCGCCCGTTCCACGGCCTGGTTCGCGCCCCTGACCTGATCCACGCTCCACTCGGCCGGGTTTCGGATGTGGTCCCTGTCGGTCATGCTCGCTCCTCCCGAACCGCTGGTTCGAGGGGCTGTGGGCCACCTGGCGCGACGCCCGATCCGGCCGCGGGTCGCGAGGGAGCCGCGACCCGCCCGGATCTCGGAGCCTGCTCCGGTCCTCGGCCGGCGTCCCTCGCCGAGATGCCCCGGGAAATCTCCGTGCCTGGGTTCGACGGTGCTCCTCGAAGGGGCGTTCGTCAACCGGAAGGCGCGCCGGGGTCACGGCAGCGTGAACGCCGGGAGGCCGCCCATGGGTCTGCTTGGAGCCTGCCGGCCGGCCTCACCAGTCTTCGCCGCACGACCTCACTTTCGGCTTCGGCCATCGCCACGCTCGCTCCCTTCCGGCCGCCGGCACGGGCGACGTCCGCCGGCGACCGGTCCGGCGCGGGATCTCGGCGGACAACTTTCGCGGCCGCGATGGTTGCGAGGTGGTTGAGCGGCGGTGCGAGCTGGCCTAGCTTTGCGGCACGTCGCACGCGGGAGCCGCCGCTTGAGCCACGCCCCCTTCGTCCATCTCCGGGTCCGTTCCTGCCATTCGCTGCTCGAGAGCACGGTGCGTCTGCCCGAGCTGCTCGCGCGCTGTCAGCTCGAGCGCATGCCGGCGGTGGCGATCGCCGACCGGGCCAATCTGTTCGGCGCCCTGGAGTTCAGCGAGAGCGCGGCCAAGGCCGGCATTCAGCCAATCGTCGGCTGCCTGCTGCCGATCGCCCATTACGAGCCGGCGCGCGGCAACGGCCGCCCGGCCGCACCCTCGCTCCTGCCGGTCCTGGTGCAGAACCACGACGGCTATCGCAACCTGCTCAGGCTGCTGAGCCTCGCCTACCTCGGCGGCGAGGTCGGCACCGCGCCGGAGCTCCAGCTCGACGATCTGGGCGCGCACGGCGCCGGCCTGATCGCGCTCACCGGCGGCATCGAGGGTCCGGTCGGGCGCGCGCTCGCCGGCGGCAACCGGGGTCTTGCCGAGGGCCTGCTCGAACGCCTGGCCGACACCTTCCCGGATCGCCTCTACGTCGAGCTGATGCGCCACGACCTCGAGGTCGAGGGCCAGCTCGAGCCGGCGCTGATCGATCTCGCGCTCGCGCGCGATCTGCCGCTGGTCGCGACCAACGACGTCCATTTCCTCGATGCCGCCGAATGGGAGCCCCACGACGTCCTTCTGTGCATCGCCGAAGGCGCCCAGGTCGGGCAGGCGGAGCGCCGCCGGGTGACGCCGGAGCACCGCTTCAAGAGCGCGAAGGAGATGGCCGAGCTGTTCGCGGACCTGCCGGAGGCGCTCGCCAACACCCTGGTGGTCGCGCAACGCTGCGCGTTCAGGGTGCCGACCCAGGCGCCGATCCTGCCGGCCTATCCGACCGGCGACGGGCAGAGCGAGGTCGGCGAGCTGCGGGCCAGGGCCGCGGCCGGGCTCGAGGCGCGCC
>JBOHKK010000060.1:0-21578 GCA_050729115.1 Geminicoccaceae bacterium | reverse complement strand
CCGCGACGACGATGCCGGCCCCGGCTGCGGCCAGGGCCTCCGCCACGGCGCGACCGAGCCCGCGGCCCCCGCCGGTGACGATCGCCGTCTTACCCTCCAGACGCCTCATTGTCGCCCTCGCCCCTGTCTCGGTTCGTCGCCCCTGTCTCGGTTCGTCGCCCCTGTCTCGGTTCGTCGCCCCTGTCTCGGTTCGCCGCCCTGTCTCGGTTCGCCGCCCCTATCTTGGTTCCCCGAAGGCGGCCGCGTTGAGCGCCGCCGAGATCTGCTGCGCCGCCTGGCACAGCTCCTCGATCTGGCGCCGGCTCGGCTCGCGCGGCAGAGCGTCCACCGAATCCAGGATCGCGAGGGTGGCGAACAGCTGGCCCGAATGGTCGAGGATCGGCACCGCAAGCGCGTTCAGCCCGGTCATGGTCTCGCCCGGCGCCACGGCCCATCCCTGCGCCCGAACCTTGTGGACTTCGGCGCGCAACCGCTCGCCGCTCACGATGGTGCGGCTGGTGCGCGCCTCGAGCGGCCCGCGCGCCACCGTCTCGAGCAGCCCTTCCGGCCCGAACGCCAGCACGAGCTTACCCTGGGCGCTGCTGTGCAGACCGAGCGGCGTCCCGATGACGATGCCGATGGTCACGCTGGAGGCGCCGTCGATCCGCTCGATGGCATAGACCTGATTGGAGGCGACCTTCGAGAGGACGACCGTCTGCCCGAGCGAGTCCCGCAGCGTGCGCATCACAGGCCGGCTCACGCTCAGAAGGTCGTACTGGTTGGCGACCGCGCTCCCGAGCTGTACCAGGCGGATCCCGACCCGATAGCGCTCGGTCTCCGCCTCGCGCACGATGTAGCCGAGGTTCACCAGCGTCTGGAGGTGCCGATAGATCCGGTTCTTCGAGGTGCCGAGGTCCTCGGCGAGGAGGCTGACGCGTCCGGCCTTGCCGCTGAAGGCCAGGATCTCGAGGATCTTGAGGGCGAGCACGACCGCCTGCACGCCCTCCGTGCTCTGGTCCCGCTGCGTGATCCTGGGCATCGCCGCGCCTGCCGCAGCTCCCGCTTGACACGTCGCAACCGACGCGAAAACATATAAACACCATAACGGCGTTCTCGTGTACAGAACAATCCGGAGCGGTCGTGCCCAGGGAGGTCTCACTCGCGGTCGACATCGGGGGCACCTTCACCGACGTCGTGCTGCGCGACGGCCCGAGCTTCTTCGTCGAGAAGACGCTGACCACCGCCGATGACCTCCTGCGCGGCTTCCTCACCGGCGTGCGCGCGGTCCTGCACAAGGCGGGCGCCGCGCCGGGCGAGGTCAACGGCACCATCGTCCACGCCACGACCGTGGTCACCAACGCTCTGATCGAGCGCACCGGCGCCCGCACCGCGATGGTGTTCACGCGCGGCTTCGCCGACATCCTGCGGATTCGCGACGAGCGTCGCTACGACATGTACGACCCGCAGATCGAGTTTCCCGAACCGCTGGTGGCACCGGAGGACGTGTTCACGCTCGACGAGCGTGTGCTCGCCGACGGCAGCGTCGAGAAGGAGCTCGACGCCGAGGAGGTCGAAGCGCTTTGCCGGGCGTTGCGCGAGCGCGGCATCGCGACGGTGGGTGTCTGCTTTCTGCACAGCTACAAGAACGCGCGCCACGAGCAGCGCCTGGCGGCGGAGCTGCGCCGCCGCCTGCCGGGGGTCCACGTCTCGCTGTCGTCGGAGATCGCGCCGCAGATCCGCGAGTATCCGCGGGCATCCACCACCGCCGCCAATGCCTACACGGTGCCGATCACGCACCCCTATCTGAACCGGCTCGAGCGGAGCCTCGCCGGGGAAGGCTTCCCGACCCACCCCCTGATCATGCTGAGCTCGGGCGGGCTCGTGGGCCCCGGCACGGCCGCCCGCATGCCGGTGCGCATGATCGAGAGCGGCCCGGCGGCGGGCGCGCTCGGTGCCGCCTTTGCCGCGCGTGCGCTCGGGCTCCGGGACCTGCTCGCGTTCGACATGGGCGGCACGACCGCCAAGGTGTGCCTCATCCAGGACTCGCGCCCGCTGGTCACCGGGCTGTTCGAGATCAACCGCGTCTGCCGGTTCAAGGAGGGCAGCGGCCTGCCCGTGACCGTGCCGTCGGTCGACCTGATCGAGATCGGCGCGGGCGGCGGCAGCATCGCCCAGGTGAGCGAGCTCGGCCTCCTGAACGTTGGCCCGCGCAGCGCGGGCTCCCGGCCGGGGCCGGCGTGCTACGGCCTGGGCGGCACCGAGGCGACGGTCACCGACGCCGACGTCGTGCTCGGCGTGATCGATCCGGACAAGTTCCTCGGCGGCACCATGCCGCTCGATGCGGACGCCGCCGCGCGCGCGGTCGCACGCATCGCCGACCGGTTGGGAACGACCACGCTGACTGCCGCGCGTGGCATCCATCGCCTGGTGTGCGAGGCCATGGCATCCGCGGTGAAGGCGCACGCCTCCGATCGCGGCGTCGACTACCGCGGCATCCCGCTCCTCGCCTTCGGCGGCGCCGGCCCCGTCCATGCCTGCGAGGTGGCGGAGCTGCTGAGCAGCCGGACCGTGATCTTCCCGCCGCTGGCGAGCGTCTATTCCGCCTTCGGCGCCCTGGTCACGCCGCCGCGCCTCGATCTGGTCCGAAGCGGGCTCACCCGGCTCGACCAGATGGACTGGACCCAGGTGGCGGAGCGGTTCGACGCGATGGAGCGCGAGGGGCGCCAGGCGCTGGTCGAGGCCGGCTGCGCTGCCGCCGCGATCACGTTCCGCTACGCTGCGGACCTGCGTTACGTCGGTCAGCACTACGACCTGATGGTCGACCTGGATGATCGCCCCTCTGCCGCCGGCGGGGCGGCGATGCTGCGGCGCCGGTTCGAGGCGGAGTACCTGAAGCGGTACACCATCACGCAGGACGGCGTCGAGGTGGAGGTCGTGAACTGGCGGGTCGTCGCGAGCGGTCCGCCGTGTGCTGCGCCTGAGCTGGTGCAGTCCGAGGCGCAGCGACCGGAACGGCCGGCCTGGCGCCACCTCCACCTCTGGCAGGACGAGCAGGACGTGCTCGTGATGCGCAGGTCGGCGCTGCGGGCGCGGGGCCGAATCGAGGGGCCGGTCATTTTGGAGGAGCCGGTCACCACCCTGGTCGTCCCGCCCGGATGGATCGCGACGGTCGGCGAGCTGGACTGCATCATCGCGAGGAAGGGTTGACGTCATGCGGCCGGCCCTGGACGGCATCGAGCTCGAGCTGATGTGGTCGAACCTGCGCAGCGTCGTCACCGAGCAGGCCAAGGCGATGCAGCGCAGCGCG
The DNA here is from genome assembly GCA_050729115.1 of Geminicoccaceae bacterium. Lineage (GTDB taxonomy): Bacteria > Pseudomonadota > Alphaproteobacteria > Geminicoccales > Geminicoccaceae > JBKPNX01. Next base: position 18,292 of record JBOHKK010000060.1, on the reverse strand, counting down.
TTCAGCCCGGTGGTGCGGGAGGCGGGCGATCTCGCCTACGCCTTGTTCGACGCCCGCGGCCGCATGGTCGCGCAGGCCGACACCGGGACGCCCGGCCACATCAACTGCCTCGCCTTCACCGGCAGGTATCTCGCGCACAAGTTCGAAGGCCGCCTGCGGCCGGGCGACGTGCTGATCACCAACGACCCCTGGGAAGGGGCCGGACACTTCTTCGACATCACGGTGGTGGCACCGATCTTCCGCGACGACCGGATCATCGGTTACGTGGGCTCGACCAACCACCACACCGACATCGGCGGCCTGGGCGTCGGCGTCGGCGCCAACGACGTCCACGAGGAAGGCTTGTGGATTCCGCCGTCCAAGCTGTACGAGGAGGGGCGGCCGAACGCGCTCCTGCACGAGATCATGCAGCGCAACGTGCGCACGCCCGACTACCTCGCGGGCGATCTCGCCGCCCAGGTCGCGAGCGCGCGGGCCGGCGGCGAGGCGGTGATCGAGCTGTGCCGGCGCTACGGCCTCGACGACATCGAGGCGCTCTCCGACGCCATCGTGGATTTGTCCGAGACGGCGATGCGGAACGCGATTCGCGGCTGCCCCTCGGGCACCTGGACCGGCGAGACCTGCTTCGACATCGCGGGCGATGCGGTCGTGACCCTGCGCGCGGCCCTGACCATCGACGCCGATGCGGGCGAGGTCGCGATCGACTTCGCCGGCAGCTCGCCCCAGATGCCCCGGGGCATCAACGTCGTCCTGAACTACACCCACGCGTACTCGACCTTCACGGTGCGCAGCTGCCTGACGCCGAACCTGCCCAACAACGCCGGCAGCCTCGCGCCGATCAGGGTGAGCGCGCCGTCCGGCAGCATCGTCAACTGCCGGTATCCGGCGCCGGTCGCCGCCCGCCACGTCGTCGGCATGTACGTCCCGATGCCGCTGTTGAAGGCGCTCTACCACGTGGTGCCCGAGCGCGTGCTGGCCGAGGGGCCCGGGGCGGTGTGGTCGGCGCAGGTGATCGGCACGGGCGACGCCGGCGAGCCCTTCGTCTCCTCGCAGTTCAGCTTCGCGGGCGGGATGGGGGCGCGGGCGACCAGGCCGGGGCCAGGCGCCACCTGTTACCCGACCGGGATCGGCGCGACGCCGATCGAGGTGCTGGAGAGCGAAACGCCGATCGCGTTCCGGCGGCGCGAGCTCAGGCGCGGCTCGGGCGGCCGGGGCCGCAGTGCCGGCGGCGACGGTCAGATCGTCGAGTTCCACGTGCGCACGAGCCGGCCCTGGACGCTGAACGCCGCGCCCACGGGCAGGCGGTTCGGCGCCGCGGGGCTGGCCAGCGGCGAGCCAGGCGCGCCCGGGCGCTTCCTGGTCAACGGCGCCGACTGGCACGGCCAGGGCAAGTCCCTGATGCAGCCGGGCGACCTCGTCTACATGGAGACCCCGGGCGGCGGTGGCTTCGGGCCGCCGGGCGAGGATGCCGGGCGGGGCGCGCCGCGCGAGTGCGTTGCAGCATCGGAACCGGGAGGTGAGGAGCGATGAGCGAGAGCTCGGCCAAGCAGGTCTTTCGATGGGACGAGCTGCCGGCGACGGACCTGCTCGATGGCACCATGCGGCGCTCCGGTTTTCGCGGCGACGCCTGCCTTTTGACCTTCAACCGGATCAAGCCGGTGATGCCCCGCTGGGAGCCGCATTCGCACCCCTTCGACCAGATCGTGCTGACGGTCGAGGGCCGCCAGATGCTGGAGGTCGAGGGCGAGGCCATGGAATGCGGCCCCGGGACGATCGTCCACGTGGCCGCGAACGCGAAGCACACCGGCTGGCCGGTCGGCGATCAGCCGGTCCTCAACATCGACGTGTTCCCGCCGCGCGAGGACTACCTGTTCCTGGTCGACTACCAGAAGGAATACCCCGCGCGCGCGCCGGAGAAGGGCAGGGAGGCGATCCGGCACTATCATCAGGTGCCGAGCGACAACGCCTTCTCGGGCCGGACCATGGCGGACACGAGCGAGGTCCTCTATCGCTGGGACGCCCTGCCGACCGTCGACCTGATGGGCGGCGCGATGAAGCGGGCGGGCTTTCGCGGCGACGATGCGCTCCTGACCTTCAACTGGATCGCCCCGGACATGCCGCGGCCCGAGCCGCACGCGCATCCGTTCGACCAGATCGTCCTCACCATGCAGGGCCGCATGATGCTCGAGATCGACGGCAGGGCGATGGAATGCGGCCCGGGTACGGTGGTCCGCGTCCCGGCCGATGCCGCGCACACCGGCTGGCCGATCGGGACCGGGACCGTGCTCAACATCGACGTGTTCGCACCGATCCGGGAGGATTACCTGTTCCTCGTCGACTACCAGAAGCAGTTCCACCCGGGCGCCCGGACCTGACCTTCGGCACCCGAGCGACGGTTGACAACCAAGGGAGGCTCTCATGCCAAGACTGATCAAGGCGGGGCTCTTTGTCGCGCTTGCGAGCACGCTGAGCTGGGCGGCACTCGCCCAGACCGTCGAGCTTCGCCTCGCCCACGGTTCCCCGCGCGGCCATCCGAACTATACCCATGCGGAAATGCTGGCCGAGCGAATCGGTCAGGCGACGGAGGGCGAAGTCGCGATCGACGTCTTCGGCGATCGCCAGCTCGGCGACGACCGCGACATCATCCAGCTCGTCGCGGCCGGCACCGTCGACATGGGCTATGCGTCCTCGGTCAATTTCCCGCTGCTTCTGGGCAAGGTCGCCTTCGACGCGCTGCAGCTTCCGGGCCTGGTCGCCACCTATGACGATCTCGCGCTGATGCTGCAGTCGGAGCCGGCCATCGAGATGCTGGATTCGCTCGAGGATTCCGGGCTCAAGGGCCTCTGCTACAGCGAGGGCGGCCAGCGGCACTTCCTCAATCGGGAAGGGCCGATTCGGACGATGGAGGATTTCGCAGGCCTGAAGACCCGGATCGTCCCGATTCCGCTCCACAAGGCGATCTGGGAACGGATGGGGACCAATCCGGTCGGCGTTCCCTATGCCGAGGTCTACACCGCGCTGCAGACCAACGTCATCGACGCCTCCGACACCAACATCTCCTCGATCGGCGCCGACAATCTTTGGGAGAATGCCAAGCACGTGACTCTCACGGGCCAATATTTCTGGCCAGGCCTGTTCTTCATGAACAAGGCCAAGTACGACGGGCTGCCGCCGGACCTTCAGCAGGCCATCGTCGACACGTGTCGGAACCTGACGCCCGAGTTCGTCGCCCACACCAAGCAGCAGGAAGCCGAAGGGATCGAGCGGCTCGAGGCGGAGGGGGTGCAGATCTACGAGTTCGAGGACCGCGAACGGCTGCTCGAGCTGATGCAGCCGGTGTTCGACGAATGGGCGGCGAAGGACCCGCTGATCGGCGACTACATCGAGGCGACGCAGACGCTCGGCCAGTAGTCCGGTCTGCCCCGACGGCGGCCGCGCAGGCGCGGCGGTCGTCGTCCGGACCGGCGGGTCTGCGCCGGAGATCGACGCGGCAAGGGGAGACGGGCCTTGAGCAGCGAGCGGGCAACGACGCGCGGCGGCGCGTTGGCAGCGGCCGGACGGCTCTACAACGCCGCAGCCATCATCCTCGCGAGCGGCCTGATGAGCGTCCTCGTGACGGTCATGGGCGTTCAGGTCTTCTTTCGATACGTGCTGAACGACTCGTTGATCTGGGCGGAGGAGGTCTGTCGATACACGCTGGTCCTGCTCACGTTCCTGCTGATCGGCGCCGCGTTCGAACGAGGTGAATTGGTGAGATTGGACATACTTACGAACATCTTGCCTGAACGGATCAAGGCGCCACTTAGCATTCTAATCTATTTGACGATGATCGGTTTCCTCTGGACGCTGGTCTATTATGGTTATCTGTTCGCGGCGCTCAATTCTCAGTTCTCCATGCCCGCGGCCGACTTCATCGGCACGGCCCTGTTCGGCGCCGACGCCACGGGCGCGATCTCGATGTACTGGCTCTATCTGGCCATTCCCGTGGGGTGCCTGATCCTCAGCGGGCACTTCATTTTGGCTTTGCTACGGATACTGCCCGCTCTGTTCAGCCGGGAAGGCCACCGGGAACGCCGTGGATCGGTGGCGGTCGACCCGCGTCCCGGGATCGACTGATGGGCCTGTTCCTCGGGAGCTTCGGAGGGCTGCTGCTGATCGGGGTTCCGATCGCGATGGCGCTGGGCCTTGCCGCCACGCTCTATCTCGCCATCTCCGGCAATCTCGGCCTGATGGTCACCTTCCCGCAGCGGATGTACAACAGCGTCGATCAGTTCGTGCTGCTCGCGGTGCCGCTGTTCCTGCTGGCGGGCAACCTGATGAATTTCGGCGGCATCACCGAGCGGATCCTGCGGTGCGCCAATGCCTTCGTCGGCCACGTCCGCGGGGGGCTGTCGCTCGTCACCGTCGTCGCCAGCATGTTCTTCGGCGGGGTGACCGGCGCCGCGGCGGCCGACACGGCCGCCCTGGGCAGCGTGCTCATCCCGGCCATGGTCAAGCAAGGCTATCCCAAGGAATACGCGGTCGGGCTGCTCGCCATCTGCGCGGTGGTCGGCGCGATCATCCCGCCGAGCATCGCCACCATCGTCTATGGTGTCCTGACGCAGACGTCGATCGCACAGCTGTTCATCGCAGGGATCGTCCCTGGAATCCTGCTGGGCATGGCGCTGCTCGCCTATGCCTGGTGGGTCGCCAGGCGCCGAGACTATCCCGTCTCGGAGCGCTTGAACGTGCGCGAGCGGGTTGCCGCCACGATCGTTGCCGCGCCGGTGCTCGTGCTGCCCGCGATCATACTCGGCGGCATTCTGCTCGGCATCTTCACGCCGACCGAGTCGGCCGCGGTGGCGGTGATCTACGCGCTCGTCATCTCCGCGATGATCTACCGCACCCTGTCCTGGCGCAACCTGTGGCGGCCGCTCGTGGACGCGGCGCTGATGACGGCCGGCATCCTGTTCATCGTCTGCATGGCCAGCATGGTGCAGTTCATCTTCAGCTTCGAGCGATTTCCCGACCAGATCGCGACGCTGATGCTGGGGATCACCGAGAACAAGGTTCTGCTGCTGCTGCTGATCAATATCTTCCTCTTGATCCTCGGCACGTTCCTGGAGCCGATCGCGGCGATGATCCTCGCTCTGCCGGTGCTGATCGAGGTGATCGAGGTGATCGATGTCGACCCGATCCACTTTGGCACGATCGTCGTGCTCAACATCGCCATCGGCCTGACGACGCCGCCGGTGGGAATCTGCCTGTTCATCGCCTCGGCCATCGGCAAGGTGAGCCTCGAGGCGGCCTCGTTGGCGATGTTGCCGATGCTCCTGATCAGCGTGATCGTGCTGATGCTGGTGACCTACGTCCCGGAAATTTCGCTGTTCCTGCCAACGCTGGCATTCTCCCGTTAGTCGTCGGCTCGGATCACCCGGCGGTGGGTGGCCTGCTCCGAGGTGGCTGTGGCCCGACCAAGGTCGACGGCTCCCTCGGCCAGCGGCCGCCATGGGGTAGTTGGACCATGTACCGCTGGGCCGGCGGTTTGCCGGCAGCCGGCGCTCGACGAGGCCTACGGGCCGTTCTTCGGCGTGCGCGGCGATGTCGGGGACGTCGCCTGAGCTCGAGGAGGTTGATCGGATGAGCAGGGACGCGGCGGTCGCCGCCGCCACCGCCTATTGCGACCGCGGTGGGTTGCGCGAGGAGCTTGCCCGTTACGTCGCCATGCGCACCGAGAGCCAGCGCGACGACCGCACCGGCGAGGCCCTGCGCTACGTCGATGCGCTGCGCGCCGCGCTCGAGCCGATGGGCTTTGGCTGCGAGGTGCTGGCGAACCCGGCGCCGGGCGGCGGGCCATTTCTGTACGCGGAGCGAATCGAAGGCCCGGAGCTCCTCACCGTCTTCTCCTACGGCCATGGCGACGTCATCCACGGCCAGGATGAGCAGTGGTCGAACGGGCGCTCGCCGTGGACGCTCGGCATCGAGGGAAAGCGCTGGTATGGCCGCGGCACCGCCGACAACAAGGGCCAGCACCTGATCAACATTCGGGCGCTCGGCGCGCTTCTGGCGAGCCGCGGCCGCCTCGGCTTCAACGTCAGGATCCTGATCGAGATGGGGGAGGAGGTCGGCTCGCCCGGGCTGCGCGAGCTGTGCGCCCGGCACCGCGACCGCTTCCGGGCCGACGTCCTCATCGCGTCCGACGGACCCCGCTTCAAAGCCGCGCAGCCCACGCTCTTCCTCGGCGCCCGGGGCGCGCTCAACTTCGACCTCGTCGTCGATCTGCGCGAAGGCGGCCACCACTCCGGCAACTGGGGCGGGCTGCTCGCGAACCCCGGGATCATCCTCGCGCATGCGCTCGCCTGCACCGTCTCGGCCCAGGGCAAGGTGCTCGCGCGCAGTCTCGTGCCGGAGGTGCTGCCGGGGCCGGTGCGCCAGGCGCTCGCGGGCCTCGAGCTCGAGCGCCACGAAAGCGACCCCGAGATCGATCCCGGCTGGGGCGAGCCGGGGCTCACGCCGGTCGAGCGGCTCTACGGCTGGAACACCTTCGAGGTCCTCGCCGTCACGGCGGGCAACCCCGCGCGCCCGGTGAACGCCATCCCACCGCGGGCGAGCGCGCACTGCCAGATCCGCTTCGTCGTCGGACGTGACCCGGCGACGTTCCTCCCGGCGCTCCGCGCCCACCTCGACAGCCACGGCCTGGCCATGGTCGGCATCGAGCGCTCGCCCAAGGGCTACTTCCCGGCGACGCGGCTCGACCCCGAGAGCCAGTGGCCAATCTGGGCTGCCGCCTCGATCCAGCGCACGACCGGCAAGACGCCGGCGGTGCTGCCCAACTTCGGCGGCTCGCTGCCCAACGACGTGTTCTCGGACATCCTGGCCCTGCCGACGCTGTGGGTGCCGCATTCCTATCCCGGCTGCTCGCAGCATGCGCCGGACGAACACCTGCTGGGCCCGGTGGCGCGCGAGAGCCTCGCTCTCATGGCCGGCCTGTTCTGGGACCTCGCCGAGAGCCCGCCGGACGTCGAGCGCCGCTCGCCGTCGCATCCGGGCAAGCGCTGAACTGGAGGGGCGCCAACACGAGGGGAGGAGCAGGAATGACGTGGTCGATCGTTGCCAGGGACCGGACGAGCGGGGAATACGGCGTCGCGGTCGCGAGCAGGTTCGTCGAGCAACCCGGTGCACGCTCTCGTTTGCCGGAATGCCTCGGGCTCACCCTGCCGAGCGGCGCCGAAGGGCGACCCTTCGCCCCGCCTCGCCACGACAACCATTGGCCGCCCCGCGCCCGCCCGCTATGTGTAGGCGAGCCGGCCGCACGTCAGATCCAACGGCCGAGGGAGCCTGTCATGACCGTCCAGCCGACCCACAACCTGTCGCTCGCCGAGCTCGACCGGCAGAGCTTCCTTCACCCGTTCACGGCGCTCGCCGACCATCTGGAGAGCGGGCCGCGGGTGATCACGGAGGGCGAGGGGGCGTGGCTGCGCGACCTGGATGGCCAGCGCTACTTCGACGCCGTCGCCGGCCTGTGGTGCGTCGACATCGGCTACGGGCGTCCCGAGGTCGCCGAGGCGATCTATGAGCAGGCGAAGAAGCTCAGCTACTTCCACGCCTTCTCGTCGATGGCGACCGAGCCCTCGATCCGCCTCGCGGACCGGCTGATCCGCCTGGCGCCGGAGGGCATGAGCAAGGTGTTCTTCGGCAACTCCGGCTCCGATGCCAACGACACCAACGTCAAGCTGGTCTGGTACTACAACAACCTTCGCGGCAAGCCGGACAAGGTGAAGATCATCTCCCGCCACAAGGGCTATCACGGCGTGACCGTCGCCGCCGCCAGCCTGACCGGGCTGCCGCAGGTGCACAAAGCGTTCCACCTGCCGATCCCCGAGGTCAAGCATACGACGTGCCCGGACGTCTACCGGGACAAGCCCGAGGACATGTCCGAGCAGGACTATGCCAAGCGCCTTGCAGGCGAGCTGGAGGCGCTGATCGAGCGCGAGGGACCCGACACCGTCGGCGCCTTCATCGCCGAGCCGGTGATGGGTGCTGGCGGCGTCCACGTGCCGCCCGAGGGCTACTTCCAGGAGATCCAGGCGGTCCTGGACAAGCACGACGTCCTGATGATCGCCGACGAGGTGATCTGCGGCTTCGGCCGCCTCGGGCACTGGTTCGGCTCGAACCGGTTCGGCATCCGCCCGGACATCATGACCATCGCCAAGGGGCTGACCAGCGGCTACGTGCCGATGTCCGGCAGCCTGATCAACGACAAGATCTGGGAGACGATCGTCGAGCACTCGCGCGAGATCGGCCCGTTCGCCCACGGCTACACCTACACCGCCCATCCGGTCGCGGCGGCCGCGGCCATGGCGAACTTGGACATCATCGAAGGCGAAGGGCTGGTCGACAACGCCCGGCACGTGGGCGCGCACTTCCAGCGCCGCATGCGCGAGGCGTTCGCCGACCACCCGCTGGTCGGGCACGTGCGCGGCGAGGGGTTGATCATGGCGATCGAGCTGGTCGCCGACAAGGCGAGCAAGCAGGCGTTCGATCCCAAGCACAAGATCGCCGCGCGGGTCGTGCAATGCTGCCTCGCCGAGGGCTTGATCACGCGCAATCTGCCCTCCGGCGACATCGTCGCGTTCTCGCCGCCGCTCACCATCACCGCCGACGACGGCGAGCTGATCGCCAGCCGTTTTGCCGAGGGGCTGGACAAGGCGGCCGCAGGCCTGCGGACCGAAGGCATCTGGCGGGGGTAGGCGAGTGGCCTTTCTCGGGCCGAACGCGGGCCTGATCGGCCAGCCCGGATCGCGTGGCCGGTTGTGCACCCCGGCGCTGGTGCTCGACATCGCCGCGCTCGAGCGCAACGTCGGCGCCATGGCCGCCTACTGCGCGCAGCACGGGGTGGCGCTGCGGCCCCACGCCAAGACCCACAAGTCGGTCGAGGTGGCGCGGCGGCAGCTGGAAGCCGGCGCGATCGGCATCTCGGTCGCCACGATCGGCGAGGCCGAGCGGCTGACCGACGGTGGCATCGGCAATCTCTTGATCACCTCGCCGCTGGCCACGCCCGCCAAGCTCGCGCGCCTGCGCGCGCTGCTGGAGCGGGCCGAAGGACTGATGGTGGTGGCCGACCGGCTGCCGGGGGTCGACGAGCTTGCCGGGGCCGTCGCCGGCGCCGATCGTCAGCTGATCGTTCTGGTCGACCTCGGGGTCGGCCGCCAGCGCACCGGCTGCGCCGGCACCGAGCCGGCGCTTGGGCTCGCGCGCCGGATCGCCGGCTCCAACAGCCTGTCCTTCGGCGGCGTGCAGGCCTATGCCGGGCATCTCCAGCACACCGCCGACCTCTCCGAGCGCCGGCGTCAGGACGAGGTCGAGTACGCCAAAGCGGGCGAGGTGGTGGCGCGATTGCGGGCCGACGGCCTGGCGCCGCGGATGATCACCGGCGCCGGCACCGGCAGCCACGCACTCGATGCCGCGGGCGGCCTGTTCACCGAGCTGCAGTGCGGCAGCTACGCCTTCATGGACGTCCAGTATCAGCAGGTCGCGCTGCGCCCGGACCAGCCGCAGCCGTTCGAGCCGGCGTTGTTCGTGCGCACCTCGGTGATCAGCGCGAATGCCGCCGCCCACGTCACCACCGATGCCGGGCTCAAGCACTTCGCGACCGACGGACCGCGCCCGGTGATCGCCCGCGGCGCCCCCGCTGGCGCCGCGTACCACTTCTTCGGCGACGAGCACGGCCGGATCGAGCTGGCCGACGCGCCGCAGCATCTGCCGGTCGGCACCGCGCTCGAGTGCATCACGCCGCACTGCGACCCGACCGTGAACCTCTACGACGTCTACCACGTGGTCCACGGTGATGTGCTCGTGGACATCTGGCCGATCGACGCCCGCGGCGCGATCTGACCGTCACCGCAAGGCAACGATCGCCTGATACCAGACTCGCAAAGTCTTTACCCATGATTCGCTCTTCTTGTCACCCCCGGGCTTGACCCGGGGGTCCAGACTGGATGCCCGGGTCAAGCCCGGGCATGACAGAAAAACCGCAGAGGCCTTTGGGTCACGACGATCGTGCGGCCGGTATGAGAAGCCGATCAGACCAGCCACTGCTCAGAAAGGGACGTCGGACCCAGGCCCTCGAGCCCGCCCCAAACCCGCTCTTCGTCGCCTCGAGGCTCAACCGGCTGTGGACCCCTCTCGGTGCCCCCCCGCTCCGGATCGAGCACTGGAAACCAGGCTGAGTCTTGCCGCATCGGCCACCGCCTGCGCTCCCTGCACGCGACCCTGCTGCTTGCGCTTCATGGCATCGTAGGTCGCGTACTTGTACAACTCGGCGAGGCTCGGGAAGTTGAAGCAGGCATCGATGAACGCCTGGAAGGTGCCGTTCATCTGGATCGCCAGGAGACCGATGTCGATCAGCTCGATCGATTGCTCGCCGATCATGTGCGCGCCGATCAGCCGCATCTCTTCGGCAGAGTAGATGAGCTTCAGAAAGCCGGCGTCGTCGCCGATGACGCCGCCGCGGGCGTTGTCACGGTAACGAGCCCGTCCGACCACGTAAGCGATGCCCTTGCGTTGCGCGGAGTCTTCGGTCTCCCCCACCATGGAACACTCGGGGATCGTGTAGATGCCGTAGGGCAGCAGGGTCGGCGCCTCCCGCTTGTACTTCAGATCGAAAGCATGGACCATCGCCAGGCGGGCCTGCTCCATGGAACTCGAGGCGAGCGCCGGGAAGCCGATCACGTCGCCGGCGGCATAGATGTGCTGCGCGGTGGTCTGAAAACTCTCGTTGACGCTCAGAAGTCCGCGCGCGTTGGCGGTGAGCCCGGCGTTCTCCAGCGCCAGGCTGTCGGTGTTGCCGGTCCGACCCGCGGCGGCCACGACGGCGTCCGCCTTGAGCTCGCGCCCATTGTCGAGCGCGAGCGTGAACGGCGGCCCGCCACTCACCCGGTCCACCCGGGTTGCCCGAATCAGATCGATGCCGGCCTCCATCAGGCTCTGCTCCAGGAGGGCCGAGACCTCGGAATCGAGGAAGGGCAGGAACGCTTCGCTGGCGTCCACCAGGGTGACCGAGCAGCCGAGCAACGTCAGGATGCAGGCGTATTCGCAGCCCGTCGGGCCGGCGCCGACGACGGCGAGCCGCTTGGGCATGCAGTTCGCCCGCACCAACGTGTCGGAGTCGTAGATCCCGTCCCCACTGAAATCGAACTGAGGCGGGTGATAAGGGCGCGATCCGCACGCGATCAGGATGACGTCCGCCGAGAGAACCATCGGCGGTCGCTTGAGGTGCTCCACCTTGACCGTGTGCGGATCGACGAAGGCAGCCTGGCCGGGGATGACATCGACACTGTGGTTGTCGAGGTTGGTGGCGATTCGGAACCGGAAATCGCGCACGAGCGCATGCGCCTTCGAGATGAAGTCGCGCAACGTCGCCCCTTCCTTCATGTTGAAATCGATGCCGTGCAGCTTGCGGGTCCGAAAGCCTTCCAGGTACAGCGCCGTCTCCCGCAGCGCCTTGATCGGGATGCTGGTATTCGCCACCGTACCGCCCAGGCTCGGGCCTCTCTCGATCAGCGCCACTCTCTTGCCGAAATACGCAGCCTGGGCAGCGCCCTTCTCGCCAGCCGGCCCACCTCCGATCACGATCAGATCGTATCTCGCGACGCTCATCGACACCTCCATCAATGCCATCTGCCGGAGCAACCGGGCCCGCTCAGGCTCGCCAGAACGGCTTTCGAGTTTCGAGCTCCGCCTCGACGCGGGTGCGCCCGACGTCCCTGATCCCGTCACCCTCCAGCAGGCTCGGGCGATGGCGTTGGCTCGCCCGATCCTGCCCCAGCAGCCACCGCTCGAAGCTTGCCGTCAAGACCCATCGAGCGACGCGCAAGGGCACGAAGACGCCGCCGGCCGTGGCCGGGCCGGTCACCACGCGCGTCGGTGCGATCCGAAGCGGCTCAGCATCTGGGCATGGGCGTCCAACGGTCCTTCCGCTCACGTGATGCCACCTCAGCGCATGCCTGAGCGGAAAGCCATGGAAGAGCCCGGAAAACCGCCGGAAGAGTCTGGCGAATCAGGAGGCGATGGCGGTTTGATCGCCACCGGTGCGCGCCCGGATGCGTGGAAATTTGTGAAAGGTTCTGGAAAAGTTTGGCACGGCGAGCTCTTCCGGACGGGCAAGCTTGGTGCCGCCGTTACGGGAGCTTCCGTTTGCTCTGGCCTGTTGTTGGTCCGGGTGGGGTGACGATGGCAGATGGGCGCGCCGCGCCGGGCGTGCGCACCTGTGCACCCGGTGACGAACCGCGATGGTTCGGGATCTGGTTGCCAAATCGAGGATCACCGCGGCGCTGCTCGGCGGCGCCTCGCCGAAGGATCTCCGCGCCCGGTTCCACGAGGTGAATCCTGGGACCACGCTCGATCTCGACCGGTCGTACGAGTGGATGCAGGGTCGCGCGCCAGCCGCGCTCGGCCCGCGGCCACGAGGATTGGGCGACACGCCTCGGCGCGGACCGCCCGGTCTCGCCTCTGCAGTCGTGCACCGTCGACGCGCTCCTCGATCTGGTCGGCGGATGCCACAGGGTGAGCCGCGACGCGCTCGCCGCCCGGCCGGGCAGCGTCGTCCGGGTGTTGCCGGAGCGATCGAGGTCGAGCCCGACGAGGTGTTGCCCGGACGTCATCTCGTCGGCGCTTACGCCTGCTACTCCCACGCGTGGTCACCCCGTTTCAGGGCAAGATCCTTCGCGGATCGCTCCTCATCGAGGCGGCCGCGGGCGGTGCGCCCGCGCTCGTTGCGATCCACAGCCAGACGGTCGTGTTCGGTGGGAATGCGGTCACCGAGGCATTAACCAAAGGTTAACGTTCTCGTGGTCAACTCTTCTTCGGATGGTCCATGCGATCCTGGGAGTCTGTGCGCCACCGAAGACACCGGAGGCGCGGATTCCCACGGTCGCATGGACCATCGAAGACTGACACCATGGCAGCCGACGGTTGACGAAAGGTTAACCGCAGAGCATGGGCCGGGCGCCGAGGGCGACGACGAGGGACCGACCACCAGTCCCGAGTGGCAACCGTTCGCGCCGCGCGTCGATGGCGAGGTCGAGCTCGGCACGATCGGCGGACGCGGCGCAACGGCTGGTCGGCAGCGAGGGCGGTACGGACGCCACTGCATCGGGGCGCCAAAGTCGGGAAGGGAGACTCCACGTAGTTGAGGAAATATCGCGTGCGGGGTTGGCTGCTCGGCAGCGCGCCTCAAAAGAAGGATGATGCCGGGCGCACAAAAATTCAGACTTGGTGACCCTGGTATGGACCCGAAAAGGAGGGGATTGAGCTCGACACGTCCACGATCGGTGCTCCAGGTGTAGCTGAGGAAATATCGCGCGCGGGGTTGGCGTGCCGCTCCGCACCGACCACCGAGGTCGGTGCTGGGAGCCAGGTACGCGGCAGCGCGCCCCAAAAGAAGGATGATGCCGGGCGCACAAAGGTTCAAACTTGGTGAGCCTGGCATCGACCCGAGAAGGAGGGCGGTTGAGCTCGACACGTCCACGATCGGTGCTCCAGGTGGGCTGCGGCAGCTTCGGGCCGAGCCATCTGGAGGCATGGCGGCGCCTCGGCCTGCGGGAGGCGCTGTGGGTCGCCGATCCCGATCCCGACGCGCGCGCCCGCGCCGCCGCCTGCGACATCCCGGCGGAGCGGATCGTTGCCGACTATCGCGCGGTGCTGCCCGAGGTCGACGTGGTCGACGTCGTCGCGGCAACGGAGTTGCACGTCGAGATCTGCCTCGCGGCGATCGCGGCCGGCAAGGACGTGTTCGTCGAGAAGCCGCTGACGCTGGTAACGGCCGAGGCGCGCAAGCTGGCCGCGGCGCTCGAGCGGAGCAATCGCGTGCTCCAGGTCGGCTACTACTTCCGCCACCATCCGCTCACCTGGTACGCGAAGGAACGGAGCCAGCGGGGCGACCTCGGCGAGCTGCGTTATCTCTCCGGCAACTTCTCGGGCTTCAAGCGGGCGCGCCGGGACGTCGGCTGCACCGCCAACGACGCCGTGCATTTCCTCGATCTGTGCAACTGGCTGATCGGTGCCACCCCGACCCTGGTGTTCTCGGTACAGCGCGATCATTTCGGCCGCGGTCTCGAGGACCTGTCGCTGATCCTCCTGACCTACCCGAACGGCGCTCTCGTCAAGGTCGAGACCGGCTACATCCAGCCCGGGCGCCAGCCGGACAACGTCGTCCCGAATGCGCTCACCACCAAGGCGATCGAGGTCTGCGGCAGCGAAGGCGCGCTGGAAATCGACTATCAGGCCGAGCGCGTCACCTGGCACCGGGTGCGGCACACCCTGCACGACGACGGCTTCTGGCGCCCGGTGTTCGATGACGCCATCGTCCCCAAGCTCGAGCCGCGCGGCCCGGTCGAGGTGCTGATGAGCGCATTCACCCAGTTCCTCGGCCACGTTCGGCACCGCACCAGGCCCGATGCCGACGTGGATCGCGCCGGGGTCGAGATCGCCGTGCTGTACGAGGCGATCATGGCATCGGCGCGGACGCGGCGGCCGGTCTCGATCTGAGAAGGACATCGCGTGCCCCGACTGAGCGCCATCCTCCTGCCGCCGGACACCGTTCGAACGATCGACGATCTGGCGATGCGGGCGTGGCCGGCGCGCCTCGTCGAGCCGCTGCACGGCTGGCGCCTGGCGTTCGGCGACGGCCTGACCCGGCGCATCAATTCGGTTTACGCTGTCGAATGGCACCACGAAGCCGGGCTGGCGGACGCGATCGCACGCCCTGGCACGGACGCAGGGGGAGCCTTCCGGGTTCGGCCTCGCCGTGGTCGAGCGAGGCTGGGCCGGCATCTTCGCGATGCAGACGGCCGAGCGATTTCGTGGCCAGGGCGTGGCTGGGGCCGTGCTCGACGCGCTGATCGCAGAGACGACGGCGATGGGCGCAAACCGCCTTTATCTTCAGGTCGAGCAGGACAATGCGGTCGCGCAGCAGCTCTATCGACGGGCCGGCTTCAGCTTCGCCTACAGCTACCACTACCGCACCCGTCGGACCGCCCTGGGGCCCGCGACCTCGGGCGCCGAGCCCCTCGACTGAGAACCAGGATCCAGGCCGCCGCCAGGCCGATGGTGATCAGGGCGACCCGACCGCCGGCCCGGGTGAACTCGCCGAACGAGATCCGGATGCCCTGCCTGGCCCGGCCTCGACCACGATGATGCCAGCCCCTGCGCGACGTGCCGCGAGATCGCCATCAGCGCTCGAATCGTCCGGCCGGCCAGACAGGGCGGAGCCCGTCTTCGCCCCGGCTGCACTGGTCTTCGGCATTCGGCAGCACGCCGGCTACGTGGTCATGTCGGTGAGCCGACGTGTCGCGGCTCGCGCGCGCACCAGAGCCGCATCGGTCGTCTTCGCTATCGGTGCTTCTTGGGCTTCGGGCGGCTCCGCTCGCTCTCCTCGTCGGCCGCCGCGTGATAGAGCTGGCGGATCTCGTCGAGATCGACCGTCGGCTCCGGCGGCCGCATCTTCATGGCCTGCATCGTCTCGACGATGATCGATGAGATCGCCAGGTCGCGGAACCATTTGTGGTTGGCCGGAATCACGAACCATGGGGCGTGCCGGGTCGAGGTCTTGCGGAGCATGTCCTCGAACGCCGCGATGTATTCGTCCCAGTGCCCGCGCTCCTTGTAGTCGGCGTCGCTGATCTTCCAGTTCTTGGCGGGCGTTTCCAATCTTTCCTTGAAACGGGCGAGCTGCTCGTCTTGGGAGATATAGAGGAAGAACTTGAGAATGGTCGTGTTGTTCTCGACCGCGAGCAGCTTCTCGAAATCGTTGATGAGCTGATAGCGCGGCGCCCAGACCGGCTTCGGTACCAGCGCGTGCACCCGCGCGACGAGCACGTCCTCGTAGTGGGAGCGGTTGAAAATCGCCACCTCGCCTTTGGCCGGCGCGTGCGGGTGCACCCGCCAGAGGAAGTCGTGCGCCAGCTCCTCCGAGGTCGGCCCCTTGAATCCGGCGACCTTGCAGCCGGCCGGGTTCATGCCGGAGATCACGTGCCGGACCACGCCGTCCTTGCCGCCGGCATCGAGCCCTTGCAGCACGATCAGAAGCGCGTGCTGCTTTTCCGCGTACATCAGGTACTGCAGCTCGTCCATCTTCTGCACGTGCTTCAGGATCTCGGGCCGCGCCTCGTCGTGGCTCTCGTGCCTGCCCTTGTAGCCGGGATCGAGGTCCGCGAGCTTGATCCTCGAGCCCGGCTTCACCATCAGCTTCTTGCGATAGTTCAATGCTCCGGCCTTTCCTCGTCGGCTCCCCGGCAAAGGATCGGTTTCCTCGCCGGCGGCGCGTCGCTCTCCAGGGCGAGAACCGTAGCCTATCGACCCGGAAGCCTTCCGGGCAAGCTCCGCGGTCCGGACCGGTTTCTCCACCGGGGCAACGGCGGCGCCTCAGACCTCGCGGGACGAGGATTGAGGGCTTGCGGAACGCAAGTCCTGGCGGCAGCGTTCGGTGATCGATGCCGCGGTCGGTTCCGGCCGTCGCTCGAGCGAGGAACTGCAAGTGCCTGTCGCCCATCTCAACGCCATAGGGACCGCGGTGCCGAGGCATGAGGTCCATGGCAAGTTCGTCGCCTATGCGCCGCGGCTGCTCCGTTGCCCGCGCCAGCGGCGGCTGTTCGCGCGCATGGCGGAGCGGGCCGGCATCGAAGCTCGCTACTCGGTGCTGGCGCCGCATCCCGATCCCGAGCGGCTGGACCGCGACGGTTTCTACCGCGCGGGGGCGTTCCCGGGCACGGCGGCGCGCATGCAGGCCTACGAGCGGCACGCCGCCGACCTCGCCTTCGCCGCGACGCTCGATCTCGATGCCGCGCTCGCGGGCGTCAGCCACCTGGTGGTCGCGACCTGCACCGGTTTCTTCGCGCCCGGTCTCGATCTGCAGCTGATCGAGCGCCTGAGCCTGGACCACGCGGTCGAGCGCACCGTGGTCGGCTTCATGGGTTGTTCCGCGGCCATCAACGCCTTGAAGGTCGCCCGCCATATCGTGCGCTCGGAACCCGTCGCGCGGGTCCTCGTGGTCTGCCTCGAGCTGTGCACGCTGCACCTCCAGGAGACCGACGCTCTCGAGCAGGTGCTCTCGTTCCTGATCTTCGCCGATGGCTGCGCCGCGGGGCTGGTGTCCGCGGAGCCGCAGGGCCTGGCGCTGCATGACTTTCGCGTCGCGGTGATGCCGGAGGCGGCCGATCAGATCACTTGGCGCATCGGCGACGCCGGCTTCGACATGAGGCTCTCGGGCGAGGTGCCGGGCGCGATCGGGCGCGGTCTGGCCGCTCACCTGCCGGCGCTCCTCGCCGGACGTGCGCCCGAGGCCGTCGCGCTCTGGGCGATCCATCCCGGCGGCCGCAGCGTGCTCGACGCGATCGAGCGATCGCTCCAGCTTCCGGAAGAGCGGCTCCGATCCTCGCGCGACGTGCTGCGTCGGTACGGCAACATGTCCTCCGCGACGGTGATGTTCGTGCTGAAGGCGATGCTCCAGGATGACGCCCGCGGTCCCGGCTGCGCCATGGCCTTCGGGCCGGGGCTCGTGGCCGAGACCATGCTGTTCGAGGCCTGAATGCGCGCCGTCGACCTCTGCCGGCGCAGCGCCAGGCTCGAGCTGCTGGACATCGAGCGGGCCGACTCCGGCACCATCGAAGCATGCCTGCGCGATCTCGAGCGGATCAATCGCTGGACCGGCGCGTATCGCGTGACCCTGCGCTGGCTGGACCAGCTGCGCCTCGAGCCCCGAACGAAGCGACCGGTCACGGTGCTGGACGCGGGCTGCGGAGGCGGTGACATGCTGCGCCGGATTGCAGCCTGGGCGCGCGTGCGCAGGCTCGAGGTGCAGTTGATCGGGGTCGACCTCAATCCCCATGCGACCGCCGCGGCCGCGGCCGCCACCCCGGACCACGCGCCGATCCGATACCTCACCGCCGACCTGTTCGACGTTCCGCCCGATCTGGCGATCGACCTCGTCGTGAGCGCGCTGTTCGCGCATCACCTGGACGACGTCCGCCTGGTGCGGTTTCTGCGCTGGATGGAGCACCGCACCCGGCTCGGCTGGCTGATCAACGACCTCCATCGCCACCGGGTGCCCTGGCTGGTGGCGCATCACGGCGCGCGGCTCTCGCGCATGCACCGTTTCGTGCGGCACGACGCCCCCCTGTCGGTCGCGCGCGCGTTCGACCGGCGCGACTGGCGCCGCCTGCTCGAGGCCGCGGATCTCGCGCCGCCGGCCGCCACGGTCGTCTGGCGATTTCCGTTCCGCTTCGCGGTCGGCCGGATCAAGGCCGCATGCTGAACG